>DASYKC010000063.1:0-4686 GCA_035995885.1 Caldimonas sp. | reverse complement strand
CAGACCTCGCGCACCGCCGCGAAGACCTCGAGCGGATAGCGCAGTCGGTTGGCGAGCGAGCCGCCGTACTCGTCGGTGCGCTGGTTGGTGAGCGGCGAGATGAACGACGAGAGCAGGTAGCCGTGGGCGCAGTGCAGCTCGAGCCAGTCGAAGCCGGCCTCGGCGGCGTAGCGCGTCGCGCGGACGAAGTCGGCGCTGACGCGGTCCAGGTCGGCGCGCGTCATCGCCAGCGACCAGTCGCTGACGCCGTCGAGGTACTGCTGCGGCGACGCCGAGATCAGCGGCCAGTTGTCGTGGTCGAGCGGCTGGTCCTCGCCTTCCCACGGCACGCGCGTCGAGCCTTTCGCGCCGGCGTGGCCGAGCTGCATCGCGATCTTCGCGGCACTGTTGGCGTGGACGAAATCGACGATCCGCTTCCAGCCGTCGCGCTGCGCCTCGTTCCACAGGCCGGGGCAGGCGGGCGTGATGCGCGCGTCGGGCGATGGGCACGTCATCTCGGCGACGACGAGGCCGGCGCCGCCCATCGCGCGCGCGCCGAGGTGGACGAGGTGATAGTCGGCGGCGAGGCCGTCGACGCACGAGTACTGCGCCATCGGCGAGACGACGACGCGGTTCGGCAGCGTCACGCCGCGCAGCGCGAACGGCGTCAGCATCGGCGGGATCGAGTGCCGCGCCGGCGCGCGCGTGACGCCGGCCTGCACTGCGATCCAGTCCTCGTAGTCCTCGACGTAGCCCCTGTCGCGCAGGCGCAGGTTCTCGTGGCTGATGCGCTGGCTGCGCGTCAGCAGCGAATAGGCGAACTGCTCGGGCGGCAGGGCGACGTAGCGGTCGACGTGCTCGAACCACTCGGTCGAGTTGCGCGCCGCGTTCTGGATCTTCAGCACCTCGACGCTGCGGAGCGCCTCGTAATGCGTCAGCGCGGCGGCGAGGTCGCGCGGATGCTGGTCGATCGAGCGTGCCAGCTCGATCGCGTCCTCGAGGGCGAGCTTGGTGCCCGAGCCGATCGAGAAGTGCGCCGTGTGCGCGGCGTCGCCCATCAGGACGACGGGCGTGCCGCCCTCGCCGCCGAGCCGGTGCACCCAGCGCTCGCAGACGACGCGCGGAAACCTGATCCACTGCGTCGAGCCGCGCAGGTGCGCCGAGTTCGAGAGCAGCGCGTGGCCCTGCAGCGTCTTCGCGAAGAGCTTCTCGCAGAAGGCGATCGCCTCTTCCTTTTCCATCCGGTCGAGGCCGGCCTTCTGCCAGACCGCCTCGGGCGTCTCGACGATGAAGGTCGAGTGGGTCGCGTCGAAGCGGTACGCGTGCGCCTGGAACCAGCCGTGCGCCGTCTCCTGGAAGTCGAAGGTGAAGGCGTCGAAGAGGCGCGTCGTGCCGAGCCAGACGAAGCGGTTGCGGCGCAGGTCGATGTCGGGCCTGTAGGTGTCGGCGTGCTCGGCGCGGACCCGGCTGTTGAGGCCGTCGCTGGCGATGACGAGGTCGGCGTCGGCGTAGTCGGCGGCCGACTTGACGTCGGTCTCGAACACCAGCTCGACGCCGACCTGCTCGCCCCTTGCCTGCAGGATGTTGAGCAGGCGCTTCCTGCCGATGCCGCAGAAGCCGTGGCCGCCTGACGTGATCTTCGCGCCGCGGATGTTGACCTCGATGTCGTCCCAGTGGTTGAACGCATCGAGGATCTGCGCCGCGCTCTTCGCGTCGGCCGCCTGCAGGTTGCCGAGCGTCTGGTCGGAGAAGACGACGCCCCAGCCGAAGGTGTCGTAGGGCTTGTTGCGCTCGACGACGCGGACGCGGTGCGTCCGGTCCTGCTGCTTCATGAGCAGCGCGAAATAGAGACCCGCCGGGCCGCCGCCGATGCAGACGATGTTCATCGCGCCTTCGCTGTTGCCGCGTCGAAAGGTATAGTTTAGTGCTGAACCTTTCAGTTGGCAAGCGCGCCGGGCGCTACTCCGGGATCAGCCGCCAGACGCCGTCCTTCAGCTGCATCAGCTCGCGGCCGCGCTTGTCGAAGCCCGAGTGGTCGGCGGCGGTCATCGTGTAGACGCCCTGCGTGCCGACGAGCTCCTTGGTCTGCTCGAGGGCGTCGCGCAGCGCCGAGCGGAACTCGGCCGTGCCGGGCTTGCCCTTCGTCGCCGCCAGCGGCACGGCGCGCTGCAGCAGCAGGCCGGCGTCGTAGACGTTGGCGCCGAAGGTCGCGGGCCGGGTGCCGTACAGCTTCTCGTACTGGCCGATGTAGTCGAGCGCGACCTTCTTCGCCGGGTTGCTGTCGGGCATCTCCGGGAGCACGAGCATCAGGCTCGCCGCCATCACCGTGCCCTCGACCGCCTTGCCGCCGAGGCGGACGAAGTCGGGCGTCGCCGCGCCGTGCGTCTGGTAGATCTGGCCCTTGTAGCCGCGCTCGACGAGCGTCGTGTGCGGCAGCACCGTCGGCCCGCCGGCGGCGCCGACAAGCACCGCGTCCGGGTTGGCGGCGATGATCTTCGCGGCCTGGCCGATCACGCTCTGGTCGGAGCGCGCGAAGCGCTCGTTGGCGACTAATCTGATGCCGGCCTTCTCGGCCATCGGCACGAAGGTCCGGTACCACGACTCGCCGTACGCATCGGAGAGGCCGATGAAGCCGACCGTCTTGATGCCGTGCTTGGCCATGTGCGCGACCAGCGCCTGCGAGATCAGGTCGTCGTTCTGCGTCGTCTTGAAGACCCAGCGCTTCTGGTCGTCCATCGGCAGCACGACCGCGGGCGTGCCGACCGGCGCGAGCATCGGCGTCTTCGCCTCGGCGATGAACTGGATCGTCCCCATCGCGTTCGGCGACCCCGACGGGCCGATGATCGCGTCGACGTTCTGCTCGGCGAGGAGCTTCTTGACGAGCGCGACCGACTGCGTCGGATCGGACGCGTCGTCGTAGACGACGTACTCGACGTCGATCGCGCCGATCTTCTTCGGCAGGAGCGCCGCGGTGTTCTTCTGCGGGATGCCGACGACTGCCGTCGGCCCGGTCGACGAGGCGATCACGCCGACCTTCATCTGCGCGACGGCGGCGAGCGGGACGAGTGCGACGAGCAGGGCGGCGAAGAGAACGCGCCGGGTCGAGGATGAAGGCATCGGGAAGCTCCTGGGATGAATCGATTCAATGGACGAGTGCCGATCACGCCGCGTCTTCGACAAGGGCGAGGACGCGCAGCGGGCTGCCGCTGCCCTTCTCGATCTTGAGCGGCGGGCAGACGAGCAGCGCGCCGGTCGGCGGCAGCAGGTCGAGGTTGGTCAGGCACTGCAGGCCGTAGCGGCCGGCGCCGTGCATGTAGTAGTGGCACGGGTACGGCGGCCGCAGGTGGTAGCCCTGGCCGGCGTCGGTGCCGATCGCCTCCGAGCCGAAGCCGAGGACGCCGCGCTCGTCGACGAGGAAGCGCACCGCCTCGGCCGAAGGGCCCGGCGTGTGCTGGCCGGTCTCGTCGAAGTTCTGGTACGCCTCGGGATCCCTGCGCTGGGACCAGTCGGTCCGCATCAGGAACCACGCGCCTTCGCGAACGCGGCCGTGCGCCGCCTCGAAGCGCTCGATGTCGTCGACCGTGAGCAGGTAGTCGGGGTCGGCCTTCGCCTGCGCGGCGCAGTCGATCACGAATGCCGGCGCGACGAAGTGCTGCGCCGGGATCGTGTCGACCGAGTTGTTGGCCAGGTCCTTGCCGGAGATCCAGTGGATCGGCGCGTCGAAGTGGGTGCCGGTGTGCTCGCCGCACGAGAAGTTGTTCCAGTACCAGCCCGGCCCGCGCGCGTCGTAGGCCGAGACCTCCTCGATCCGGAACGGCCAGCACTGGCCCATCTCGGGCGGCAGGGCGATCTGCGGGAAGTCGGGCGTGAGCGTCTGCGTCAGGTCGACGACGCGGATGCGCCGGCTCGCCAGCGCGGCGGCGAGCTGGCCGAGGAGCGAAGGCGGCGCTGCCGCGGCCGCCTTTCGGGTCGCGAGCGCCTTGGGGGTGGCGGTTGTCATGGACCAAATGGTCGCATGGCTGCGCCCTCGGCCGACGCGATCAGGCCGTCGCCACCGCGATGCGCTCGGCGAGCCGCACCAGGCTGCGGTCGCTGCCCGCCGGGCCGAGCAGCGAGATCCCGAGCGGCGCGCCGAGGCGGTGGCCGAGCGGCAGCGAGAGCTGCGGCAGGCCGGCGAGGCCGGCGATGCAGAGCATCCGCGTCGCCCGGTTGCGGTAATCCTCGAGGCCGGCCTCGTCGGCGCTCGCGAGCGGAGCGACGTCGGGCATCGTCGGCATCACCAGCACGCCGTCGCTGCCGAGCAGCGCCGTCATGTGATCGCGGAAGCGCACGCGGAACGCGGTCGCCTCCGCGACCTGCGCGTCGGTGACGTCGCGCGCCCAGGCGAAGCGCTGCGCGACGCCGGGGCCGAGCGGCGGTGCGAAGCGGTCGATCAGCGCGCCGTCGCTGCGCCAGGCCTCGCGTCCCTGCAGATAGCGAAAGCTCCAGTACATCGGCTCGAAGCCGTCGAGGACGACGTCGACCGGCGCCGCCGCGCCGAGCTCCGCCTCGACCAGGGCGCGCGGCGTGCGTTGCGCTTCGCCGACCTCGGCCGCGAGCAGCGCCCACACGTCGCTCGGCGCGAGCAGGCGGGCGCGCCCGGCCGGCAACGGCGCGGGATCGGCGCCGAGCAGCACGTCGGCGACGCGCGCGAACGTCGGCACGTCG
>DASYKC010000062.1:0-43536 GCA_035995885.1 Caldimonas sp. | reverse complement strand
CACCCGCACGACCTGGTGCTCGGCTACTACTCGGTGCATACCAGTGCCGACGCCTTGCGCCAAGGCGAAGCGCGCATTCAGGAGATCGGCAACCGGCTGCGCGCCGAGGGGCGACTCGCCTAGATCGTTTCATTTCCAAGGAGTCCCTCCATGAACCCACCCAGGATCGGCATCATCATCGGTGCCACGCGCGAAGGCCGTTTCGGCGACAAGCCGGCCGCATGGATCCACGCCATCGCCGCCGGGCGCGACGACCTCGAATTCGAGCTGATCGACCTGCGCGATCACCCCCTGCCGTTCTTCGACGAGCCGATGTCGCCCGCCTGGGCACCGGTGAAGAACGAAGCGGCGCGAGCCTGGGCCGCCAGGCTCGCCGACCTCGACGGGTTCATCATCGTCACGCCCGAATACAACCACGGCCCGAGCGCGGTCCTGAAGAACGCTCTCGACTACGCCTACGCGGAATTCGTTCGCAAGCCCGTGGCCTTCGTCGGCTACGGCGGCGTCGGCGCGGCGCGCGCCGTCGAACAGCTGCGGCTCGTCGCAGTCGAGCTGCAGATGGTGCCGGTGCGCCACGCGGTGCACGTCGGCATGGTCGAGTTCCTCGGCATCTGGCAGCAGGGCAAGAGCTTTGACGACTTCCCCCATCTGGCGCAGGCCGCGAAGGGCCTGCTCGACGACCTGGCCTGGTGGACCAGGGCGCTCAAGGACGCGCGCGCCGCCACCGTGCGAGAGCCGGCTGGCGCGACGTGAACAGCGCACAGGGTCGCGCAGGGCGGCGAGCCACTCAAGACCCGCGGTGATCTGCCGAAATCGCTTCAGGGGCGACACAGGTTCGTTGCCGACCATGGCGGCGAGGAAATGCGGTGTCGAACGACGTGACGGGGGCTTTGAAGCGGATCGGCCGGGCCCTGGGTCGCTCTGACCTGCGAGCTCTCGTCATCAACGGAGCGGCGGCCGCTCTGGTGCTCGTCGGCTCCCTCGTGCTCTCCGCATGGGCCATCGACCTGGAGTGGCTGCGCCTCCTGTCCGGCGGCGGCTTGCGCATGAAGGCCAACGTGGCACTGGCCTTGATCGCCGCGGGCCTGACCTTGCTGTGCCTGACACGGCGGCGGCCCGAGCCCGCGCCGGAACGCATTAATGTCGGCGCGCTCGTGCTGTCGATCCTGACGCTGGCGATCGCGATTGCGACGCTCGCGGAATACGCCTTCGGACCCCCCTGGTCGATCGATCAATGGCTGCTGCCCGACGTGTCGACGCCGCCGGTCGGCGCCTGGACGCAGATCGCGTTCTACCGCGCACTGCCGGGGAGGATGGCGCCGTACACGGCGCTCGCCCTGATGGCTGCGGGCTTCGCACATGGCCTGATCGCCACCGGTTGGCGTGAAACCGCACGCTGGCCGGCGCGGGCTTCCCTCCTGCTGGGATTCCTGTTGCTGCTCGGGGTCGCCTGGAACGTCACCGACCGATGGCTGCCGCCGCTGCCGTTGACGACGGTCCTGGCGCTCTTCGTTCTCGGCGCCGGCACGACGGTCGCCGCAGGCGGTGCCAGGCAGGGACGGTGTCTGTCTCGACAGCTGCGCTTCGGCATCGAGGCGCGCGTGCTGGGTGCATCCGTCCTGGTCGCACTCCTCCTTCTCGGAGCCGGCCGCTTCGCCTACACGGCGGCAGACGGGTTCGTCGCCGCCTCGGAAAAGCTCGCCGACCGCCAGGCGGCCCGTATTCAGGTCGGACGTGCCTTCGCCGCGCTCAACAACGTCGAGTCGTCGCAGCGTGCCTACCTGCTCACCGGCGCGCCGCGGTTCCGGGCCGAGTTCACACGCTTCAGGTCCGACGCGCGCAGCCTCGTCGGCGCGCTCCCGAAGATCGCCCACGTCGATCCCCGCAATGCCGAGCTCATCGCGCAGATGAGCAAGCTGGCGGACGAGAGGCTGCGCCTGCTCGACAAGGTCGACGTCGCCTTCGACGGAGAGGGCCTCGACGCCGCCCGGGAGCTCGCCGCCATGGGCGAAGGCAGCCTCCTCGTCGCACAGCTGCGCGGGCTGATGGACAGGCTCGACATTGCCGTCGCCCAGGGCGTCGTCCAGGCACAAAAGGCGCTCACCCACAGTCGGCGCGTCACGCTCTTCTCCTTCCTCGTCACCCTCGGCGGTTCGGTGGCGATCCTGGCCTTCGTCTTCGGTGCCGTGCGGCGCGAGATGATCAAGCGGACGTCGGCGCAGGCGGCCCTTGCCTCGAGCAACGAGCAGCTGGAGCGCGCGCGCATCGAGGCCGATCAGGCGAATCAGGCGAAGTCCGCCTTCCTCGCCGCCATGAGCCACGAGATCCGCACGCCGATGAATGGCGTCGTCGGCATGGTGGAGGTGCTCGCCCACACGCGGCTCTCGGCGGAACAGGCCGACGCGGTCCGGACGATCCGCGACTCGGGGCGATCGCTGCTCCAGCTCATCGACGAGATCCTGGATTTCTCGAAGATCGATTCCGGCCGCGTCGAGCTGGAACGATCGCGCGTGGTCGTCAGCCAGATCGCCGAAGGCGTGCTCAGGACGCTGTCGCCCTTGGCGGCGGTCAAGGCCGTGGACCTGCATCTGCGCGTCGATCCGGGCCTGCCGGATGCCGCCTGGGGCGACCCGACCCGGCTGCGCCAGCTGCTCTACAACCTGGTCGGCAACGCGATCAAGTTCAGCGCCGGAACCGACGTCGAACGTGGCGCCGTGCACGTCCACATCGAGCCGCTGCACGGCACGGTCGACTCGCTGCGCCTGCGGGTCGTCGATGACGGCATCGGCATGAGCGAGGAAGTCCAGCAACGGCTCTTCAGGCCGTTCGCGCAGGGAGAGGCTTCGACGACGCGCCGCTTCGGTGGCACCGGCCTCGGCTTGGTCATCTGTCAGCGAATCGTCGTCCTGATGGGCGGCACCATCGCCATCACCAGCGCAGAGGGTGCGGGGGCGACAGTCGAGATCATCCTGCCGCTCGAACCTTTCGTGCCGGCCGCCGACCTCGGCACGCTCGACGATGCGTCGGACGCTCGGCAGCGGCTTGTCGCGACGGCAGGCCGAATTCCGATCGGCAAGGCTCGAGCCGAGAACGCCGACGCGCTCGTCGCCGCGCGGCAGGCTCCGACGGTCGAGGAAGCGCGGGTGCGCGGCGAGCTGCTCCTCGTCGCCGAGGATGATCCGGTCAACCAGAAGGTCGTCCTGAAACAGCTCGCCCTGCTCGGCTTCGCCGCCGAGGTCGCCGGCGACGGCGCCGAAGCGCTTCGCCTCTGGCGCCAAACCCCTTACGCCGCTCTCCTGACGGACTTGCACATGCCCGAGATGGACGGCCAGGCGCTGGCCCGCGCCATTCGAGCCGAGGAGGCCCCCGACCAGCGCAAGCCGATCGTCGCCCTCTCGGCCGACGCCTTGCGCAGCACCGAGATCGCGGCACTGGACGCCGGCATCGACAGGTTTCTTTCCAAGCCGGTGCAACTCTGGCGCCTGCGCGAGGCGCTCGAGCAATGCCTGGGCCAGCGGACAAGCCGCGATGGCGAGGATGGACCCGCCTCGAACGCGCCTCTCGACCGCGACCGGCTCGTGCTCGACGTCGCCGCGCTCGAGGCATTGGTCGGCACCGAGAGAGCGGTCGTCGCGGAATTCCTCGCCGACTTCGCGAGATCGCTGCCGTGCCTCGAGGTCGAGCTCGAAGCGGCCTGGGGCGACGGAAAGATGCGCAATGTCGAGACGCTGGCGCATCGCCTGAAATCGACCGCCCGTTCGATGGGTGCTTCCGCGCTCGGCGACACGTGCGCCGAGCTCGAGGCTTCCATGCAGACGCGCTCGACAGAAGAGATCGGCGCCGCGGTCCAACGGGTGTGCATTGCGATCGGCGACATCGTTCCCGTGATCGAGGAATACGTCGAGTCGCTGCAGCAGGATGCCGAGGCGGCAACGTGAGCGCCCAACGTCTGCTCGTGGTCAGCGACAGCAGCGACGACGCGGAGCTTGTCCGCGAGCTCTTGGGCGTGGAGTTCGAATCGGTCGAGGCCTCGTGGGCAGAGGCCGACGCCATCATCGACTTCGAGCGGGTCCGGCCTCTGGTGGTGCTGCTTGCCTTCAAGAGCCTTCAAAAGGCACAGCGTTACTGCCTGAGCCTGTACCGGTCGAGCCAGGTTGCGCGCGTCTCCGTGCACCGAACGATCGTCCTGTGCACGCAGAGCGAGCTCCGCGAAGCGTATTCGCTCTGTCGCGACGGCAATTTCGACGACTACGTGCTGTTCTGGCCGATGAACCACGACGCGCCGCGGCTGCTGATGGCGGTCCACCACGCGCTCGGACAGCGCCGCAGCGTCGACACCGAAGCCGTGACAGCGGGCGATCTCGCGGCGATCGCGAGGTCGGCTGCCGGGATCGGCGCGGCGGTCGAAGGGTTGGCCAGCGCCGGCGACGAAGCGATGGCCCATGCGGGCCGCTACGTCGCCGGCGTCGAGACCGAGCTGAAGACGGCGCTGAGAGACCTCTCGACGGACACGCTCGAAGATCCGAACGCCGCGACGGCACGACCCGAGCCCATCCGCGCGAAGCTCGAGCGCCTCCACGCCGAGACGATCGTTCCGCGCATGCAAGAGGCGGGGAGGCGAATCGCCGTGGCGCGCGAGGCATTGAAGACGGGTCAGGCCGGCCTCGGGCCGCGGCTGGCCGCCCACGGCGAGCTGCAACGGATGGTCGGTCTCGTGCGCCCGAGCGTCGTCATCGTCGATGACGATCCGGCACAGTGCAAGCTCATGGGTCGCGCCCTGGGCGACGTCCAGATCCAGAGCCGCAGCTGCAGCTCGGCATCGGAAGCGCTGCGCGTCCTGAGCGAAGGCCGGCCCGACTTGATCCTGATGGACATCAACTTGCCCGACACGAGCGGCATCGAGCTGACGCAGCTGATTCGCACCCTGCCCGGCTATGCCAAGGTGCCGATCGTGATGGTGACCGGGAACAGCGACAAGCGCGCCGTCATGAAGAGCATGAGCGCGGGGGCGGCCGGGTTTCTGGTCAAGCCGCTCACCCGGCAAAAGCTCTACGCGCAGGTCAACGCGTCGCTCGGCTGGCGCGCGGCGCCGACCGCGGTTGCAGAAGACGTCGGTTGAATGGAGGGAGGTACCCCGATCGGGCCGGCGTCAGCGAGCGCCAATCCGTAGAACGGGGTCATTGCATCGGCGCAAACGACGTTCGAACGCCCAGGGCGTCCTGCGCTGCACCTTGCAGCTCGCGATCGGCGTCATCGCTTCGGTACAACGCGGCGTTCGTCAGCGCACGATCGAGCGCGGCCAGCTTGGCGCTTTCGATGCCGGAGAAGTCGCGCAGCGCCAGCCAAAGCGCCTGAAACTTCGCGTGCGCCGACTCGTAGCCGGGCTGGTCGCCCGACGCCAGCGACTCGAGCATGCGCCGCGCCTGGAACATGGCCGCGCTGATCTTCAAGGCAGCGGGAGAGTCGCGGTTCTCGGCGAACGGTTGGGCGAGCTCGCCTGCGATCAGCGTGATCCGGTTCGCCACCTCTTCCAGCGCCTGCGGATCCTGGCCAGCGATGGCGTCGTCGGCTTCAGCCAGGCGGCGATCGAGTCGCTCGCGAACCGCCTGCAGGTCTTCGAGATCGCCGCCGGCGGCGAGGAATCGATCCTCGTACGACGCATCGAGCAGCTTGGCGTTCCTGTTCAGCGCCTGAAGGGAAAGCCGGGCCGCCGGCCAGCGAGACGCGATGGCGGCATCGAACAACTGCTCCGAGAGCGCGCCGATCTGCAACGTCAACTCGACCGGCGGCGCGGCGAAGGTCATGCGTGACCTCGTCGTCTCGCCCCGATCTGCCGCCTGGGCGAGGGTGCTGACGGTGACCACGCACAGCGCGCAGAGCATCGCCAGCAGGGCGTGACGCCGACGTGCGGACGAGGCGGCCTCCCAAGGGGCGCGTGTTTCAAGCTGGAAATCCATGTCGATCCTGAGGTGAAAGGCGCAGCACAGGCCGCGTCTCAATGTCTCGGCCATTGATAACAGGGGCGTTACCGCGTCGCGCAGGCAAGTGACGATTGCAAACAGGGCGCGACGCGAGCTCGTGGCCGCGGCGCCGGCCCGCCGATGACTTCCGTGACCGCGCGAACGCGATCTGCAACGTTGCCGCAGGGCAGCCGACGCAGAGTCGCGGACAACCCCTCAACGTTCGAGCAGCATGGACATGACGCGACGCGAGTTCCTGATCGTCGAAGCTTCGTCGGTGGCGGTCGCCACCCTGCCCTCCGCGGTGGCCGCGCAGACTGCGGCGACCGGCCAGAGCACCGTCTCGAAGGTGTCGTTCAAGGTCAACGGCGAGACAAGGGAGCTCGAGGTCGACCCTCGGACCACGCTGCTCGACGCGCTGCGCGAGCACCTGCATCTCACCGGCACCAAGAAGGGCTGCGACCAGGGCCAATGCGGCGCCTGCACCGTCATCGTCGACGGACGCCGCATCAATTCCTGCCTCACGCTGGCGGTGATGCACCCCGGCGCCAGCGTGACGACGATCGAAGGGCTCGGCACGCCGGCCAGCCTGCACCCGATGCAGGCCGCCTTCATCAAGCACGACGGCTTCCAGTGCGGCTATTGCACGCCCGGGCAGATCTGCTCCGCGGTGGCGGTGCTCGACGAGATCGGCGCCGGGATTCCCAGCCTCGCGAGCGCCGACCTGACCGCGGCGTCGCGGCCGACGGCGGCCGAGCTCCGCGAGCGCATGAGCGGCAACATCTGTCGCTGCGGCGCGTACTCGAACATCGTCGACGCGATCACCGAGGTGGCCGGGAGCAACGCATGAAGTCCTTCAGCTACGAGCGCGCCCGCTCGCCCGCCGAAGCCGCCGCGGCCGCGGCGCGCGTGCGCGGTGCCAAGTTCATCGCCGGCGGCACCAACCTGCTCGACCTGATGAAGCTCGAGATCGAGACCCCGGCCCACCTGATCGACGTCAACGGCCTCGGCCTCGACCGGATCGAGACCGCGGCCGACGGCACCCTGCGCATCGGCGCGCTCGTGCGCAACACCGATCTCGCCGCCGATCCGCGCGTGCGCCGCGACTATGCGCTGCTCTCTCGCGCCCTGCTCGCCGGCGCCTCGGGCCAGCTGCGCAACATGGCGACGACCGCGGGCAACCTGCTCCAGCGCAACCGCTGCCCCTACTTCTACGACACCAACCAGCCTTGCAACAAGCGCGTGCCCGGCAGCGGCTGCTCGGCGATCGGCGGCCTCAGCCGCGGGCACGCGGTGATGGGCGTGAGCGACGACTGCATCGCCACCCATCCGAGCGACATGGCCGTGGCGATGCGCGCCCTCGACGCGACCGTCGAGACGACGCAGTCGAACGGCTCGGCGCGGCGCATTCCGATCGCCGACTTCTACCGCCTGCCTGGCAACACGCCGCAGATCGAGAACACGCTGACGCCTGGCGAGCTGATCACCGCCGTGAGCCTGCCCGCCCCGGTCGGCGGCACCCACATCTACCGCAAGGTGCGTGACCGCGCCTCGTATGCATTCGCGCTGGTGTCGGTCGGCGCCATCGTCCAGCGCGACGGGACCGGGCGCGTCGCATTCGGCGGCATCGGCGCGATGCCGTGGCGCGTCGCCGCCGCCGATGCGGCGATGCCGCGCGGCGCCAAGGCCGTCGCCGGCGAGGCGCTCGCGGGCGCCCGGACGACGCGCGAGAACGCCTTCAAGCTGCCGCTGGCCGAGCGAACGCTCGCGGCCGTGCTGAACGACGCGAAAGGCTGAGCATGAAATTCGATACCCCGGCCACCGACAACCCGATCGACCAGCTGAAGGCGGTCGGCAAGCCGTTCGACCGGATCGACGGTCCGCTCAAGACCACCGGCACCGCGCCCTATTCCTACGAGCGTCACGACGTCGCGCCGCAGCCGGCGTACGGCTGGATCCGCGGCAGCGCGATCGCGAAGGGGCGGATCCGCTCGATCGACCTGAGCGAAGCCAGGGCGGCCGCGGGCGTGATCAGCATCGTCACGTGGCAGAACGCGGGCAAGCTCGGCAAGGCGAAGCGCAACATCGCCAGGCTCCTCGCCGGGCCGGCGATCGAGCACTACGACCAGGCGATCGCGCTCGTCGTCGCCGAGACCTTCGAGCAGGCCCGCGCCGCGGCGCGCCTCATCCGGGTCGACTACGAGCGCGACAAGGGTCGCTTCGATCTCGCCGACCAGATCGAGTCCGCGCCGCTCACGAACGACGACGGCGAGCACGGCGGAACGCCGATGCACCGGACCGGCGACTTCGAGAGCGCCTTCGGTGCCGCGCCGGTCAAGATCGACCAGTGGTATTCGACGCCCGGCCACAGCCACGCGATGATGGAGCCGCACGCGACGATCGCCGCCTGGCGCGGCGATGCGCTCACCGTGTGGAGCTCCAACCAGATGATCGCCTGGGCGGCAAGCGACCTGAGCGAGACGCTGCTGATTCCCAAGGAGAAGGTTCGCATCGTCTCGCCCTTCATCGGCGGCGGCTTCGGCGGCAAGCTGTGGATCCGCAGCGACGTCGTGCTGGCAGCGCTCGGCGCGCGCGCGGCGCGCAGGCCGGTCAAGGTGACGCTGGCGCGCGCCCAGATCTTCAACAACGGCACCCATCGCGCAGCGACGACGCAGCGCATCCGGCTGGGCGCCGATCGCGCCGGCAAGATCAGCGCCATCGCGCACGAGAGCTGGTCCGGCAACCTGGCCGGCGGCAAGCCCGAAGCGGCCACAAACCAGACGCGGCTGCTCTATGCGGGCGCGAATCGCATGATCGCGATGCGGTTGGCGACGCTCGACCTGCCGGAAGGCAATTCGATGCGGGCACCGGGCGAGGCATCCGGGCTGATGGCGCTCGAGATCGCGATGGACGAGCTGGCCGAAAAGGCTGGCATCGATCCCGTCGAGCTGCGGATCCTGAACGACACCCAGGTCGATCCCGAGAAGCCGGAACGACCTTTCTCGCGCAGGAATCTGATCGGCTGCCTGCGCCTCGGCGCCGAGCGGTTCGCCTGGAGCCGGCGCAATCCGCGACCCGGCAAGACCCGTGACGGACGCCTGCTCGTCGGCCTGGGGGTCGCCGCCGCGTTCCGCAACAACCTGCTCGAGAAGTCGGGCGCGCGCGTCCGGCTCGACGAGCGCGGCATCGTCACGGTCGAGACCGACATGACCGACATCGGCACCGGCACGTACACGATCATCGCCCAGACCGCCGCCGAGATGATGGGCGTGACGCTCGACAAGGTCGCGGTGCGGCTCGGCGATTCGGCCTTTCCGGTGTCGGCGGGCTCGGGCGGGCAATGGGGTGCCAACAACTCGACCGCCGGCGTCTACGCCGCCTGCGTCAAGCTGCGCGAAGCGGTGGCGCAGAAGCTCGGATTCGACGCCGCCGCTGCGGTCTTCGCCGACGGCCAGGTCCGCTCGGGCAACCGGAGCGCACCGCTCGCCCAGGCCGGCGCCGACGGTCCGGTCGTCGCCGAGGACGCGATCGAATACGGCGACCTCGACAAGCGATATCAGCAATCGACCTTCGGCGCGCACTTCGTTGAAGTCGCGGTCGATGCCGCGACCGGCGAGATCCGCGTTCGGCGCATGCTCGCGGTGTGCGCGGCCGGGCGCATCCTCAATCCCAAGACGGCACGCAGCCAGGTCATCGGCGCGATGACGATGGGGGTCGGCGCGGCGCTGACGGAGGCGCTCGCGCTCGACAAGCGCTCGGGCTACTTCGTCAACCACGATCTCGCCGGCTACGAAGTGCCGGTTCACGCCGACATTCCGCACCAGGACGTGATCTTCCTCGACGAGACCGATCCGATCTCATCGCCGATGAAGGCCAAGGGGGTCGGCGAGCTCGGCATCTGCGGCGTCGCCGCGGCGGTCGCGAACGCGATCTACAACGCGACGGGCGTGCGCGTGCGCGACTATCCGATCACCCTCGACAAGTTTCTCGCCGGGTTGCCGGAAGCGGCCTGATGCTTAGACGAGACCGAGTCCGCCGGCTTTCGGCGACAAGGCACTCGTCGTCTCCTGCTTGACGAACCGGCTCGGTCACGGGCGCGACGCCGGCCGGGCGGCACCTCCCGCTGTCGATTGAGGGAGTGCTTCTGTCGTTCCATCGGAAACGCTTTTCCCGCCCGAGGGGGATGCTCGAGGATCGACCTCCGCGACAAACGCCGAGGACCCCAAGTGCACCTACCCACGCTCCGCGCCACCCTTCTCGCCTGCTCCAGCCTGCTCGCCACGAGCGCCGCCTTGGCGACCGACGCCGGCTTGCGCCAGTTGACCGTCCAGAACTCGCCCGGCGAAGCGGGTCCGATTTCGGTCGCGCTGTATTACCCGACCCCAGCCCAGGCGCGGCCCGTCGCGATGGGTCCGTTCACCGTTCATGTCGCCATCCAGGGACCGATCGATGCCAAGCTCAAGGGGCTGATCGTTCTCAGTCACGGTCGCGGCGGCACGGAGGTCGGCTACACCAGCATGGCCGAAGCGCTGGCGCGGCATGGCTATCTCGTCGCCGCGCTCCGTCACCCGGGTGACAACTTCCAGGATCGCAGCCTCCTGCAGAAGAGCGTGTCGCGCTATTTCAGCGAGCGCCCGCGCGACGTTTCGCGCGTCATCGACGCGCTGCTTCAGGACCTTGACTGGAAGGGCCGCATCGCCGCTGATGCGCGCGGACCGCGCATCGGCGCCGTCGGACATTCCGCCGGCGGCTACACGGTGCTGGCGTTGGCGGGCGCGCAGCCGGATCTGGCGCGAAACCTCGCCCATTGCCAGGAACATGGCAAGGACGACCCGATCCTCTGCGGCATCGCGGCGCGCGACCGCCCGCTCGACCGCGAACCGCGACTGCTTCCGCCGCTGGCCGACCCACGCGTCAGAGCGGTGGTCGCGCTGTCGCCGCTGGCCGTGACGTTTTCTGCCGAATCGCTCGCGGGCATTCGAGTGCCGACGCTCGTCTATGCCGCCGAGCGCGACCGCTTCCTGGTACCGCGCTTTCACGCGCAATGGGTCGCCAGCAATGTGCCGGGCGCGGAGTTTCGCAACGTGCCGAACGCCTGGCACTTCGCCTTCATGGACGCGCCGGGCAATGCCATTCCAACCGAAGACGGAGACCTTGCGGCCGACCCGCCCGGCTTCGATCGTGCTGCCTTCCTGGCTCGACTCGGCGCCGAGCTTTGCGTCTTCTTCGACGAAGCGCTGCGCTGAAAAAAGGCGAGCGGCGCTGCTAAAAGCGGCCGACCACCTGGAAGAAAACGGCGCGTCCGAACGCGGTGCGCGTCGTCAGCGGCGTGAATTCGCCGTGGGCCGGGCCGACGAGGTTCTGTCCGGTCACGGACAGCTCGAGATCTGCGCGCGGCCGCCAGCTCAAGCGCATGTCGACTGCCAGATACGACGGGACGAGCGGCTGCGTCAGTTGGGCGACATGGCGCGCCGTGAGGTCGAGCTCCGTCTGGCCCGGCAGGTCGAGCGACGACCGCAGGAGCCACTGGTGCGACGGGTTGCTTCCCTCGGTGGCTGCCATCGAGCTCGCCGTGTCGACGCTGCCCGGCCGGTAGCTCAGGTTCTGCAACAGCCTCGTGTAGCCGGCGCTCAGACGCCAGCTCCGAAGCGCCTGATAGCTGCCCCACATCTCGACGCCCTGCACCGTCCCGCGCATGCCGTTGCCGAAAAAGAGCGAGGTCTGGCTCGCTGCCAGCTCCTGGGTGTGCAGATGGTCGTAGTCGGCGCGGAACAAGGTGGCGGCGTAGCTCGCGCCGCCCGGGAGCCGGCCTCGATAGCCGAGCTCGTAGACGTTGGCGACCTCCGACCGAAAGTCAGGGCCGCCGTCGAGCAGATAGGGTGGCTGCGCCGGAACGAACGCGTCGCGATCGAGCCGCGAAGGCGCCCGCACCGTGCGCGACGCGGCAGCCCACAGCAACTGGTCCTGTGCCGGCTTCCAGGCGAGGCGCAGCGCCGGCAGGAATTCGGATCCGGTGTAGTCGTTGTGCTCGACGCGTGCGCCGACCGTGAGCCGCAGCGTCGGCGCGAGGCTGATCTCGTCCTGGGCAAAGACGCTGGCCCAAGCCTGGTCGAGATGGGCCGGGAGGAATGCGAAGAAAGGCGTGTTGCCGGTGACGCGGTCCTTGGCGTAGCGGTACTGGCCGCCCCAGACGAGCGAATGTGCCGGCGCCGCCTGCCATGCATGCTGAAGCTGGACGTCGACGACGTCGAGCCGGTCGAAGAAGATCGGCGGGTTCTCGCGCTCGACATGGTCGTAGCTGATCTGGCCGCTGACGCTCGCGTCGCCGCCCAGCTGTCGCTCCCACCGGCCCGCCAGGTTCGCCCCCGACACGCGGACGTCCTCGAGCGCGAAGGCGACGCCGGTGATGGTGATCGTTCCGGGCAGCGGCTGGCCGCGGCTGCCGCGGTAGGCATCGCCGTGAAGCGAGATCTTGTCGAGCGGCATGCTCCAGTCGGCACGAAATCCCGCCTGCGCGATGTGCATGGCGTCGTCGACGGCCTGTCCGCTTGCCGTTTCGGTCGACGAGCGGTGGCTCTCCTTGGCGTAGACGCGCCAGCGTCCGTCGTCGCCGATCTTGCCGCCCTGGCGCAGCGCCCCTTGCGCTTCGCGATTGCCGCCGCCTGCCGCGACCAGCGTGCCCTGCGTCTCGGCCGCCGAGCGGGTGATGACGTTGATGACGCCGTTGACCGCGTTGACGCCCCAGAGCGTGCCGCCGGGTCCGCTGATGACCTCGATCCGCTCGACGTCCTGGAGCACGAGATCCTGGACTTCCCAGAACACGCCCGAGAACAAGGGGCTGTACACCGAACGGCCATCGATCAACACCAGCAGCTTGTTCGCCGAGCCGCTGTTGAAGCCGCGCGCGCTGATCGCCCAGCCGTTTGCGTCGGCTCGCGCGACCTGAAGATTCGGCGCCAGTCGCAGCGCTTCCGGCAGGCTCGTCGCGCCGGAGCGCCGAATATCGTCGCCGGTGATGACGAACACCGAGGCAGCGGCGTCGGACAAGCGCTCGGCGCGCTTGGAAACCGAAGTGATCGTGATGTTGCTCAGCTCCTCGAGGCTGAGATCGCTCAGATCGTTGGTCTCGCGATCAGCAGCGACCGCCGGGCCGAGCAGCACAAAAGATGCCGCAGCGCTGCACCACCACGTCTTGCCTTTCCTGGATATCACACCGCTCCGTCGCAGGTTCGAGCGCCGAAGCACCCGCCGTCAAAAATGCGCCGACGCAATGATCACGAAAGAGGAACGGGACTGATCGAACGAACTGAGAGCGAATGTCGATGTCGTGCGATATCGCACGGTCATAAGAGGCGTCTTCGGCGGCGGCGGCGGCGGCGGCAATCGCCGGCGGCTCAACCGACCCTTCGGCGCCTCGGGATCCGGCATCAACCCTTCGCCGAACCTACTCACACCCCGGATGCGGGCTTGTCGGCGCGACACTCAATGCTTCAAGTCGACGGCGGCTGGCGCGAAACGCCCGCGCGCTCGAGCATGGCGTGCAGCAGCACGTTGGCGCCGGCGGTGATGTGCTCCGGCTTGGCGTCCTCGATCTCGTTGTGGCTGATGCCGTCCTTGCACGGAATGAAGATCATGCCGGCCGGCGCGAGCCGCGCCATGTACACCGCGTCATGGCCGGCGCCCGAGACGGCGGGCATGTTCGAGTAGCCGAGCTTCGCGGCCGCGCGCGCGACCGCGTCGATGCACTCGGCATGGAAGGATTGCGCCGGATACGACGAGACCAGATCGATCTCGATCGGCAGCCCGCTCTCGGCGCTCAGCTTCGCGGCGACGGCGCGGATGTCGGCGTCCATCGCCTCGCAGAGGGCGTCGTCGGCATTGCGCAGGTCGATCGAGAACTTGACCCGGCCCGGGATGACGTTGCGGCTGTTGGGATGCACGGCGACCATGCCGACCGTGCCGCGGCCGTGCGGCGGATGGCGATGCGCGCAGGCCACCACTTCCTGCATCAGCCTGGCGGCGACCTGGAGCGCATCCTTGCGCAGCGCCATCGGCGTCGGCCCGGCGTGCGCTTCCATGCCGGTGACCGTGCAGTCGTACCAGCGGATGCCGAGCACGCCACTGACGACGCCGATCGTGACGTCGTGGTCCTCGAGCACCGGCCCCTGCTCGATGTGGGTCTCGAAGTAGCTGCCGATCGGATGCGCGCCCGGCTCCTCGCTGCCCACGTAGCCGATCCGCTCGAGCTCGTCCTTCACGGACTTGCCTTCGGTGTCCTTGGCCGCATACGCGTGCTCCAGCGTGAAGGCCTTGGCGAAGACTCCCGAGCCCATCATCACCGGCACGAAGCGCGAGCCTTCCTCGTTGGTCCAGAACGCGACCTCGATCGGCGCCTCGGTCTCGATGCCGTGGTCGTTGAGCGTTCGCACGACCTCGATGCCCGCGAGCACGCCGTAGTTGCCGTCGAACTTGCCGCCGGTCGGCTGGGTGTCGATGTGGCTGCCGGTGACGACCGGCGCGAGCGCGTTGTTGCGGCCGGCGCGGCGCATGAAGCCGTTGCCGATCTTGTCGATCACCACCGTCATGCCGGCCTCGCGCGCCCAGGCGGTGACCAGGTCGCGGCCCTGCTTGTCGAGGTCGGTGAGAGTGAGCCGGCAGACGCCGCCCTTGGGCGTTGCGCCGATCTTGGCCAGCTCCATGAGCGAGTCCCAGAGGCGGGCGCCATCGATGCGCAGGGCGTCGATCGGCGGCTTGGCTTTCATGTCCATGCAGGTCTCCTCAGGCGGCACGGGCCAGCGGCAGGACGGCATCGGTGCGCTCGACCGGCGTCGCCGTCTGCTCCTTGACGCGCTTGGCGGTGGCATCGAAGTTGGGGCCGAACGGCGGCCGCTTGATGTAGCGGCCGGCACCCGCGACGGCGCGCAGGTCGCCGTCGGCCCAGACGAGCTGGCCCTGGCTCAAGGTGTGGGTCGCGTTGCCGCGCACGGTGCGGCCCTCGAAGATGTTGAAGTCGCCCTTCGAGAACTGCGTTTTCGCCGAGATCCCCTTCGTCGCCTGCGGGTCCCACAGCACCAAGTCGGCGTCGGCGCCGGCGACGACGCAGCCTTTCTGCGGATAGAGGTTGAAGAGCCTGGCGCAGTTGGCCGACGTGATCGCGACGAACTCGCTCGGCGTCAGCCGGCCGGTGTTGACGCCGGCGTCCCAGATCACGCGCATGCGGTCTTCGATGCCGCCGGTGCCGTTCGGGATCTTGGTGAAGTCGTTCTTGCCGTTCGCCTTCTGCTCGGCGCAGAAGACGCAGTGATCGGTCGCCGTCGTGTGGAGCTGGCCCGACTGCAGGCCGCGCCAGAGCATCTCCTGGTGCTCCTTCGGCCGAAACGGCGGGCTCATCACGTAGGCGGCCGCGGTCTCGAAGTCGGGATCGCGGTAGACGCTGTCGTCGACGACCAGATGGCCGGCGAGCACTTCGCCGTAGACGCGCTGGCCCTTGGCGCGTGCCCGCGCGATCGCCTCGGCCGATTCGATGCAGCTCACATGGACGATGTAGATCGGCACGCCGAGCACGCCGGCGATGGCGATGGCGCGGTTCGCGGCCTCGCCTTCGACCATCGGCGGCCGCGACAGCGGATGCCCTTCCGGCCCGGTGATGCCGCTCTTCAGCACTTCCTGCTGCAGCAGGTAGACGAGCTCGCCGTTCTCGGCATGGACCGTCGGCATCGCGCCGAGCTCGAGCGCGCGCTTGAAGCTGTTCACCAGCGTCTCGTCGTCGCACATGATGGCGTTCTTGTAGGCCATGAAGTGCTTGAAGCTGTTGATGCCTTCCTCGCGCACCAGCGTTCCCATGTCGGCGTGCACGCCTTCGCTCCACCACGTCACGGCGACGTGGAAGCCGTGGTCGGCGGCCGACTTCTCGGCCCAGCCGCGCCACATCCGGTAGGCGTCCATCAGCGGCTGCTGCGGGTCGGGAATGACGAAATCGATGATGCTCGTCGTGCCGCCCGAAAAGCCCGCGGCCGTGCCGGTGAAGAAGTCGTCGGCGGCGGTCGTGCCCATGAAGGGCAGCTGCATGTGCGTGTGCGGATCGATGCCGCCCGGCATGACGTAGCGGCCGCCGGCATCGAGGATCTCGCTGCCGGCGGGCGCGGCGAGGTTCGTGCCGACGGCGGCGATCGTGCCGCCCTCGCACAGCACGTCGGCGCGGAACTCGCGATCGGCATTGACGACGGTGCCGCCGCGGATCAAAAGCGTGGTCATCGGGCTCTCCGGAAGAAAACGATTCGGCTCAGGGCACGAGGTTGCAACGCGCCCGGCCCGGCGTCAAGCCGGAACCGCGGGTCGGCGCATGGGATTGTTCGGGTGCGTCGTCCAGTCGGCCGCCTGCGCGGCGACGCGGAGGCCCGTGCGGGCGTCGACCTCGCCCGGGGCGAGCGTTCGCAAGGTGATGCATTCGTCGACCGGGCACACCGTCACGCACAGGTTGCAACCGACGCATTCCTCGTCCTTCACCTCGAAGTGGCGGCGGCCGTCCTTGCTCGCGCTGATTGCCTGGTGCGAGGTGTCCTCGCAGGCGATGTGGCAGCGGCCGCACTGGATGCACTTGGCCTGGTCGATGACCGCCTTGCTGATCGCGTTGAGGTTCAGGTACTGCCAGTCGGTGATCGTCGCCAGCGCCCGGCCGCGGAAATCCTCGATCGTGCGAAAGCCCATCGAGTCCATGTACTCCGAGAGGCCGTCGGTCATCTCCTGGACGATCTTGAAGCCGAATGCCATCGCCGCGGTGCACACCTGGACGTTGCCGGCGCCGAAGGCGATGTAGTCGAGCGCATCGCGCCAGCCGGCGACGCCGCCGATGCCCGAGACCGGCATGCCTGCCGTCTCCGGCGCGCGGCCGATCTCGGCCACCATGTGCAGGGCGATCGGCTTCACGGCCGGGCCGCAGTAGCCGCCGTGCGAGCCCATGCCGCCGGTCGACGGGCTCATCTGCAAGGTCGCCGGATCGACGCCCATGATCGAGTTGATGGTGTTGATGAGCGAGACCGCATCGGCGCCGCCACGCTTGGCCGCCGCGGCGGGCTGGCGGATGTCGGTGACGTTGGGCGTGAGCTTGACGATCACCGGCAGCTTGCTGTACTGCTTGCACCAGGCCGTCACCATCTCGATGTACTCGGGCACCTGGCCGACCGCCGCACCCATGCCGCGCTCGCTCATGCCGTGCGGGCAGCCGAAGTTGAGCTCGACACCGTCGGCGCCGGTGTCGTCGACGCGCGCCAGGATCTCCCGCCACGCGCTCTCGGTGCACGGCACCATCAGCGAGACGACCAGGGCACGATCCGGCCAGGCGCGCTTGACGGCGGCGATCTCGTCGAGGTTGGTCTGCAGCGGCCGGTCGGTGATGAGCTCGATGTTGTTGAAGCCGAGCATCTTCCGGTCGGGCGTGAGCAGCGCGCCGTAGCGCGGCCCGTTGACGTTGACGATCGGCGGCCCGTCTTCGCCGAGCGTCTTCCAGACCACGCCGCCCCAGCCGGCCTCGAAGGCGCGGTGGACGTTGTAGGCCTTGTCGGTGGGCGGCGCCGATGCGAGCCAGAACGGATTCGGGCTGGCGATGCCGGCGAAGCGGTTGCGCAGATCGGCCATGAATGCAACTCCGTCAGGCGAGCGTCGACGAGGTGGGGCGCATTTGTGCGCCGCGGGCGCCCAGGGCGGCATGGATCGAGCGCGCGGCGCGCTTGCCGTCCTCGACCGCTTCGACAGTGAGATCGCGGCCGCCGGCGCGGCAATCGCCGCCGGCCCAGAGGCCGGCAACGCCGGTGCGGCCGTCGTCATCGGCGACGACGCGGCCGCCGGCGAGCGTCAGTCCGGCGTCGGCAAGGACGGCGACGTCGAGCTTCTGGCCGATCGCCTTCATCACCGTGTCGGCCGCGAACACGCGCTCGCCGCCGCCGCTGCTGGCGAAGCGCACGGCGACCGCGCGGCCGCGGCCGTCGCCCTCGATCGCCACCGGCGCGAGGCCGTCGTGGATCGTCACGCCGTTGGTCTGCGCCCAGCGCTGCTCGGCGGCGGACGCCGACATGTGCTCGCGGCCGCGCCGATAGACCAAGTGCACGTCCTCGGCGCCGAGCAGCCGGCTCTGCACCGCGGCGTCGATCGCGGTCATGCCACCGCCGATGACGACGACGCGCCGGCCGATCGGCAACAGCGCCGGGTCGGGCGCGGCGCGCAGCTCGGCGATGAAATCGATCGCGTCGCGCACGCCGCCGAGCTGTTCGCCCGGAACGCCGAGCATATTCGTCCGCGTCAGGCCGACGGCGAGGTAGACCGCGTCGTAGGCGGCGCGCAGAGCCTCGAGCCGGGGCGCGCCGTCGAGCCGCCAGCCGAGCTCGAGGGCGATGCCGCCGATGCCGAGCAGCCAGTCGACCTCGGCCTGGGCGAAATCGCCGGCCATCTTGTAGCTCGCCAGGCCGTATTCGTTGAGACCGCCGCCGCGCGGCCGGGCATCGTGGATCACGACCTCGTGGCCGAGGCGCGCCATCCCGAACGCGCACGCGAGACCCGCCGGCCCTGCGCCGACGACGGCGATGCGCCGGCCGGTCGGCGCGGCGCGCGCGAAGAGGGCCGTCACCGGCCGATCCATCACCGCGTCGACGGCGTAACGCTGCAGCCGGCCGATCCGCACCGGCTGGCCCTCCTGCGCCACCCGCACGCACGCTTCCTCGCAGAGCTCTTCGGTCGGGCAGGCGCGCGCGCAGGTGCCGCCGAGCGGGTTGGCCTCGAGGATGGTGCGTGCCGCACCGCGCAGGTTGCCTTCGCCGATGCGGCGAATGAAGCTCGGCACGTCGATGCTCGTCGGGCAGGCCTGCACGCAAGGCGCGTCGAAGCAATACAGGCAGCGCTCGGCCTCGACCAGCGCCTGCGTGCGCGTCAAGCGCGGCGCGGCATCGGCGAAGGCGGCCGAATAGGCCGCGGCGTCGCGCCGGCCGGCGCGCACGTCGGGCTCGGCGTCGGGAGACAGGGAGCTCTTCTCTGCCATGCAGCGCATTCCTTCCGGGCTCGCCCTCGAAGCTGACCGTTTGGTCAGGACCGTGGCCGATCTTACGCAACCGCCATGCCAGCCGGTCACCGGGTTGGCCCGGAGCGCGTCTGGCATGCAATTGGCTTGTCGGGGCCCACAATGAGCTGACCAATCGGTCATGTTTTCGGGTCCCGAATCGCCTTGATGAACGCTCCCGATCGAGCCCTGCAGGCCGCGCCCGGCGCGCCGGGCGCGCTGGCCCCGCGCGAGCTCGCCGTCTCGGCGCGCAAGGTCAGCGTCGTCTATCCGTCGGCCGACGCACCGGTGCATGCGCTGCACGAAATCGATCTCGCCATCGCGCCGGGCGAGTTCGTCTCGCTCATCGGGCCGTCCGGGTGCGGCAAGACCACGTTCCTGCGCGTCATCGCCGACCTCGAGCCGATCACCTCCGGCAGCGTCGAGGTCAACGGCATGAGCCCGCATGAAGCGCGCCTCGCCCGGGCCTACGGCTACGTGTTCCAGTCGCCGGCGCTGTTCCCCTGGCGGACGGTGCTCGCCAACGTCATGCTGCCGCTGCAGATCCAGGGTCGCGAGCCGGCCGAGTGCCGGGCGGTGGCGATGGAGCAGCTCGACCGCGTCGGCCTGACCGGCTTCGAGCGCAAGTACCCGTGGCAGCTCTCGGGCGGCATGCAGCAGCGCGTCTCGATCGCCCGCGCGCTCGGCTTCGAGCCGCGCCTCCTGATGATGGACGAGCCATTCGGCGCGCTCGACGAGATCACGCGCGACCGCCTCAACGAGCAGCTGCAGCAGCTCTGGCGGCGCGAGAAGCGCACGGTCGTCTTCGTCACCCATTCGATCGCCGAAGCCGCCTACCTGTCGACGCGCATCGTCGTCATGTCGCCGCGGCCGGGCCGGATCCTCAAGGAGATCGCCTCGCCCTTGCCCGACGAGCGCCATCTCGGGATGCGCGATTCGCCCGAGTTCGTCGCCGTCGCGCACGAGCTGCGCGAAGCGCTCGCCGTCGGCAGCAGCGACCATGCGTGAAGGCGCCCGCCGCCTGCTGCCGATCGCGAGCGTGCTCGCCGGCGTGGTCGTGCTCTGGTACCTCGGCGCCGTCGTTCTCAACGCGCCCGGCGCGATCGAGCGCGTGCTCGCGCCGAAGGGCGCTTACGACAGCGCCGATCTGATGGCCGCGACCTGGTCGATGGAGCGGCCGGTGCTGCCGGCGCCGCATCAGGTGGCGCTCGACCTCTGGCGCAGCGTCGTCGACTGGCCGCTCGGCTCGCCGCGCAACCTGCTCTATCACGCCGCCGTGACGGCGCAATCGACGCTGGTCGGCTTCATCCTCGGCACGCTGCTCGGCATCGCCCTGGCCGGCGCCATCGTCCATTCGCGCACGCTCGACCGCGCCCTGCTGCCGTGGATCGTCGCCTCGCAGACGGTTCCGGTGCTGGCGATCGCGCCGATCGTCCTGGTCATCCTCGGCAGTCTCGGCTTTTCCGGCATCGCGCCGAAGGCGACGATCGCGATGTACCTGTGCTTCTTTCCGGTCACCGTCGCGATGGTCCAGGGCCTGCGCTCGCCGCAGCGGATCGACAGCGAGCTGATGCACACCTACGCGGCGACTCGCCTGCAGACCTTCCGGCTGCTGCGCCTCCCGGCCGCCCTGCCCTTCCTGTTCCCGTCGCTGCGCGTCGCCGTCGCCGCCGGGCTGGTCGGGGCGATGGTCGCGGAGCTGCCGACGGGGGCGCAGGCCGGCCTCGGCGCGCGCCTCCTCACCGGCTCGTACTACGGCAACACCATCGCGATCTGGTCGGCGCTCGTCATGTCGGCGCTGCTCGGGCTCGCGCTCACCGGCGCGGTTGCCGCCGCCGAGCGGCTCGTCCTCGGCAAGCGCAGGTTCGGATGAAGCGCGCACCCGGCGCCTTGATCGCGCTGTTCGCGCTGGCCGTGCTCGCGCTCGCCTTCGTCTATCCGCTCGCCGCGCCGAACGGCGATGCGGCGGCGCTCGGCTGGCGCGACGGCATCGTCGCGCCGCTCGCCTGGCTGCTGCTGGCAGGCGCCGCCTGGCGTGCGCTGACGCCGACGGTCGATGCGCGCGCGACGCTCGTGTTCCTCGCGCCCTGCATCGGCGGCGCCGTCGCGTTCGCCGCCTTGCCGCCGTCGACCGGCGCGGCGGCGGTGGCGAGCGGCTTCTGGCTGGCGCTGCTGGGCGCGCTGGCGCTGGCGATCGTCAGCGTGCAGCGCTCGGCAGCGCTCGCGGGATCGCGTCTCTACGGCCCGCTGACGGCGGCGCTGTTCGGCCTGTGGGTGCTGTTCTTCTGGCAGGTCGGGGTCACCGCCTTCGAGGTGCCGCGCGTCCTGCTGCCCGCGCCCTCGGCGATCATCCAGTCGCTGCTCGCCCAGTGGGACACGCTCGCGCGCGACTTCGTGCAGACGGTGCTGAAGGCGGTGCTCGTCGGCTGGGCGCTCGGCTCGGCGCTCGGCTTTCTCGTGGGCGTCGCCATCGACCGGCTGCCGTTCCTGCAGCGCGGCCTGCTGCCGCTCGCTTCGCTGACGAGCGCGATCCCGCTCGTCGCCGTGGCGCCGATCATGGTCATGTGGTTCGGCTTCGAATGGTCGTCGAAGGCGGCCGTGGTCGTCCTGATGACGTTCTTCCCGATGCTCATCGCCACGCTCGCCGGCCTCCGGGCCGCGGGCCGGCTCGAGCTCGAGCTGATGCACAGCTACGCCGCAGGCTACTCGCGAACGCTGCTCGACCTGCGCCTGCCCTGCGCCGTGCCGTTCATCATGAGCGCGCTCAAGATCAACGCGACGCTGGCGCTCATCGGCGGCATCGTCGCCGAGTTCTTCGGCTCGCCGACGGTCGGCCTCGGCTTTCGCATCAGCACCGAGGCCGCGCGCCTCAACATGCCCTTCGTGTGGGGCGCGATCGCGGTCGCGGCGGTCTCGGGATCGGCCGCCTACGCATTGCTGGTCCAGCTTGAGCGCCGCTGGGCGTTCTGGCACCCTTCGGTACGCTCGGCGTGAGCGGCACCGGCTTCGTGTTCCCTGTCACTCCAACCTCTAGGAGCTTTGCAATGATCGGTTCATCCTTCTTCAAATGCTCGCTCGCCGCGCTGGCCACCACGGTCGGCCTGGCGGTCGCGCTGCCGGCCCAGGCGCAGGCGCAGAAATTCACGGTGCAGATGAAGTGGGTGCCGCAGGCCCAGTTCGCCGGCTACTACGTCGCCGCCGCCAAGGGCTACTACAAGGCCGAGGGCCTCGACGTCACCATCAAGCCCGGCGGCCCCGACGTCTCGCCGGTGCAGGTGCTGGCCGGCAACCAGGCCGACGCGATCGTCGACTGGATGCCCGATGCGCTCGCCGCGCGCGAAGCCGGCGTGGCGCTCGTCAACATCGCCCAGATCTTCGACCGCTCGGGGCTGATGTTGACCTGCAAGAAGGCGAGCGGCGTCGCCACGCCCAAGGACTTCAAGGGCAAGACGATCGGCGTCTGGTACGGCGGCAACGAGTACCCGTTCCTCAACTGGATGAGCAAGCTCGGCCTCAAGCCCGACACCGACATCAAGATCCTGAAGCAGGGCTTCAACGTCGACCCGCTGCTGCAGAACCAGGCGGCGTGCATCTCGACCATGATCTACAACGAGTACTGGCAGGTCGTCGACGCCGGCGTCAAGGAGAGCGATCTGGTCACCTTCTACTACGAGGACCAGGGCGTCGCCTCTCTCGAGGACGGCCTCTACGTGCTCGACGCCAAGCTGAAGGACAAGGCCTTCGTCGAGCGCAGCGCCAAGTTCCTGCGCGCGACGCTGAAGGGCTGGAACGACGCCGTCAAGAACCCGGCCGAGGCGGCGCAGATCGTGGTCGCCGCCGATCCCTCGGGCAGCGCGGTGCTGAAGGTGCAGCAACGGCAGATGGAAAACGTCGCCAAGCTCATCACCAACGCCGGCACCGCGAAGGTCGGCTATCTCGATCCCGCCGCCTACGAGCGCACGGTCAAGGTCCTGCTCACCGCGGGCAGCGCGCCGGTCATCAAGAAGGATCCGGGCAAGGCCGGCTATTCGCACGTCGTCTGGGAGGCGGCGACCAAGAAGTGAGCGGCGCGGCGCTGACGCCGGCGCGCCGCCGGCCGCGCCAGCCGCGCGGCGACAGCGCGCGCGCGGCCCTCCTCGGCGCGGCCGAGCGGGTGTTCGCGCGCGCTGGCTTCAACGGCGCGACGACCGCCGCGATCGCCGCGCTGGCCGGCGTGCCGAAGGCCAATCTGCACTACCACTTCGGCAGCAAGCACGGGCTCTACCACGAGGTGCTCGCGCGCACGCTGCACGACTGGCTGGTGCCGATGGACAGCCTCGTCGCCGAAGCCGAGCCGCGGATCGCTCTGGCCGCCTACATCCGCGCCAAGATGGCGATGTCGGCGGCCCGACCCGACGCGTCGCGGGTGTTCGCCAACGAGCTCCTGCATGGCGCGCCGGTGCTCGGCGAGCTGATGCGTACCGAGCTGCGGGCGACGGTGAAGAACAAGGCTCGCGTCATCGAGGGCTGGGTCAAGACCGGGAGAATGGCGCCGGTGGATGCGACGCACCTCTTCTTCACGATCTGGGCGGCAACGCAGACCTATGCCGACTTCGACGTGCAGGTGCGTGCCGTGCTGGGCCGAACACGCCTGAGCGGGCGCGATCACCAGCGCGCGGCGGAGCATGTGACGACCTTCGTCCTGCGCGGCTGCGGCCTGGAATGATCCCGCTGGATAACCTCTCAACCAAACCAGGGTGGGACGACCATGATCACGAATGCGGACGACAGCGCTTTTCTCCTCGCAGCGTTCGAGCAGGCCCGGAAGTCGTACGACGAAGGGGGCTTGCCGATCGGTGCGGTGATGGTGGAGAACGGCGTCCAGATAGGGGCCGGGCACAACCGCAGGGTTCAGGATGGCGACCCCACCGCGCACGGCGAGATGGACTGCTTCCGGCGTGTCGGCCGACGCGCTGACTACCGAGGCGTGTCGCTGTACACGACGTTGAGCCCCTGCATGATGTGCGCCGGCACCATCGTCCAGTTCGGGATCGGCCGGGTTGTCGTCGGCGAGAACCGGTCATTCCCGGGGAACCTGGAGTTTCTGAGACAGCACGGCGTCGACGTGACGCTCGTCGACGACGGCCGATGCGCCGAGCTGATGCAGCGATTCATCAGGGAACGACCGGACCTGTGGAACGAGGACATTGCCGGTCGTGAACATGTCTAGCGACCAAAGCTGAAGCAAACAAGGCGGAAGCAGGCGCAGCCGCTGTCGCTTGTCCGGCTCGAGGGAGAGGCCAGGCTTCGTTTCTGCGATCTCATCCGGCGATGAGCCGATAGCCGATGCCGGTTTGGGTAGTGAGGAGCCTCTGCCGTGCGGGATATGGCGGTGGTCGCGACCCTGCCGCTCGGGGGCAAGCCTGAAGTGGCAGTCGGCGACTGACATTGGATCCCGTCTCGCACCTTCTGTACCTGGTCACGGCCTCCTTCGGGCCGACACCGGCCAAGACGCCGGAGCAGCCCCGCCCCCGCGCCGCAATGATCAAGGACACGTTCACGTTGCTGGTGGTGAATCCGGATTGATCGCGCCCTGGCGCGTGGATGTCCACATCGCTCGGCGGCTTCTCGAGCTAGTCGAGCCGGCGCACACGCAGGTTCTTGAAGTCGCCGTTCGAATTGCTGCCGACCCACAGGCCGAAGCCACCCGAACGCGCCGGCTCGGGCGTCTCGACGACGAGCGCCGGCCGCGGCGAGCGGTCGATGAAGACGCTCACCGCGCGGCCACGCAGCTCGACGTGCATGTGGATCCAGCCGGACGGATCGGGCGCCGGTGCGAGCTCGGTCTCGTAGACGCCCGGGTGCTCGCGGCGCAGCCGCTCCCAGGGGTACTCCGGATGCGCCGCGAACTGCAACGAGTGCGAGCGGCGCACCGGATCGGGCGAACGAAAGTTGAAGGGACGCAGCCAGACGACCTGCGCCGCACCATCTGCGGAGATCCGGCAGGCGATGCCGACGAAGCTCTTTTGCGGCACGTCGCGGCCGCGCAGATCGACGTCGATGTCGCCGTCCTGCATGGCCAGCGACGGATTCCAGAGCACGCCGGCGTCGTGACGCTCGTCGAAGCGAACGATCTCGGCGCCGTCCTCGCGCAGCAGCAGCGGCTCGCGCGCGACGCGCATCCAGCTCGGCGACAGCAGCTCGGCGGCGGCGATCGGCCGCTCGACGGCTTGCGCCGGTGCGTCGCCGTGCACCGCGTGAATCGCAGCATCGTCGGCCGGCGCCATCGCGGCGGCCGACGCCAGCGAGGCCGCCGACGCGACCCCTGCTAAGGCCTTGAGGATGGTGAACAGCACGTCCATGGCGGGCTTCGTTCCGGCGGACCGGTCGGGTGTCGGCGATGGAGGCAGCCTAGGGCCGGCCGCGACCCGTGCCAAGCGGATTGGGACGAAACGCCGCCGGCGTGTGGCGAACCGCGCGCGACCCTGGCGCTGCAGGCGCTCCACCAGTGCGGCCTGATGCTGCCGTATGCGGTCAATCGCCGTTGCGACCGCACACGGGGTGAGCGCTCCTGGGCACGACGGTCGTGGCGGCCGTGCTCATCCTGTCCGAGCCTCACGTCGACTGACACCCTGTTTGCACGGTTCGTCGCACCGCTCTTATCGCGCGTTCCAGGCGCAACCATGATGGCCGGCACGCGGCCGCCTGTTGGGCCGAGGTGATTCACATCAGCCTCGCTGAAGCTGGAGACGACCATGGATGACACCTCGACGATGACGCCTGGTCTCACGCGCCGTGCCCTGCTGTGCGCGGCACTCCCACCGCTTGCGCTTGGCCCGATCGCAGCTCGCGGCGCCGACTCGCGCGTGCCGATCGCCGACATGCACAGCCACTTCGGGATCATCACCCGGCCGGCTCTGTCGAGCGCCGACTTCGCCGAGGCGCTGCGCGCGCAGCGGGTGGCGCTGATCGCGTGGTCGCTGCCGTCGGACTTCCGCTGGATCCGCGCCGGCGCCTCCGGCATCGAGCAGGCCCGCGAGCCGGTGCCGGGCGAGTTGTCGGCGTTCTTTCACGAGCGGCTGGTCCGCATGAAGGCGTACGTCGAACGCAGCGGTCTGAGGCCGGTGCTCGCGGGCGCCGACGTCGATGCCTGTGTCGCCGGCGATTCGGGTGTGGTGCTCGCGTCCGAAGGCGCCGACTTCCTCGAAGGACGCGTCGACGACCTCGGCGCCTTCTACGCCCAAGGTCTGCGCCACGTGCAGTTCGTGCACTTCATCAGGAATCCGATCGGCGACTTCCAGACTGTGCCGCCGGTCCACAACGGCCTGAGCGATGCCGGCAAGCGCCTCGTCGAGGCCTGCAACGCCCAGGGCATCCTCGTCGACCTGGCGCACTCCAGCTGGCCTGCGGTCGAGCAGGCGCTCGAGGTGGCGACGAAGCCGCTCCTCTGGTCGCACGGCTGGGTCGACCGGACGGAGGGTCGCTGGCAAGACGGCGCCGGGTACCTGCAGCGCCGGCTCTCGCTCTCGCAGGCCAGGAAGATCGCCGACCGCGGCGGCGTCGTCGGCCTTTGGGGGCTCGCCCTCGCCAAGCCCGGGCCGAGCCGAACGCCGGGCCAGGGCAACTGGACCGTCTCCGGCGGCGACACGCGCGGCTATGCGCGCGAGATCGTCAACCTGGTCGACTGGCTCGGCGCCGACCACGTCGCCATCGGCACCGACATCGAAGGTTTAGGCACGAGCTGGTCGGTCAACGACTACTCGCACGTGCGCAGCGTCGTCGACGCGCTGCAAGACCTGAAGTTGCCGGCGCGCGCGATCGAGCAGGTAGCCTGCGGCAACTACGCGCGGGTGCTCAAGGCGGCGCTGAAAGGCTGACGAGGACGGAAGCGATCTGGAACCAGCAGGCCGGTCCAGACGCGCCTGCCTGTCGCTTGCAGACGTGCCTGCCTGTCGCTTTGCCGATCGATGCGTCGCCGGACATCGCTGCCGAGCGAGGTCGCTCAGCCTGCAGACCAGCCACCGCCGAGCGCGCGTATCAAGCCGACGGTGGCGCGGTATTGCGCCGCCCGAACCTGGAGCGCTTCGCGACGGTTGCTGAGCTCGCTGCGGCGGGCATCGAGCAGCTCGAGCTGGCTGACGTAGCCGTTGCGATAGCGGCTGTTCGAGAGCACCGTGGCGCGCGCCGAAGCGTCGACCGCCACCGCCTGCGAATCGGCCTGCTGGCGCAGCAGGCGCAGGGCGGAGAGTTGATCCTCGACGTCCTTGAAGGCGGTCAGCACCTGCTCCCGGTAGCTGGCGGCCGCGGCGTCCCACTGCGCGTTCGCGCTCTCCACGCCGGCGACGCGCCGGCCGCCGTCGAACACGGGCAGCGACAGCAGGGCACCGATGCCCCAGCTCCTCGCTGACCACTTCAGCACGTCACCGAGATTGGTCGACGCGAAGCCGCCCGAGGCCGTGAGCGAGACGTCGGGGAACCACGCCTTCTGGGCGACGCCGACGCGCGCCTCGGCCGCGAGCATCGCCCGCTGCGCGGCCGAGACGTCGGGCCGGCGCGCGAGGACGGTGCTCGGAATGCCGGCCGGCACTTGCGGCGGCAGGCCCGACCAGGGCAAGGGCTCGACGCGAAACGTGCTCGCCGGCTCGCCGACGAGAACGGCCAGCGCGTGCTCGACTTCGGCCCGGCTCCGGTCGAGCGCGATCGCTTGCGACTCGGTCGATGCGACCTCGGCCTTGACGCGCGCGAGGTCGAGCTCGCCGACGTCGCCGGCGCGCGAGCGCAGCTCGGTGAGGCGCAGCGTCTCGCGATAGGCCGAGACGGTCTGGCGCACCAGGCCGATCTCCTCGTCGAGGGCGCGCAGCTCGAAGTAGGCCTGCGCGGCGTCGGACTGGACGACGAGGCGCGTGCTCTGCAGCAGCGCCTGGCGCGCCTCGGCGTCGAGCTCGGCGGCGCGGCTCGCCGTCGCAAGGCGGCCGAACAGGTCGGGCTCGTACGAGATGCTCGGGCCGACGCTCAGGTTCGTCAGCGCCTGGCCGAGCGCGCCGAGGCCCGGCGCCAGGGTCGCCCGCGACGCCGAAACGCCGACGCCGACCTGCGGCGCGCGATCGGCGTCGGTGGCGCGCAGCAGGGCGCGCGACTCGGCGAGCCGGGCGGCCGCGAGCTGGATGCTGGTGCTGCTGCGGTCGGCGCGGCTGACGACATCGTCGAGGCGTGCGTCGTCGAATGCCTTCCACCACTCGCCCCGCGGCTGCGATTCCGCCGGCTTCAGCTCGGCCCAGCGGCCGTCGGTTTCCCTGAACGACGCCGGCGTTGCCGGGGCGGCCACGGGAGTCGTTGTCGGCACGGAGGCGCAGCCGGCGACCACGAGCGCCATCAGCAAGGGCAGGAGCTCAGGCCGAGCGCGTCGCGCGGCGATCTTGTTGTTCATGAGGGATCCTTTGTGATTCACGGCCGCGCCGCTCAGGCGGGCGACAGCCCCGCTGCCGGCGCGCCCTCGGGATGCACCGTCGCCGCGCCGTGCTGGCGCAGCGCACGATTGCCGGTGAGGCGGCGCAGGAGGACATAGAAGACGGGCGTGAGGAAGAGGCCGAAGGCGGTGACGCCGATCATTCCGGCGAAGACGGCGACGCCCATCGCCGTTCGCATCTCGGCGCCGGCGCCGCTGGCGAGGACGAGCGGCAGCACGCCCATGACGAAGGCCATCGACGTCATCAGGATCGGCCGCAGCCGCAATCGGCTCGCCTCGATCGCCGCCTGCACCGGAGTGCGTCCCGCGAACTCGAGCTCGCGCGCGAACTCGACGATGAGGATCGCGTTCTTCGCACTGAGCCCGACCAGCACGACCAGGCCGATCTGGGTGAAGACGTTGTTGTCGCCGTGCGAGAGCCAGACGCCGGTCATCGCCGCGAGCAGGCCCATCGGCACGATCAGCAGGATGGCGAGCGGCAGGGTCAGGCTCTCGTAGAGCGCGGCGAGGACGAGGAAGACGAGCAGGATCGCCAGCGGATAGACCCAGAGGGCGGAGTTGCCGGCGAGGATCTCCTGGTAGGTGAGCTCGGTCCACTCGTGGCCGATGCCGGGCGGCAGCGTCTCGGCGGCGATCCGCTCGATCGCGGCCTGCGCCTGTCCCGAGGAATAGCCCGGGGCCGGGCCGCCGTTGACATCGGCCGCGAGGAAGCCGTTGTAGCGAAGCGCGCGTTCCGGGCCGAAGGTCGGCGTGACCTTCATCAGCGCCGAGAGCGGCACCATCTCGCCGCTCGCCGATCGCACCTTCAGCGCGCCGACGTCCTCGGCGCGGGCGCGGTAGGCCGCATCGGCCTGGACGCGGACCGAATACGTCCGGCCGAACTTGTTGAAGTCGTTGGCATAGAGGCTGCCGAGGTAGATCTGCATCGTGTCGAAGACGTCGGTGACGGCGACGCCGAGCTGGCGCGCCTTGGTCCGGTCGATGTCGGCGTAGAGCTGGGGAACGTTCACCTGGTAGCTCGAGAACATGCCGGCGAGCTCGGGCGCCGTCGCCGCCTTGGCCATGAACGCCTTCAGCGACGCGTCGAGCGCGGCGAAGCCGAGCGAAGCGCGGTCCTCGAGCTGCAGCTTGAAGCCGCCGGTGGTGCCGATGCCTTGCACCGGCGGCGGCGGGAACATGACGATGAACGCATCCTGGAGCGCGCCGTACTTCTGGTTGAGCTGGCCGGCGATGGCGCCGGCGCTCAGCCCCGGGCCCTTGCGCTGGTCGAACGGCGCCAGCGTCGTGAAGACGATGCCGGAGCTCGAACTGTTGGTGAAACCGTTGATCGACAGGCCCGGGAACGCGACCGCGTGCTCGACGCCGGGCTGCTTCATCGTGATCTCGCCCATGCGGCGGATCACGTCCTCTGTGCGGTCGAGCGTGGCGCCGTCGGGCAGCTGGGCGAAGCCGATCAGGTACTGCTTGTCCTGCGCCGGCACGAAGCCGCCCGGGACGAGCTTGAACAGGCCGACCGTCACCACCGCCAGCGCGACGTAGACCGCGAACATCATCGCCTTGCGCGAGATCGCCGCGCTCACGCCGCCGCTGTAGCCGTTCGCGCCGCGCTTGAACAGGCGGTTGAAGGCGCGAAAGAAGCGGCCGAAGACGAGGTCCATGCCGCGCGTCAGCGCGTCCTTCGGCGCGCCGTTGCCGCGCAGCATGAGCGACGCCAGGGCCGGCGACAGCGTCAGCGAGTTGATCGCCGAGATCACGGTCGAGATCGCGATCGTCAGCGCGAACTGCCGATAGAACTGGCCCGACAGGCCGCTGATGAAGGCGAGCGGGACGAACACCGCGACCAGCACGAGCGCGATCGCGATGATCGGCCCCGAGACCTCGCGCATCGCCTGATACGTCGCTTCGCGCGGGCTGAGCCCGGCCTCGATGTTGCGCTCGACGTTCTCGACCACGACGATGGCGTCGTCGACGACGATGCCGATCGCGAGCACCAGGCCGAAGAGGCTGAGCGCGTTGATCGAAAAGCCGAACACGTGCATCACGCCGAACGTGCCGACGATCGCGACCGGCACGGCGATCAGCGGAATGATCGAGGCACGCCAGGTCTGCAGGAAGAGGATGACGACGAGCACGACGAGGGCCACCGCTTCGAGCAGCGTGTGCACGACCGACTCGATCGAGGCGCGGACGAACTGCGTCGGGTCGTACACGATCTCGTAGTCGACGCCGTCGGGCATCGCCTTCTTGATGTCCTGCATCGTCTCGCGCACGCCGTTCGAGATCGCGATCGCGTTCGACCCCGGCGCCGCGAAGACCGGCACCGCGACGGCGTCCTTGTTGTCGAGCAGCGAGCGCAGCGAATAGTCGGCGGCGCCGAGCTCGAGCCGGGCGATGTCGCGCAGTCGCGTCACGGCGCCGTCGCCGCTCGTCTTGACGATGATGTCGCCGAACTCCTCCTCGCTCTGCAGGCGCCCCTGGGCATTGATCGAGAGCTGGACGTCGATGCCCTGCAGCCCCGGTGAGGCGCCGACAACGCCGGCAGCGGCCTGGACGTTCTGGCCGCGGATGGCGGCGACGACGTCGCTGGCCGAGAGGCCCCGCTGCGCCACCTTCTGCGGGTCGAGCCAGACCCGCATCGCGTAGTCGCCCGAGCCGAAGAGCTGGACGTCGCCGACACCGGGAACCCGCGCCAGCCGGTCCTTGACGTTGAGCACCGCGTAGTTGCGCAGGTAGGTCATGTCGTAGCGGCCGGTCGGCGACAGCAGGTGGACGACCATGGTCAAGTCGGGCGAGCTCTTGATCGTCGCGATGCCGAGCCGGCGCACTTCCTCGGGCAACCTCGGCTCGGCCTGCGAGACGCGGTTCTGCACCATCTGCTGGGCCTTGTCGGGATCGGTGCCGAGCTTGAAGGTGACGGTGAGCGTCATCAGCCCGTCGGTCGTCGCCTGGCTGCTCATGTAGAGCATGTTCTCGACGCCGTTGATCGATTCCTCGATCGGCGTCGCGACGGTCTCGGCGATGACCTGAGGGTTCGCGCCCGGGTACTGGGCGCGGACCACGACCGACGGCGGCACGACGTCGGGATACTCGGAGATCGGCAGGCCGCGCACCGCGATCACCCCGCCGAGGAAGATCATCAGCGACAGGACGCCGGCGAAGATCGGCCGGTCGATAAAGAACTTGGACAGATTCATGGCGGGCTTTCGGAAGCGTCGGCTCGGAGGCTCACGAGCGCGGCGCGGTCGTCGCGTTCGCGACTTCGGCCTTCAGGTCCATCGGCACGGCTTGCGGGTCGACGAGCGCCCCGGGACGGATGCGCTGCAGACCGTTGACGACGACGCGCTCCTGCGGCTTGAGCCCCGAGGTGACGATGCGCAGGCCGTTGACGTTGGCGCCGAGCGTCACTTCGCGGTACGCCGCCTTGTTGTCGCTGCCGACGACCATCACGAACTTCTTGCTCTGGTCGGTGCCGACGGCGCGCTCGCTGACGAGGAGGGCCGGCGCGTTCTTCGCCTGGCCCATGCGCAGGCGCGCGAACTGGCCGGGCATGAGGCGGCCGTCGGCGTTGTCGAAGACGGCACGAACGCGCACCGTGCCGCTCTTCGCGTCGACCTGGTTGTCGACGAGCTGCAGGCGTCCGATGAAAGGCGTGTCGACCGTGCTGGCGGTCCCCATCTGCACGGGGATGCGCTCGAGCTGCGTGCGCGCGCTCGCGCCGCTCGGCAGGTCGCCGAGCGCCTTGGCGACGATCTGCTCGTCGGCGTCGAAGCTCGCGTAGATCGGGCTGACCGAGACGAGCGTGGTCAGCACCGGCGCGCCCGGGCCGGCGGCGATCAGGTTGCCGGCGGTGATCTCGAGACGGCCGACCCGACCGGAGACCGGCGCCCGCACTTCGGTGTAGTCGAGGTTGAGCTGGGCCGAATGCAGGGCGGCCTTGGCGGCGCGCAGGTTCGCCTCGGCCTCGCGCTGGGCGTTGTTGCGCTCGTCGTGCTCGCGCTGGGCGATGGCTTGCTCTTCGAGCAGACGGTCGGCGCGAACGAATTCGCTCTTCGCGTACGAGACGCGAGCCTCGGCGGCGACGACCTGGGCGGCGGCGCGCTCGACCTCGGAGGCGAAGGGTGCCGGGTCGATGGTGATCAGCAGGTCGCCCTTCTTCACCAGCGCGCCTTCGTGGAAGTGCACCGACTGCACGGTGCCGGCGACGCGCGAGCGAATGTCGACCCGCTCGACGGCTTCGAGGCGGCCCGAGAACTCGTCCCACGTGGCGACGTCGCTCGGCACGACGGTCGCGACCGAGACCGGCGTCGCGACGGGTGCCGCCGGCGCCGCAGCGCTGCTCGTTCGCATGCTGAAGACAGCGGTACCGACCGCGGCGACCGCAGTGAGCACCGTGCCGGCGATCCAGAGACCGCGCGAGCCTGGAGTATTTGAGTTCATGTCAAAGTCCTTTCGAGAGCCGTTTGCCAAGGCGTCGGCAGTAGCGCGGCTTCACCCGGGGCGGACAGCCCGACAGGCGAACGGCAGCTGGAGACGGGGCGCTTTATTTCGTAGTGAACGCTACGACATGTGGCACAATGTAGCCATCTCGCAAGAGGCCGTCAAGGCTTTTATTAGCGATCACTATGAAAAAAGAGATTGAGACAAGAAAGCCCGGCCCGGCCCGAACGGTCGCGGCAGCGGCACCCGTCAAGGCCACTGCGCGCGGTCGCGGCCGGCCGCTTTCGTTCGATCGCGAGACGGCGCTCGACAAGGCCATGCACGTCTTCTGGGAACGCGGCTACGAGGCCGCGTCGATCGCCGACCTGACCGCGGCGATGGGCATCACGCCGCCGAGCCTCTACACCGCGTTCGGCGACAAGGAGCATCTCTTCCTCGAGGCGATCGAAGCTTACGGCCGGGGGCCGGGCGCTTTCGGCGCGAGGGCGCTGGCCGAGGAGCCGACGGCGCGACGTGCCGTGCAGCGCCTTCTCGTCGAAGCCGCGGCCGAGCTGACGCAGGACTGCCATCCGCTCGGCTGCATGATGGTGTGCTCGGTGGCGGCCGTTCACGTCCAGGCGGCGCTGACGCGGCGGCGCGCGCTCGGCGTCGAGAGCATGCAGGCGCGGATTCAGCGCGGCATCGACGAGGGCGAGCTTCCCGCCAGCGCCGATGCCGGCGCGCTCGCGAACTTCTACGCGACCGTCTATCAGGGCATGTCGATGCAAGCCAAGGACGGGGCGACGCCGGAAAGCCTGCTGGCCAGCGTCGACATGGCGATGCGCTCCTGGCCCGATGCGACGCTGCGGTCAGCGCCTTCGGTCCAGCGCCGACCGACAGCGCGAGCGCCGGTCAAGCGTGCGAGGACTGCGGCGAGCTGACCGGTCCCGTTTCGGGTCACGCATGGGGTCTCAGACGTAATCCTGACAGCGAGATCTGTAATCAGCGATGGGTGTCGCGACTTCAGCATGAGTTGATCCGCAACGGCTGAGGGAGCGCAATTGAGTTCCATCGACGCACTCCTTCTGGCCCGAATCCAATTCGGGTTCACGATTTCCTTCCACATCATCTTTCCGGCCTTGACGATCGGACTGGCGAGCTACCTTGCCGTCCTCGAAGGACTGTGGCTGAAGACAGGAAGAGGGGTCTATCTCGACCTCTATCACTTCTGGCTCAAGGTGTTTTCGGTCGCTTTCGGCATGGGCGTCGTCTCGGGGCTGGTCATGGCCTACCAGTTCGGCACCAACTGGAGTCCCTTCTCGCGGTTCGCCGGCGGCATCACGGGGCCGCTGCTCGCCTACGAGGTACTCACTGCCTTCTTCCTCGAAGCAGGCTTTCTCGGCGTCATGCTGTTCGGGCTCAACCGTGTCGGTCCGGGTCTGCACTTTCTCGCGACGGTGATGGTCGCTGTCGGCACGCTCCTATCGGCAACGTGGATCCTCGCTTCCAACAGCTGGATGCAGACGCCGCAAGGCCACGAGATCATCGACGGCCGCGTCGTTCCCGTCGACTGGCTCCGCGTTGTCTTCAACCCGTCATTCCCCTACCGGCTCGCGCACATGGTCGTGGCAGCGTTTCTTGCCACCGCGTTGCTGGTGGGCGCGAGCGGCGCCTGGCACCTGCTGCGCCGCCGCGATACCGCCACTGTGCGAACGATGTTCTCCATGGCGATGGCAATGGTGCTCGTCGCCGCGCCCGTTCAGGCACTGATCGGCGACGCGCATGGCCTCAACACGCTCGAGCACCAGCCGGCCAAGCTGGCGGCCATCGAAGGACACTGGGAGAACATCCCCGGTGAAGGCGTCCCGCTGGTCCTGTTCGGCTGGCCCGACATGACGGCCGAGAGGAACCACTTTCAGCTCGACGTGCCGCACCTGGGGAGTCTTCTCCTCACGCACAGCTGGGACGGGCAGTTTTCCGGCCTGAAGGACTTTCCGCGCCAGGACCGCCCGAACGCGACGGTGGTCTTCTGGACGTTTCGTGTCATGGTCGGGCTGGGCGTGTTGATGATCGGGCTCGGCACCGTCGGCCTATGGCTGCGCTGGCGCAAGCGCCTGTACCGGTCGCGCGCATTTCATCGCTGGGCGCTGGCAATGGGGCCGGCGGGGCTCGTGGCGATCCTCGCCGGGTGGTTGACGACCGAAGTCGGACGCCAGCCCTGGACCGTCTACGGCGTCATGCGCACCGCGGACTCCGTGTCGGCTCACGGTGCCGCAGAACTGGGCTTCACGCTGGCGCTGTTCGTCATCGTGTACATGACGGTGTTCGGCGCCGGCACCACCTACCTGCTGCGCATCATCGGCATCGGACCCGTCGACAACGAGGGGCTTCTGCCGAATCCGGGCGGCCCGGGCCAGGCGCGTCACCAGATGCGTCCGCTCTCGGCAGCACCCGAAGCGCTGAACGAGGCCGATGCCACGCCGGCTTGACCGGTCAACGCGACGCCAGAAACGAGGACCGCACGATGGGTATCGATCTGCCGCTGATCTGGGCCATCATCATTCTCTTCGGGGTCATGATGTACGTGATCATGGACGGCTTCGACCTGGGCATCGGGCTGCTGTTTCTCTTCATCCCCGAGAAGCAGAACCGCGACGTCATGATGAACACCGTCGCCCCCGTCTGGGACGGGAACGAGACCTGGCTGGTCCTCGGCGGCGCCGGTTTGCTGGCTGCCTTTCCGCTGGCGTATGCGCTCGTGCTGAGCGCGTTCTACCTGCCGCTCATCCTGATGCTGACCGGGTTGATCTTCCGCGGCGTCGCCTTCGAGTTCCGCTTCAAGGCGCGGCCGGGGCGGCGTCGGATCTGGGACAAGGCGTTCGCCGGCGGCTCGGCGGTGGCCACGTTCTGCCAAGGCGTCACTCTGGGCGGCTACATCGAAGGGATCGCGGTGCGCAACGGCGAGTACGCGGGAGGACCCTTCGACTGGCTGACCCCTTTCGCACTGTTCACCGGCGCCGGCCTTCTGGTGGCCTATGCGCTGCTCGGCAGCACCTGGCTCGTCATGAAGACGGAGGGGGCGTTGCAGGAGCGCATGCGCGCGATCGCCCGGGGTCTGACGTGGGGGCTCCTGACGGTGATCGTCGTGATCAGCATCTGGACGCCGCTCATCCGCGCCGACATCGCGACACGCTGGTTCAGCTTTCCCAACGTCCTCTGGTTCGCGCCCGTGCCGGTTCTTGTCGCCCTCTCGGTGATGGGGCTGCTGCGCTCGCTCCGCCGCGAGACGCACTCGATGGCGTTCGTGCTCACGCTGGCCTTGGTCTTTCTTGGCTATACCGGCATGGGCATCAGCGTATGGCCGCATGTCGTTCCGCCGAGCATCACCATCTGGCAGGCCGCGGGTCCGCCGCAGAGCCTCGGGTTTGCCTTGGTCGGCGCGCTGCTGGTCACGCCGATGATCCTCATGTACACCTCATGGAGCTACTGGGTCTTCCGCGGCAAGGTGCGCGCAGGCGACGGGTACCACTGATGGCGAGCCCGCATGTTTGCACCGGCGCCGCGCTGTGGTGGAGACGCCTTGGCTGGCTGCTGCTGATCTGGGCCTCGAGCGTTACCGCTCTCTTCGTTGCGGCGTGGGGTCTGAAGGGGGTCATGCGCTGGGTGGGGCTCGCACCGTAGGCAACGTCTCCTTGGCGGTGCACAAGAGCGAGGAGTCGCGCCGAATCTGGTGAAGACTCGCCTTGTGCGGAATGCAAAGACAAAAACATTGGGCGACAGGTGCGCTGACGGTCCTCGGCTTGCATGCGGAGCGATCGTGAAGCGCCTCCCGAGACGCCAGGGAGGCGCGATCAATGCGCTTGCCAAAGTCAACGGTCGTTCTTGTGGCTCTGCCGCCCTGCTTCTGCATGCTGTTCCGGCGTGCCGCCCCTGGTCGATCCGCCGGTCCCGGCGCGTGATCCAGAGTCTTTCCGGCTTCCTTCCTGGCCCTGTTGCCGCCCGCCCGCACTCTCGCTCCCACCCTGGCTCTGCTGGCCGCCGCCTTTTCGCCCGCCGTCTTTCGCTTGACCTTCTGATCGATTCGTGGCCACTGTCCAACTCCTTCGCGAACGTCGCTCTGCCGGTCGACGCTCGAGAGTGGGTGCGCCGGCTCGCCGCTTGACTCGGCAACCTCCGTGCCTTGCCGGAAAGACATCCGACCGCGAGCTCAACGATCGCGTGCTTCAGCTGACCGCCAAGGCGCAGCTTGAGGAATTCGGGCCGATGCGAACTCGGCACGACGGATGCCGAAGGCACGGACCGGCAGGCAGAGTGCCCGCGGCGAGTCCGGACGGAAAGCGAGCTGGTTGCCGAGCGTGACGTGCTCGCCTTCCTTGCTCTCGCGCCATTTCGGTCCACCGATATGGCCCGCCCTCACGGGCACCCTTTCTGCCATGGCCATCTCCTCCTCTGCGCCGGTCGCGTTGAGGAGTCCCCGACAACCACCTGAAGGAAGATCATGTTTGCGCACAACAAACGTTTGCAGTACACGGTTCGCGTCAGCGAGAGCAACCCCGGTCTCGCCAATCTCATGCTCGAGCAGTTCGGCGGCCCGCAAGGCGAGCTGGCCGCGGCTTGCCGCTACTTCACGCAGTATCTGGCGGAGGACGATCCCGGCCGAAGGGACATGCTGATCGACATCGCCACCGAGGAGCTCAGCCACCTGGAGGTGATCGGCACCATCGTCGCCATGCTCAACAAGGGCGCCAAGGCGCGCCTTTCGGAAGGCGTCGACAGCGAGGCTGAGATGTACCGCAACATCTCGGGCGGCGGCAACGACTCGCATGTCACCCAGGTGCTCTTTGGCGGCGGCCCGGCCTTCATCAACTCGGCGGGCGTTCCCTGGACCGCGGCTTACGTCGACTCGATCGGCGATCCTTCCTGCGATCTTCGTTCGAACATTGCTGCCGAGGCCCGCGCGAAGATCATCTATGAGCGTCTCATCAACTGCACCGACGACCCCGGCGTGAAGGAGGCCCTCGGCTTCCTGATGACCCGCGAGATCGCACACCAGCAATCGTTCGAGAAGGCGCTCTACTCCATCCAGCCCAACTTCCCGCCTGGCAAATTGCCGGGCATGCCCGAGTTCACGAACGTCTACTTCAACATGTCGATGGGCGACGGCGACACGAGAGGTCCGTGGAACAAGGAGCCCACCTTCGAGTTTCGCGATGCGCAGACGGCGGTCGACGGCGGCTCGGGAATGCCCGAGATCACGCTGGATGACGACGAGGCGCAACTGGTGGACAAGGCCGCCTCCAGACTCGAATCGGATCCATCCAGCGATCCTCTGACGGGGGCGATGCTCGGCATGAACGCGGGGAACGGTGCCGCAGCAACGAACGGAACGGGCGCAGGGGCTCCGACGCCGGCAAAGAAGAACGGTCAAGGCAGCTCGAAATCTCCTCGGCGCTAAAGCGCGGCCGACGGGGTGACTTGCCTTGGCATCGATGAACTCCGCCGCGGTCGGCGCGGGAAATGCCGAGCCGATCGATCGGCTCGGCACCGCTCGCAGCCCCGCTCGAGGACGTCGCTCGAACGCCGCGCCGAGGCATTCGCCGAAAGGCGCCGCCTGGCGCCGCATGATGGTCTTCTTCGGGCCGGGATACCTGGTGGCGGTCGGCTACATGGATCCCGGCAACTGGGCCACCTCGCTCGCCGGCGGATCGCAGTTCGGCTACGAGCTGCTCTCGGTCGTTCTGGTCTCGAACCTGATGGCCATGTTGTTCCAGGCCGCCGCCGTGCGCCTGGGCATCGCTGCGGGGGTCGATCTGGCACAGGCGTGTCGGCAGAGCTTTCCCCCGCGTGCGAGCTTCGTCCTCTGGCTCTTCTGCGAAGTCGCGATCGTGGCCTGCAACCTGGCCGAGGTGATCGGCATGGCGATCGGCCTCAATCTGCTGTTCGGTCTGCCGCTGCTCGCGGGCGTCATCGTCACGCTGCTCGACGTCATGCTGCTGCTGGCGTTGCAGAGGCGAGGCTTCCGCTGGCTCGAGGCGGCGATCATTGCGCTCGTGGCGATGATCGGCATCTGCTTCGCGTTTCAGATCGCATGGCTCCAGCCGGAGCTCGCCGCGGTGCTCGGTGGTTTCGTGCCGCAACCGCGCATCGTCACCGACCCGGCCATGCTCTACCTCGCGGTTGGAATCGTCGGCGCGACGGTGATGCCACACAACCTCTACCTTCACTCCTCGCTCGTGCAGACGCGTCGACACGAGCGATCCGAAGCAGGCAAGAGAGAGGCGATCCGCTTCGCGACGGTCGACTCGACGGTCGCTCTCGGCCTCGCACTGCTGATCAACGCCGCGATCATGGTCCTCGCCGCCGGTGCGTTCCATCGGCCCGGCGTCGGGCCGGTCGGCGATCTCGCCGAAGCGCACCGGCTGCTTTCGCCGCTCCTGGGCGTCGGCGGCGCCAGCGCGCTGTTCGGCGTCGCGCTGATCTGCTCGGGCCTCAGCGCGTCGGTCACCGGCACCCTCGCCGGCCAGATCGTCATGGAGGGCTTTCTCGAGATTCGCGTCTCGCCGGCAGCGCGGGCGCTTCTGACGCGCAGCGTGGCGATCGTTCCCGCCATCGTCGTCATCGGCTGGTATGGCAGCGCTGGCGCCAACTCGATGCTGGTTTTCAGCCAGGTGATCCTCAGCCTGCAGCTGCCGTTCGCGATCGTGCCGCTGCTCCTCTTCACGACCCGGCGGCGGCAGTTGGGTCGGTTGGCCTTCGGCCGGTCGATGAGCGTGCTGCTCTGGGCCGCCGCGAGTCTCGTCATCGCCCTCAACGTCTGGATGCTGCAGCGCCTGTTGTTTGCCTGAAGCCGCAACGGTGAGCCCGCCTGCCAGCCGAGGCAGTTGACGGATCGGCACGATGGCCGTCGGGGCGCACCCTCAGCGAGCGTCGCGCGAACACGGCCCGCGCGGGCTGCGGGTTACTTGCCCGCGCGCAGCTTCTGGCAATTGCTGTCCAAGAGGTCATGGTTCGTGGCGCAGTGGTCCAAATTGATGGAGAAGCTCTTTCCTTCGACCACGTAGTCCATGCGCCAGTAGATCGCGTCGCTCTTGCCGTTCGACAACGCCATCGTCGCCTGGCACCAACGCGACGACGTCGCATAGGTGCTCTTGTTCGCATACTGGTTGACGCCCGCAGGCGGCGGGCCGAGGCGAATCTGCTTCACGTCGGAGAAGTCCTTGATCTTCAGGTTCTGCTTCTGCTCCTCGAGCCCCTGATATTGGCGCTTCACGTCGCGCAGCGACGTCTTGTCGCTGCATTCCGGCGGCTCGTTCGCGGCCGCGACAGCATGTGCGGCGAGGCCGAGGGCATTGCACGCGACCAAGATCAGCGCGGCGTTCCGAATCATCGATTTCAAGGGTGTTCCTTCTCAGGCTCACCGAAGAATTCATCGGCGAGAAATCCGTAGACCCTTTCTATCGTAAGGCACTGTCCTTGCCATTCCCAAAGACGAGAACGTCGCAACGCTCTAGCCAAGACTGCTTTCGAATCCAGCCCCGCGCTCGCTCAGCGGCTAAGGGCCTCCGACTCCTCGAGCGCTTCGACGATCTCATCCGGCGATGAGCCGATACCCGATGCCCGTCTGGGTAGTGAGAAGCCTGGGTCGTGCGGGATCGTCCTCGAGCTTTTGCCGAAGCGAGGCCATGAAGACGCGCAGGTAGTGGTTGTGATCCACGCCGCCCGGCCCCCAAACCTCGCGCAGCAGTTGCCGGTGCGTCATCACGCGTCCCGCGTTCGCCGCAAGCAGCTCGAACAGCTCGAACTGTGTCTTGGTCAACCGCACGTCCTTGCCATTCTTGCGGACAACGTGCGCGCCACGGTCGATCTCGACATTGCCGATGACAACGACCCCCTGTTCATCGCCGCCGCCTCGTTCGCGGCGCATATGAGCCCTCACGCGGGCCAGGAATTCGGCGACGCGGAACGGCTTTTCGATGCAGCCATCGGCCCCTGCGTCAAACGCACGCACCTTGTGCATCCCTCCGATCGGGCGGACAGGACGATGATGGGAACCGATGATCGCTCGCGCAGTGAGAGCATGAAGTCCACGCCGTCCCCGTCGGGCAGGTCCAGATCGACCACCGCGAGATCAAGCTTGTTCGACCTAGCCTCTGTGATCCCCTGCCGCAGCGTCTGGGCCTCGCGCGCGGTCCAGCCGCTCGCCTCGAGGCAAGCCCGGACCGAGCGCAGGACACTTCTGTCGTCCTCGACAACCAGCACTGTCCCGGTAGAGGCATCTGCCACCGCTCTCTCGCTATGGAATCCAGCGTCCGTGCCGTGAAGGGCCGCCACGCGCTAGCCGCGGGCGACGAACCGGTCGGCTCGCGCCGCGTCGAGCACCGCCCGCGCATCTGCCTCGAGCGCGTCGACGGGGGTGCGTCCGTTCAGCCAGGCGTTCGGCTCCGCGAACCAGCCGGCGAGCTCCACGTCGTCGAAGACGCCCGCAAGCTCCGCCAGGACGGCGGCCGCTTCCGGCCGGATCGACATGTCGGCCAGGTCGAACTGAAACATCGGCACCAGCCGGTCGGCCTGCCACTCGAAGGTGACGGCGCGCTGGTCGACGATCCAGCGGGCCAGCATCGACAGCGCCTGCGACGAGCGCCGACGCAGCAGGAAGAGGACTTCCTCGCTGCGCAAGAGGCCCCCGGCGCGCTCGTAGAACTGGACCATCGTGGCCATGCGGGATTGCGTCCCGGGCGATGGCCAGGAGGGCGGCGAGGGAATCTCGAGCTGCGGTTCCAGGGAGGCTGCCGCCACTTGGGCGAGGAACGGGCACCGTTCGTGGGCCACTGACAGAGCGCTCATCGATCTCTCTCCTGCAAGACGACGTCGGCGTCCGGAGGCGGACGGCTGCGACGCGCGGTGCATCAGTGTCCGAACCGCAGCTTCGGAGTCGATGGCAGAGCCGAATCGTTGCGTGACAGCTGTCTTCGGGAAAGTTGCGGTCGAAACCTGCGCCGCCGCTCGTTCGACTTCGCCGGCCAGCCTCTTATGGACGGGCGCTCGACCCTGCCAAGGGCCGTCCGGCGGTCGGGCCGCACCGGTGAAGCCGCGTCGTCGGCGATCGGTCATCGTCCGCACCTCCCTCCGGATGAAACACCGATGCCATCGCCGATGCCGCTCATCGAGCACCACGGACTGCTGCCCTGCTCGCGGCTGGACCAGGCCACCGCAACCGCCGCGCCATGAGCGAAGCTGCGCCGCCCTCGCTCGCCTGGAGCCGAGAGGACGACGGGTCCGTCGTGCTCTCGCCCGGCGGGGCGTGGCGCATCTCGGAGTCGGCAGCGCTGCAGCGCGAGGTCGATTCCATCCAGCCGACCGGCGCGCATGCGGTCGTCATCGACGGCAGCGCGCTGGGCAGTCTCGACACCTTCGCCGCCTTCACCCTGCTGGCGTTCGTCCGGCGCGTCGGTGTCGCCCGCGATGCGGTCGCCTTTCGCAAGATGCAGGAGCGGCACCGCAATCTGCTGGCGCTGGTCATCGCGCACCTCGATGCGTCGCGACCGCCGCGGCCGCCGCGCCGGGTCGGGGTCGTGGCGCGCGTCGGCGCGGCGGCGATTAGCGTGTACCGGATGCTGCTCGCGCGCAGCGGATTCTTCGCAAGCTTTCCGCCTTCATCCACAGTCGTCCGCGCGCTTGTCACACCGTTTCAACTTTCTGCGCTGCACCCGCCATGACGCGATGCGAGTCGGCCGTCGCTCGCGATGAGCAAGCAATGAATGCCGTCGTTCCACTGCCTCGAGAATTCTGTTGCCAGCAGCCGCCAAAGAAAAATGGGCTAGCAGCTCATCGCTGCTAACCCATTGATTTCGTTGGTCGGGACGGCGGGATTCGAACTCGCGACCCCTTGCACCCCATCGGTCCAAAGCCGGACGGCAATGGACATCCGCGGACTGAAAAAATCCTTATGTGATAAAGGCTTATTGCATTTTGTTGTCCGGAGCCGTCCGCGTTCATACACTGAAATCCGCCGATTTTTAGGACGTGGCTAGGACGTGAGATGAGCAAGCTGACGGTGCGAGGGATCGAAGCGCTCCGGCCAAAAGCCGTTGAATACAAGGTCCTCGTCGACCGCGGACTCCATCTTCGCATCGCACCGGACGGCCGCAAGACGTGGCACGTTCGCTATGTGGTCGATGGAAAGCAGATCCAGGCAAGGCTGACACCGCCCTACGGAAACTCTGGCGAGGGTTTCATGTCGCTCGCGGACGCGGTATCAGAAAACGGCCGCATCCAAACGCTCGCTCGCAACAACGTCGACTTCCAGATCGAGCGCGCGGAGAAAGAAGTCGCTGCGGCGGCCCACCTCGCGGCTGCTCGGGCCGCGGTCACACCAGTAGGCGACCTGTTCGAAACCTGGCTTGAGAACGGTGTCAGTCGAAAGGACGGCAACCGGCGCCTGCGCCAGATGTTTGAGCGGGACGTCCTTCCGGCCATCGGCAGCAAGCCGGTGCGGGAGCTGACCGATACGGACCTGGTCAAGCTGCTCCGCTTGGTGGGCCGTACCCGGGGCAAAGCACGCACTGCCGAAGACATGCTCGGGGCGATCCGACAAATGTTCCGCTGGGCTTGTAAGCGGCAACCATGGCGCTCCCTGCTCGCGGACGGAAATCCGGCGGACCTCGTCGAGC
>DASYKC010000061.1:0-9630 GCA_035995885.1 Caldimonas sp. | reverse complement strand
AGCGCCGACTTCCAGTTCGAGTTCAAGGAGCCGCAGAGCCTGCCCAATCCGATGCTCGCCTTCGCCGAGGTCGCCTGCGGCTATCCGGGCGAAGGCGGCGCCGGCGCGAAGCGCATCGTCGACCACATCGACCGCTCGGTGCTCGCCGGCCAGCGCATCGGCATCCTCGGCGCCAACGGCCAGGGCAAGTCGACGTTCGTCAAGACGATCGCCGGCGACCTCGCGCCGCTGGCCGGCGAGATCGTCGCGGGCAAGGGATTGACGATCGGCTACTTCGCGCAGCAGGAGCTCGACGTCCTCTCGCCCGCCGACGGGCCGCTGATGCACATGGTCCGCCTCGCCCGCGACGTCGGCCCGGCCGGCCGCGAGCAGGAGCTGCGCGACTTCCTCGGCTCGTTCCGCTTCACCGGCGAGATGGTGCAGCAGCCGGTCGGCACGCTCTCCGGCGGCGAGAAGGCGCGCCTCGTTCTCGCGATGCTCGTCTGGCAGCGGCCGAACCTGCTGCTGCTCGACGAGCCGACCAACCACCTCGACCTGACGACGCGCGAGGCGCTCAGCATGGCGCTCAACGAGTTCGAGGGAACCGTCATGCTGGTGAGCCACGACCGCGCTCTGCTGCGCGAGGTGTGCGACGAGTTCTGGCTGGTCACCGGCGGCGGCCTGAAGCCGTTCGACGGCGATCTCGACGACTACCAGCGCTGGCTGCTCGACCAGGCGAAAGCCGCCGCGCGCGCGGCGCGGCCGGACGCCGGCGCGGCACGCTCGGCAGCGGCCGGCAAGGTTTCGCCTTCTTCGTCTCCTTCGCCTTCTTCGCTTCCTTCGCCGTCTTCGCCTCCTTCGCGTTCTGCACTCGGGGCTGCGCCCGGGGCCACGGCCACGCCCGCAGAGATCGCGCCGCGTGCCGACCGCAAGGCCGCCGCCGCGGCGCGCCAGCAGCGCGCCGACGCCGCCAAGCCGCTGAAGAAGGAGCTCAACGTCGTCGACAACAAGCTCGGCGTTCTCTTCGCCGAGCGCGACCGGCTCGAGGCGGCGAGCGCCGACGACGCGCTCGACGCCGAGCAGCGTGCCGAGACCGGGCGCCGCCTGAAGGCGATCGGCGGCCAGATCGAGCAGCTCGAGGCGCGCTGGCTCGAGCTCAGCACGCAGCTCGACAACATCGCAGAATCGGTCGGCTGAACCCACGTTCGCGAACGCCGAAAGGAAAGCCATGATCAAGCCAGAGAAGGTCCTCTACACCGCCCATGCCACCTCGACCGGCGGCCGCGAAGGCACGTCGAAGAGCGACGACGGCATCCTCGACATCAAGCTGACGACGCCGAAGGGCCTCGGCGGCAACGGCGCGCCCGGCACCAACCCCGAGCAGCTGTTCGCGGCCGGCTATTCCGCCTGCTTCATCGGCGCGATGAAGTTCGTCGCCATGCAGCAGAAGGTCGCCCTGCCCGCGGACACTTCGATCAGCGCCGACGTCGGCATCGGCCCGATCCCGCAAGGCTTCGGCATCCAGGTCGCGCTGCACGTCAGGATTCCCGGCATGGACAAGGCGGCGGCGCAGAAGCTCGTCGAGGCCGCGCACCAGGTCTGCCCGTACTCGAACGCGACACGCGGCAACATCGAGGTCGCCCTCGACGTCGTCTGACCGGTCGTGGCGGCTCGCTTAAGCAGCAAGAGCGGCTTACCTAAGCAGCCGCCCGGGCTTGCCTAGGCCGGTGCGCCGCTGCTGCGCCCGAGCAGACGCAGGATCAGCTCGACGCGCGCCTGCTGCGGCGTCAGCGCACCCGCCGACGGAATGTCGTCGGCCTTCGGCGCCGGCGCGTCGATCACCGTGCCGTCCAGGCAGCGCGTGCTGCGCAGCACGGCGCATCCGCGCGTCATCGCCTCACGCAGGGGCGCGTCGAGCGTGGCGTTGACGCGGCCGTTGCCGGTCGCGGCGACGACGATGCCGGCGCAGCCGGCGTCGACGAGGGCGCGCACGCTGCGCGGATCCGAACCTGCGCCGCTGGTGACGATGGCGACCCACGGCCACGCCGTTCCATCGGTCGGCAGCCGCTCGAGGGCGAGCCTCGCGGCGTCCGCGTCGGGCCACGGCCGAAAGCGGCGCAGCCGCCCTTCCTCGACCCTCGCGATCGGCCCGGCATCGCCCGAACCGAACGCGTCGAGCCGATAGGGATGGACCTTGCGGACGTCGAGCGACGAGTGGACCGTGCCGGCGACGACGACGACGACCCCGCGCGCGCCCGGCGTCGTCGCCACCGCGATGGCGTCGGCCAGGTTCTGCGGACCATCGGCCGCGCGCGACGTCGCCGGCCGCATCGCTGCGGTGAGGACGACCGGCTTGGCAGGCGCGAGGACGCGCTGCAGGAAATAGGCAGTCTCCTCGAGCGTGTCGGTGCCGTGGGTGACGACGATCGCCGCGACCTCGGGTCGGGTGAGGTGGACGACGGCCCGCATCGCCAAGCGGCGCCAAGTCGCGAAGTCCATGTCCTTGCTGTCGAGCTGCGCGACCTGCTCGCTCTCGACGACCAACCCCGTCGGCAACTCGAGCGAGGCGACCAGCCCGGCCACGGGCAGCGTCGCCGCTTGGTACGAGACGTTGTCGTCGGCCGCCGCGGCGCTGCCGGCGATCGTGCCGCCGGTGCCGAGAACGACGAGGGTGCGAGGTGCGCTTTGCATTCTGGCGAAAACTGGATGAAAATACAGGACTGGATGTTTGTTCAGTGACTACCGCAACAGATCGGCCCGGCCGAGGAAGGTGTCCATGCAGGAATCCCCGAAGCTCACCGACCGTCAGCAGCAGATCCTCGATCTGGTTCAAAGCGCGATCGAGCGCACCGGCGCGCCGCCGACGCGGGCCGAGATCGCCAACGAGCTCGGCTTCAAGTCGGCCAACGCCGCCGAAGAGCACTTGCAGGCGCTGGCGAGGAAGGGCGTGATCGAGCTGGTCGGCGGCACGTCGCGCGGCATTCGTCTCCAGTCTGACACATTGCGCGCGCTCAACCAGGCGCGCGGCAAGCAGTTCAGCCTGCCGCTGCCGAGCCTGGCCCAGCTGTCGCTGCCGCTCGTCGGCCGCGTCGCCGCCGGCAGCCCGATCCTGGCGCAGGAGCACGTCGACCGCACCTTCCTCATGGAGGCGAGCATGTTCTCGCGCCGCCCCGACTACCTGCTCAAGGTGCGCGGCATGAGCATGAAGGACGCCGGCATCATGGACGGCGACCTGCTCGCCGTGCAGAAGACGAAGGAAGCGAAGAGCGGCCAGATCGTCGTCGCGCGGCTCGGCGAAGACGTCACCGTGAAGCGCTTCAAGCGCACCCGCGGCGGCATCGAGCTGCACGCCGAGAACCCGGACTTCAAGACGATCGTCGTCGGCGCCGGCGACGCCTTCGAGATCGAGGGCCTCGCGGTCGGCCTGATCCGCAACAACATGCTCATGTGAAAGCGAGCGCGCCATGGTGATCAAGGCCCCGAAGGCGAAAAGCGCCGAAGAGTGCGAGCGGCTCGAGCAGCTGCCCAACATCGGCCCCGCGATCGCCGCCGACCTGCGCCGGATCGGCATCGAGCGGCCGCGCGACCTGCGCAACCAGGACGCCTACGCCCTCTACCGGCGCCTCTGCGAGGCGACCGGCCAGCGCCAGGATCCGTGCGTGCTCGACACCTTCATGGCGGCGACCGACTTCATGCGCGGCGGCGCTGCCGCGCCCTGGTGGAAGTTCACGGCCGAGCGCAAGGCGACCTTCGGCACGCTCTGAGCCGCGCCCCGGAGGGCGCGCCGAAAAAGGCGTGCCACGACCGGCCTTTTCGCCGCTTGCCGCTTCCCCTCGCGCCGAACAATCGGCAGGCCGGCTCTCGCCGGCGAACTCGTCGTCGCCGCATGTTCCGCGCTCTCTTTTCCCGTTCGTCGTCGGCCGTGTCGGTGCCGGGCCGAGCCACGCGGGCTCGCGGCGCCGAGACGCGACCGCCGCAGGCGTTCGCGCACCGCGCCTGGTCGACGCGGCTCGGCGACTGGCTCGGCGCGAGCGGCTGGCGCGTTGCCGGCGCCGAGCTGCCGTCGTCGTTCGGCCGACGCAGCCGCCTCGACGCCCTGGCCGCCGCCCGGCTCGACTTCGCCGACGCGCTCGACGACGTCCACACGCCCGCCGTCGCGTTCGCGCTCGACCGGATCGCCGTGACGCGTTCACTGCACGAGCTGTGGCACTTCCGCGGCGAGGTATTCGGCCACGTCGCGCGACGCCATGACCAGACCGAGGCCGAGCGACGCCTGGCGATGCTCGACCGCCATTTCACCAAGCGATCGGCGCTCGCCCGCTGGCGCGACGCGAGCCACGCCGGCGCGGACGCCGACAGCGCCGGCCGCTGACCTCTCTAGCCGGCGGCTGCGCCGGCGTGCGGCAACGCGCCGAGGTAGTCGATCTTGCCGAGCTCGACGCCGTTGTGGCGCAGCAGCGCGTACGTCGTCGTCACGTGGAAGAAGAAGTTCGGCAGCGCGAAATACTTCAGGTAAGCCTCGCCCGACATCAGGATCGGGCCGGTGCGGCGCGGCACCGAGATCTCCTTCGCATCGCTGCCGATGATCTGCGCCGCCGGCACCGACTTCAAATAGTCGATCGTCTTCTGGACGCGCTGGCGCAAGTCGGCGAGGCTCTTCTCGTCGTCGGCGAAAGGCGGCGCTTCGCTGCCGGCGAGGCGGGCGACGCAGAACTTGGCGGCATCGCAGGCGATCTGGATCTGCGTCGGCAACGGCAGCATGTCGGGCGCCATTCGCGCGCTCAGGTAGACCGCGGGCTCGAACTTCCTGGCCGCTGCATGGGCTTCGGCCTTGTCGAGCCAGGCCGAGAGATTGCCGAGCATCCGCACGAAGATCGGTACGCTTGCCGAATGCATGTCGAGGGCCATCGAGAGTCCTTGCGCAGGTGAAAGAGCGATCGTAGCCGCAGGCCGGGGGCCGTGCACAATGGCCCGTTCAGGCCGCGCCCGTGACGCGGCGCACGACCCGCTTGCCTGCCCCGTGAACATCATCATCCTCGACGACTACCAGGATGCCGTGCGCAAGCTCAAGTGCGCGTCGATCCTCGAACACCTCAACACCAAGGTCTTCACCAACACCGTCAAGGGCCTCGGCCAGCTGTCGGTGCGAGTTCGCGACGCCGAAGTGCTGGTGCTGATCCGCGAGCGCAGCCAGTTCCCGCGCCAGCTCCTCGAGAAGCTGCCGAAGCTGAAGCTGATCTCGCAGACCGGCCGCGTCGGCCCGCACATCGACGTCGAGACCTGCACGCGCCTCGGCATCGCCGTCGCCGAGGGCGTCGGCTCGCCGGTCGCACCGGCCGAGCTGACCTGGGCGCTGATCATGGCGGCGATGCGACGCCTGCCGCACTACATCAGCACGCTCAAGCACGGCGCCTGGCAGCAGTCGGGGCTCAAGGCCGCGTCGATGCCGCCCAACTTCGGCATCGGCATGGCGCTCAAGGGCAAGACGCTCGGCATCTGGGGCTTCGGCAAGATCGGCCAGCTCGTCGCCGGCTACGGCAAGGCGTTCGGCATGCGCGTCGTCGTCTGGGGCAGCGAAGCGAGCCGCGCCCGCGCCGTCGCCGACGGCTACGACGCCGCCGAGAGCCGCGACGCGCTCTTCGAGGCCGCCGACGTGCTGACGCTGCACCTGCGCCTGGCCGAGGGCACGCGCGGCATCGTCAAGCTCGACGCGCTCTCGCGCATGAAGCCGACGGCGCTCGTCGTCAATACCTCGCGCGCCGAGCTGATCGAAGAAGGCGCCCTCGTCTCGGCGCTCAACCGCGGCCGGCCCGGGATGGCCGCGGTCGACGTCTTCGAGGCCGAGCCGATCCTGCAGGGCCATCTGCTGCTGCGCCTCGAGAACGCGGTCTGCACGCCGCACATCGGCTACGTCGAGCAGGACAGCTACGAGCTCTACTTCCGCACCGCGTTCGAGAACGTCGTCAACTTCGTCGAAGGCCGGCCGACGAACATCGTCAACCCCGAGGCGCTCAAGGTGCGTCATTGAGCGGCGCCGCGAGCGGCGTCGCCCCGGTCGAGGCCGGCTTCGGCGCGCGTCGCCTGCGCCAGGTCCGCTGGTCGCTGCTGTTCGGCAACTTCGTCATCGGCTGCGGCGTCATGGTCGTCGTCGGCACGCTCACCGACATCGCCCGCTCGCTCGACGTCTCGGTGTCGGTCGCCGGCCAGCTCGTCGCCGCGGCGGCGATCGTGATGTGCTTCGGCGCGCCGCTCCTGGCCGGCTGGGTCGGCGCGCTCGACCGCAGGAAACTTCTCGCCGCGTCGCTCGCCTGGTATGCGCTCGGCCACGCGCTCTGCGCGCTGATGCCGAGCTACGCCGCGCTCCTGCCGATGCGCGCCGTCACCGTCCTCGGTGCCGCCGTCTTCACGCCGCAGGCGGCGGCCGCGATCGGCGCGATGACGCCGCCGGCCGAGCGCGGCAGCGCGATCACCTTCATCTTCATCGGCTGGTCGGTCGCGTCGGTGATCGGCATGCCGATCTCGGCCTGGCTCGGCGACGCCTTCGGCTGGCGCAGCGCGTTCTTCGCGATCGCCGCCCTCGGCGCCGTCGCCGCGGTCTGGGTGCTCGCCGCGGTGCCGGCGAACGTGCGGCCGGCGACGCTGACGCTGGCGGCGTGGCGCGCCGCGTTCTCCGATCCGGTCCTGATGGCGATGGTCCTGGTCACCGCGCTCGCCGGTGCCGGCCAGTTCACGCTCTTCTCGTACTTCGCGCCCTACTTCAAGACCGTGATCGGCGCCGGCAGCCACGAAGTGACGCTGCTCTTCGTCTGGTTCGGCGTCTTCGGCGTCATCGGCAACGCGCTCGCGTCGCGCTACGTCGATCGCTTCGGCGCCGACCGCGCCGTCAACTGCGCCCTCGTCCTCATGGCGGCGTCGCTGCTCGCCTGGCCGTGGGCGACGAACGTCGTCACGGCAGCGATCGCCCTCGTGCCGTGGGCGCTGGCGTGCTTCTCGACCCAGTCGATGCAGCAGGCGCGCCTCGGCGCCGCCGCGCCTTCGCTCGCGCCGGCGCTGATGGCGCTCAACACCTCGGCGATCTATCTCGGCCAGGCCGCGGGCGCATCGAGCGGCGGCTGGCTCATCGCCCACCACGGCTACGGGCCGCTCAGCATGGCGGGCGCCGCCTGGCTCGCCGCGGCGATCGTCCTCAGCGTCTGGGCCAGCCGCGCGCACCGGGCGACGGCATGAGCGACGACGCGGCCGTCGCCGCCAGTCCTGAGCGGCCCCGCCCGGCATCGACGGGCGATCTCTTCTTCACCTTCAACCGCCTCGCCCTGCAAGGCTTCGGCGGCGTCCTCGCGGTCGCGCAGCGCGAGCTGGTCGAGCGCAAGGGCTGGCTCTCGCGCGAGGAGTTCGTCGAGATGCTGGCGCTCAGCCAGGTCCTGCCCGGACCGAACGTCGTCAACCTGGCGCTGATGTTCGGCGACCGTTTCTTCGGCCTGCGCGGCGCGTTCGCCGCCGTCGGCGGCATGCTCGCCGTGCCGCTGGTCATCGTCCTGGCCTTGACCGCGGCGTACGCCGAGTTCTCGCGCGTGCCGTTCGTGTCCGGCGCGCTGCGCGGCATGGGCGCGGTCGCCGCCGGGCTGATCCTGGCCACCGCCGTCAGGCTGATGGCGACGCTCGGCAGCAACCGGCTCGGCCCGCCGCTCGCCGCCGCCTTCGCCATCCTCACCTTCGTCACGATCGTCTGGTTGCGCTGGCCGCTGATCTGGGTCATCGCCGGCCTCGGCACGATCGCGGTCTGGCTCGCCTACGCGCGAACGCCATGAGCGGCCTCGCACGGCCGTTCCCAAGGGGCCGCTCGATCCCGCTCGGCGCGACCGCGCGCGGGGCGAGGGTGCATCGATGAACGCGCTGCTCCATCCCGCGCTGTCGGGCGCCGAGCTGCTCGGCCTGTTCGGCCACTTCCTCGTCCTCAGCCTGCTCGCCATCGGCGGCGCGATCACGACCGCGCCCGACATGCATCGCTACGTCGTCGTCGAGCACCACTGGATCACGGACGCGCAGTTCAGCGCCTCGATCGCGATCGCCCAGGCGGCACCGGGGCCCAACGTCCTCTTCGTCGCCGTCATCGGCTGGAACGTCGCCGGCCCGATCGGCGCGCTCGTGACGATGGTCGGGACGATGCTGCCGTCGACGGCGCTGACGCTGCTCGCCGCCCGCTGGGGCGCGCGCCGGCGCGAGACGCGCTTCGTTCGCGCCTTCAAGACCGGCCTCACGCCTCTCACGATCGGCCTGCTCGTCGCCACCGGCTGGCTGCTGGCCCGGCCGTATGTCGACCTGACGCCGCAAGGCTGGGGCGCGATCGCCCTGATCGCCGTCAGCATCGTCGGCATGCTGCGCACCCGGCTCAGCCCGATCTGGATGGTCGCGCTCGGCGCGGTCGTCGGCGCGCTCGGCTGGGCCTAGGATCGGCGCATGAACCCTGTCATGCCGAGGCGCGCGCTCGCCGCCGCTGCCCTCTTCCTCTCGCTCGCACCCACGCTCGCGTCGGCGCAGCGCCAGCAAGTGACCGCGCTCTGCTCGACCGACCAGAGCTGGTGCGAGCTCGCCGCCCGCGACTTCGAGGCCGAGACCGGCATCAAGGTACTGCAGGTGAGAAAGGCGACGGGCGAAGCGCTCGCGCAATTGCGCGCCGAGGCCGCCAACCCGAAGACCGACCTCTGGTGGGGCGGCACCGGGGATCCGTTCCTGCAGGCCGCCGAGGTCGGCCTGCTCGATCCGTATCGGCCGAGCTACCTGAACGACCTGCACGGCTGGGCGGTGCGCCAGTACGCGCTCAGCGGCAACCTCGTCGGCGGCTTCTACACCAGCGCGATCGGCTTCGGCTGGAACGAGGACGTGCTGAAGAAGAAGCACCTCGCGCCGCCGAAATGCTGGTCCGACCTCGTCGACCCCAAGTACAAGGGCGAGATCGAGACCTCGCATCCGGGATCGAGCGGCACCGGCTACACGATCCTCGCCGGCCTCGTCCAGATGATGGGCGAGGACGCGGCGTTCGACTACCTCAAGCGCGTCCATAGGAACGTCACGCAGTACACGCGCAGCGGCACGGCGCAGGCGAAGAGCGTCGCCAAGGGCGAGGTCGGCATCGGCGTCAGCTTCATCTTCGGCTTCGAGAACGAGCGCCAGCAGGGCTTCACGATGGTCAGGAGCACGGCGCCTTGCGAGGGCACGAGCTACGAGGTCGGCGGCATCGCCCTGGTCAAGGGATCGCGCAACCGTGAAACGGCGAAGCGCTACTACGACTGGCTGATGAGCCCGGTCGGACAAAGCCTCGGCGCCAAGGCCAACTCGCTGCAGGTGCCGGCGAACAAGACCTTCAGGCCCGATCCGAAGATCCCGACGATCGACAACGTCCGCCTCCTCAAGTACGACTTCGAGAAATACGGCAAGGCGGCCGAGCGCAAGCGCCTGATCGATCGCTGGGAAAGGGAAGTGAACTCGCTGCCGCGCTGAGCGCTTCGCGGCCCGTCGTTCGAGGCGCGCTCAGCGCGTGCCGAAGATGCGATCGCCGGCGTCGCCGAGGCCGGGGATGATGTAGCCGTCGGCGTCGAGGTGGTCGTCGATCGCCGCCGTCCAGCAGCGCACGTCGGGATGCGCCGCCGTCAG
>DASYKC010000060.1:0-6981 GCA_035995885.1 Caldimonas sp. | reverse complement strand
GCAGACGCTGTCGGCCGAGCTCGGTTCGACCAGCGGCGCGGGCGGCAGCGTCGTCGCCCGCGGCCGCTGGACGCCGGCGACCTGGAACATCGACGCCGAGCTGCGCCAGGTGCGCCCGGCCGCCCTCGACGCGCGCGCCGGCGACGCCGTGGTCAGCGGCAAGGCGACGCTCGCCGGCAGCGGCTTCGCCGGCGCGCCGGCGCGCCCCGGGCCAGCGAGCGCGGCGACGTCGAGCGCAGCGGCGTCGCCAAGGCCAGCGAGCGCACCGTCTTCGAGCGCAGCGGCGTCGGCGGGACCAGCGAGCCCACCGTCTTCGAGCGCAGCGGCGTCGGCGGGAGCAGCGAGTGCGGCGTCGGCCGACACGGCGCGCGTCGACCTCAGTGCCGATCTCGCCGGCGAGCTGACCGACCGGCGCCTGCCGCGTGGCGCGCCGAAGTCGGCGCGCCTTCGCATCGACGCGAGCGTGCGCGCCAACGAGATCGAGCTGCGCCGCGCCGAAGCGTCGCTCGCCGACGCGACCGCAAAGCTCGACGGCCGCCTCGCGCGCCGCGCTGCGACCGACCCGTGGCGCGCCAGCGGCCACCTCGGGCTGGCGCGCTTCGACCCGGCGCCGTGGTGGCCGGGCGCGGCCGATTCGCTGCTCGGCCGCGGTGCGAATCGCCTCAACGCCGACGGCGACTTCGATCTGATTCTGGCGGCGAGCGGCGGCGAGAGCGTCTACGCCGCGCTCGCGGCGACGACCGGCAGCGCCCGGCTCGTCTTCGCCGACAGCGCGCTCGCCGGCATCGCCTTCCAGGGCAGGGTGACCTTCGTCAACAGCGACGGTCGCGCCCGGCCCGCGCTCGACGTGAACGCCGCCGGCAACCACGTCCAGGTCGAGGGGACGATCGCGGCGCGCGGCGCGAGCAACGACGACTGGCGCGTCGTCGTCGACGCGCCGCACCTCGACGCGCTCGCGCCGCTGCTCGCGACCACACCGCCGCCGGCCGGCACGGTCCGGCGTGCCGGGCCGGCGCTCGCCGGCAGCGTCGGCGCACGCGCTCGCCTCAGCGGCCGCTGGCCGGACGTGAGCAGCGACGGCGAGCTGCAAGCGACGGCGCTTCGCGTGCAATCGATCGCCGTTCGCCAGGCGAGCGGCCGCTGGCGCCTCGGCAGCAGCGCCGACGCCGCCGTCGACGGCACGCTCCTTCTCGACGGCGTCGATGTCGGCGGGCGCGTCCTCGATCGCGTTCAGGCGCAGGTCGCCGGCACGGCGCGAGCGCATCGCCTCGAGCTGCGTGTCGCCTCGGCGCTGCTGCCGCCGGAGTGGACCGACGCGCTGGCGAGTCGCGCGCCGCGCGGTGCGGGTACGGGCGCGACGCCGGGCGCGGCCGCGGCCTCGGCCTCGGCCGCGGCATCGGCATCGGCATCGGCATCGGCATCGGCATCGGTGCCTGCATCGGCGTCGGTGCCTGCATCGGCGTCGGCAACTGCAACAGCAACCGCGTCGGCATCGCCGTCTTCCTCGCCCTCCAGATCAGCATCCGCATCCGCACCCTCGGCGTCTTCCGCGTCGAGAGCCGCCGCATCCGCATCGTCAGCTTCCAACGTATCGCCGGGCTCGCGCAGCATCGTCTCGCTCGTCGCCGAAGGCGGCCTCGTCGACGTCGACGGCAACCGCGCCGGCGGCTGGCGCGGCACGCTGCGCGAGGTCTTCGCGCGTTCGACCGGCGCGCCGGCGCGAACGTGGCTGAGCGCGCACGACGTTCGCGGCGCCGTCCTCTGGTCCGGCGGCCCGCTGCGCGCGAGCGCCGATCCCGGCACCGCCGACGTCCTCGGCGCGACGCTGCGCTGGGGCCGCGTCGCCTGGCAGCAAGGCGACGCGCGGGCGCCGGCGCGCCTCGATGCCCAGGCCGAGGTCGATGCGATCGCCGTCGCGCCGATCCTGCAGGCGCTGCAGCCCGGGTTCGGCTGGGGCGGCGACCTGCGCGTCGGCGCGCACCTGAAAGTGCAGAGCGCGAACGGCGTCGGCGTCGACATCGTGATCGAACGAACGAGCGGCGACCTCACCGTCACCGACGAGCTCTCGACCCAGCCGCTCGGCCTCTCGGACCTGCGCCTCGGCATCGCCGCCGACGGCGGCGTCTGGCACTTCACCGCCGCCGCCGCGGGGGCGACGCTCGGCGTCGCATCGGCGGCGATCACGGCACGGACGTCGAGCGGCGCGACCTGGCCCGGCGCCGACACGCCGCTCGAAGGCGTCAGCGAGCTGCGCGTCGACAACCTCGGCACCTGGGGCGCATGGCTCACGCCCGGCTGGCGCCTCGGCGGCCGGCTGCACGCGAGCGCGAGCTTCGGCGGCCGCTTCGGCGCGCCGCAGTACACCGGCCACGTCGAAGGCGCGGCCATCACGGTGCGCAATTTCCTCGAGGGTGTCCACGTCACCGACGGCGACGTCGCCATCGCCCTGCGCGGCACGACAGCGCACATCGAGACCTTCACCGCCAAGGGCGGCACGGGGACGCTCCGGCTCGACGGCGACGCCGCCTTCGACGCGGCGCCGACGGCGCAGCTGCGCCTCGCGCTCGAACGCTTCGAGCTGCTCGGCCGCGTCGACCGCCGTATCGTCGCCAGTGGCAAGGCCGACATGCGGCTCGACGCGAAGTCGATCGGCCTCGGCGGCGCCTTCAGGATCGACGAAGGCCTGATCGACTTCACGCGCGCCGACGCGCCGACGCTCGGCAGCGACGTCGAGGTCGTGCGCCGGCCACGGGCGCCGCCGCTGCCCGCCGCGACGGCGCAGGCACAGGCCCAGGCACCGGCGCCGCTGGTGGCGGCGCCGGAGCGCGCCCTCCGCCTCGACCTGCGCGTCGACATGGGCGAGAAGCTCCGCGTCCGCGGCCGCGGTCTCGATGCCGGCCTGCGCGGCGAGCTGCACCTGACGTCGCCGAACGGTCGCCTCGCCGTCGACGGCACGCTGCGCGCCGTCGACGGCACCTACCAGGCCTACGGGCAGAAGCTCGCGATCGACCGCGGCGTCCTCACCTTCGTCGGCCCGGTCGAGAGCCCGCGTCTCGACATCGAGGCGACGCGGCCGAACCTCGACGTCCGCGTCGGCGTGACGGTGAGCGGCACCGCGCTCAACCCGCGCATCCGCCTGTTCTCCGATCCCGACATGTCCGACCTCGACAAGCTGAGCTGGCTCGTCCTCGGCCGCGCCAGCGCGACGACCGGCGGCGCCGACACGGCGCTCCTGCAGCAGGCGGCGCTGGCGCTGCTCTCGGGCGAGGGACCGGGCGTGACCGACCGGCTCATCAAGGCGGTCGGCCTCGACGAAGTCTCGGTGCGCCAGGGCCAGGGCGCCGTCAAGGACACGATCGTCAGCCTCGGCAAGCAGATCTCGAAGCGCTGGTACGTCGGCTACGAGCGCGGCCTCAACACCACGCTCGGCACCTGGCAGCTGATCTACCGCGTCGCGCAGCGCGTCACCGTGCGCGCCGAGGCCGGCAGCGACAACGCCGTCGACGTGGTCTGGAGCTGGCGCTGGAAGTAGGCGCCGAAGCGCGAGGGGGCAGACGCCGAACGCGCGACGGCGCTACGGCGCGACGTCCCAGTCGGCCTTGCCGATGTGGTTCTGCATGAACGACTCGACCGCCGCCTTGGCATCGACATGCGCCGGATCGAAATCGAACTGGCCCTCGTGCGTCGACGGTCCGCCAGCGCCGACGAAGCGGGCCCGGTAGTTGACGACATTGCCGACCACTTCGTAGTCGACCCGGTAGCGCACGGCTGGCGCGCCGGCGCCGGCAGAATGGGAACCTTCGAGTATCGGCATCGCTGCTCCAGGGAGGCGCGCCAGAGTATGCCGCGCCGTGCCGGTCTTACACTGCCAGCCCTCGCGCGTCGCCCTGTCGCGAGACGCTCTCGCCGTAGTTCAATGGATAGAACGGCCGCCTCCTAAGCGGCAAATACAGGTTCGATTCCTGTCGGCGGGACCATTGAGCGATTTCAAAGTTGCTCTATCTCGCTACGAAACGATGGAGCGCCAGTCGCGAACCGCGTCGCGGCCCTGGAGCCACCAGTAGGTCGCCTGGGCCGCGATCCGGCCGAAGGCGCCGAAGGTCCGCGCCAGGCCGTAGCGGGCCAGGCCGCTCGGGATCCCGGCCTCGCCGGTCAGCGCGCGCGCGATCACCTCGCCGCCGAAGGTTGCCGCGGCGACGCCGTGGCCGCCGAAGCCCATCACGTACCAGATCCCGTTCGGCAGGCGGCCGATCTGCGGCATTTCGTGGCGCGAGTAGCCCATCAGTCCGCTCCACGCATGGCTGACGCGGACGCCCTCGAGCTGCGGATAGACGCGCAGCAGGTCGCGCGTCAGCAGCCTGACCAGCTCTTCCGACGACGGCTCGTGGATCGACATGCGGCCGCCCCAGAGCAGCCGCGTGTCCGGCAGCGGCCGGTAGTAGTCGAACGCGAACCGGGTGTCGAACACGGCGGCGTCGGTGCGCATCGCCGTCTGCAGGCGATCGCCGAGCGGCTCGGTCGTCATCACGTAGGTGGCGATCGGCAGGACCGCGCGCGATAGCGGCGAGCAGAATTCGCCGATGTAGCCGCCGCAGGCGACGACGACCTCTCGGCAGCGAACACTTCCGCCGCCGGCCGTGTCGACGCGCCAGGCGCTGCCGTCGGCGACGATCGCGGTGACCGGCGACTGCTCGTGCAGGCGCACGCCTGCGTCGCGAAGAACCCGGACCTCGCCCTGCGCATAGCGCAGCGGGTTGAAATGAAAGCCGTCGGCTTCGAAGAGCGCCGAGTGATAGCGCTCGGTGAGCAGGCGGGAACGGAGCTCGTCGCGCGACAGCCAGCGCCAGTCGAGGCCGAAGACGTCGTGCATCAGATGCTGGAGCTCGCGCAGGACATGGTCGTCGTGGAACCAGTTCGCGACCAGGATGCCGCGGAACACGGCGTCGCAGTCGATGCGGTAGCGGTCGATGCGGGCGCGGATCAAGTTGACCGCGTCCTCGGTCATCCGATAGAGGTCGCGCGCCTGATCGCGGCCGACGTCGTCGACGAGATCGGGCGCGTCGACGCTGAAGCCGGCGGAGACGAAGCCGCCGTTGCGCCCGGAAGCACCGAAGCCGATGGCTTCGGCCTCGAGCAGGACGCAATCGCGAACGTCGCGCTCGAGCAGGCCGAGCGCAGTCGCCAGGCCGGCGAAGCCACCGCCGACGATCGCCACGTCGGCGCCGATGGCCTGCGCGAGTGGGGCGAAGCGCAGCGCCGGATCGCCGGTGGTTTCGTAGAAGGTCGGCAAGACTCGTTCTTCCTGTTCTCGTCGCGACGTCCGCGTCGCCCCGGCATCCTGCTTGCCTCTCCTCGGTCGGGTCACCGCTTTCGGGACGGCCGCATGGAAGAAGACAAGGTCGCCGGTTTCGACGGCCGGCTCGTGATCACCGGCTTCGGCAGCATCGGGCAAGGAGCGCTCCCGCTGCTTCTGCGCCACATCGACATGGGACCGGAGCAGGTCGTCGTCATCAAGGCGCACGACGAAGATCTCGACGCCGCCGACGAATTCGGTGTCCGGCACGTCGTGGCGCCGCTGGAAGAGGACACCTATCGGGAGATCCTCGAGCCGCATCTCGGCAGGGGCGACTTCCTGCTCAACCTTTCGGTGGGCGTCAGCAGCACCGCGCTGATCGCGCATTGCCGCGCCAAGGGCGCGCTCTACCTCGACACCTGCATCGAGCCCTGGCCGGGCTCGTACGGCGATGTGTCGCGGCCGCTCGCCGAGCGGACCAACTACGCCCTGCGCGAGTCGGCACTGGCGCTGCGCGAAGAAGGCGAGGCCGGGCAGCCGACCGCGATCCTGACGCACGGCGCCAACCCCGGGCTCGTGTCCCACTTCGTCAAGCAGGCCCTGCTCGACATCGCGCACGACACCGGCGCCGACGACGACCGGCCGGCGTCGCGCGAAGGCTGGGCGCGCCTGGCGCAAGGGCTCGGCGTGCGCGTCATCCACATCGCCGAGCGCGACACGCAGTGGGGTGAACAGCGCAAGGAACCCGGCGAGTTCGTGAACACCTGGTCGATCCAAGGCTTCACCGACGAGGGCACGCAGCCGTCCGAGCTCGGCTGGGGTACCCACGAGCGGCACTTCCCGCCCGACGGCGCGCGCCACGAAAGCGGCAGCGGCGCCGCGATCTACCTCAGTCGCCCGGGCGCCGGCACGCGGGTGCGCAGCTGGGCGCCGATCGCCGGCGCGTTCCACGGCTTTCTCGTCACCCACGCCGAGTCGATATCGATCGCCGACCACCTGACCGTCGGCGACCCGGCGCAGCCAAGCTATCGGCCGACCGTGCACTACGCCTACCACCCCTGCGACGACGCCGTGCTGTCGTTGCACGAGCTGGCCGCTCGCAACTGGCGCCCGCAGGAGCGCGAACGCCTGATCCGCGACGAGATCACCTCGGGCCGCGACGAGCTCGGCGTGCTGCTCATGGGCCATGCCAAGGGTGCCTACTGGTACGGCTCGCAGCTCACGATCGACGAGGCGCGCGCGGCCTGCCCTTACAACAACGCCACCAGCCTGCAGGTGACGGCGCCCGTGATGGCCGGCGTCGTCTGGGCGATCAGGAACCCGCGCGCCGGAATCGTCGAGCCCGACGACCTGCCGTTCGAAGAAATCCTGCGCCTCTGCCGGCCCTATCTCGGCAATGTCGTGGGCGTCTACAGCGACTGGTCGCCGCTCGCCGGCCGCGGCGAGCTGTTCGAAGAAGACCTCGATCGCGACGATCCCTGGCAGTTCAAGAACTTCCGGGTGACCTGAGACCGCCACCGGCGACCCGCGGCTCGCATCACACCCCTTGTTCGCGGGGGAAAATGCCGGCAGTGCGGTGAATCGCGGCCTTTGGGCATCCGCGATGCCGACGCCCACTCCGAAGCGTCGCGCCGTCGACCTCTGCCGATCCTCGAGACGCCCGGCACGACGCTCTTGCCGAGGAGATC
>DASYKC010000059.1:0-39993 GCA_035995885.1 Caldimonas sp. | reverse complement strand
GGTGACGATGACGGCGCCGTTCATGCGCGCCTACGCACTGCTGCTGTTGAAGACCTGCCACAAGCGCGGCGCGCCGGCGATCGGCGGCATGAGCGCGCTGATCCCGATCAAGAACGACCCGGCGCTGAACGAGGCCGCGATGGCCGGCATCATCGCCGACAAGCGCCGCGACGCGACCGACGGCTACGACGGCGGCTGGGTCGCGCACCCGGGGCTGGTCGAGGCCTCGATGAAGGAATTCGTCGACGTCCTCGGCGACCGGCCGAACCAGTTCGACAAGCAGCGCCGCGACGTCGAGGTCAGCGCCGCCGACCTGCTCGACTTCCGTCCGGAAGGTCCGATCACCGAGGAAGGGCTGCGCTACAACATCAACGTGGGCATCCACTACCTGGGCGCCTGGCTTGCTGGCAACGGTTGTGTGCCGATCCACAACCTGATGGAAGACGCGGCGACGGCCGAGATCAGCCGCTCGCAGGTCTGGCAGTGGATCCGCTCGCCGAAGGGCGTGCTCGACGACGGCCGCAAGGTCACGGCCGATCTCGTCCGCGCCCTCGTCCCCGAGGAGCTGGCGAAGATCAAGGCGGGCGGATTCGTCGGCAAGTTCGACCGCGCCGCCGAGATCTTCGTGCAGATGAGCACGCAGGACGCCTTCGCCGAGTTCCTGACCCTTCCTCTCTACGAGGAGATCTAGGGCCTGCTAACGTCCGTCGTTCGGCAGGCCCGAACGCGGCTCGTTCCTCGTTTTCGGCAGTGCGTCGCAGTAGCCGCGGCGGCGCTGCCAGCGCGACGTAGAGTCGCGGCCTCGGCGCGACGCGGCCATCGGGCCGCTGTGCCTTCGCCGGTCGCTCCGGCTTCGGAAAGGCTTCCATGAAGAGACTCACGCTTGCGCTTCTCTGCGCCACGGCATGCGCCGTCGTCGCCTGCGCGACCGGCGGCGGCGCGGCGAGCACCGGCATCGACCGGGCCGCCGGCGACCCGGCGGTGCGGGCCCAGGACGACTTCTTCCGCCGCGTCAACGGCCGCTGGCTGAAGACGACGGAGTTTCCGGCCGACAAGGCCTATGTCGGCGCGTTCGAGACGATCCACGACAAGACCCAGGGCCAGCTGCGCGGCCTGGTCGAGAAGGCGGCCGCGTCGCGCGCCAGCGCCGACGAGCGCCGCATCGGCGACCTCTACGACAGCTTCATGGACGAGGCGGCGGTCGAGCGCGCCGGCCTGGCGCCGCTCGCGAGCGAGCTCGCGGCGATCGACGCGCTGCAGTCGCCGCGCCAGCTCGCGCCGATGATCGGCCGCATGGCGCGCCTCGGCGTCGTCATGCCTCTGCGCATGGACATCGACCAGGACGCGCGCGACGCGCAGCGCTACGTGCCGAAGATCTCGCAGGACGGCCTCGGCCTGCCCGACCGCGACTATTACCTCGTCGCCGACGACGCCAAGTTCCAGGCGGCGCGGGCGAGCTACGCCGCCTACCTCGCGCGCCTCCTGACGCTGGCGCGCGCGCCCGGCGACGCCGCCGCGACCGCCGAGGCCGTCATCGGCCTCGAGACGGCGCTCGCGAGAGGGCAGTGGACGCGCGTCGAGACGCGCGATCCGGTCAAGGCCTACACCAAGGTCGACCTCGCCGGCCTGGCGCCGCTCGCCCCCGGCTTCGACTGGCGCGCCTGGCTCGACGCCACCGGCCTCGCCGGCAAGGCCGGCGACGTCATCGTCCAGCAGCCGAGCTACCTCGGCGCTTTCGCGGCGCAGCTGACGGCGACGCCGCTGCCGGTATGGCAGGCGTACCTGCGCACGCACCTGCTGTCGTCGTACGCGTCGTACCTCGGCAAGGATTTCGTCGACGCGCGCTTCGCCTTCGTCGGCACGACGCTGTCGGGGACGACCGAGAACCTGCCGCGCTGGAAGCGCGGCGTCGGCTTCGTCGAAGGCTCGGCCGGCGAATCGCTCGGCAAGCTCTACGTCGACGCCTACTTCCCGCCCGAGTCGAAGGCGCGCATGGAAAAGCTCGTCGCCAACCTGCTCGCGGCCTACGGCGAGAGCATCGACACGATCGACTGGATGAGCCCGGCAACCCGCAAGGAGGCGCAGGCCAAGCTCGCCACCTTCGCGCCGAAGATCGGCTACCCGAAGCGCTGGATCGACTACACGACGCTCGCCACGCGCAAGGACGATCTCGTCGGCAACGTCAGGACCGCGCGCGAGTTCGCCTGGGCGCGCGACCTCGCCAAGCTCGGCAAGCCGGTCGATCGCGACGAGTGGTTCATGACGCCGCAGACCGTCAACGCCTACTACAACGCGTCGCTCAACGAGGTCGTCTTCCCGGCCTCGGTGCTGCAGCCGCCGTTCTTCGATCCGGGCGCCGACGACGCCGTCAACTACGGCGCGATCGGCGCGATCATCGGCCACGAGATCAGCCACGGCTTCGACGACGAAGGCAGCCAGTTCGACGGCACCGGCAACCTGCGCGTCTGGTGGACCGACGACGACAGGAAGCGCTTCGAGGCCAAGACCGAGCAGCTCGTCGCGCAGTACTCGGCGTTCTCGCCGTTCGCCGGCTACCACGTCAACGGCGAGCTGACGCTGGGCGAGAACATCGCCGACAACTCCGGCCTCGAGATCGCCTACAAGGCCTACCACCGCTCGCTCGCCGGCAAGCCGGCGCCGGTGATCGACGGCACGAGCGGCGACGAGCGCTTCTTCTACGGCTTCGCGCAGGCGTTTCGCGGCAAGGCGCGCGACGCGGTGCTGCTGACGCAGATCAAGTCCGACCCGCACTCGCCCGATGAATTCCGCGTCAACGGCACGGTCCGCAACCACGCGGCGTTCTACGCCACCTTCGGCGTCAAGCCGGGCGATTCGATGTACCTGCCGCCCGAGAAGCGCGTCTCGATCTGGTGAGGGCTCGGCAAGCCATGACCGAACACCGCGGCCCGCGGCTGCGCCGGTCGGGGGCGCTCGTTTGCGTCGCGCTCGCCTTCGCCTTCGCCCTCGCCCTCGCGCTCGCGCTCGCCGCGTGCGCGCAGACCGGCTCGGCTTCGGTGCCGTCGCGCCGCGCCGGCATCGATCGCTCGATGTTCGATCCCGCGGTGCGCGCCCAGGACGACTTCTTCCGTCACGTCAACGGCACCTGGCTGAAGAGCGCGGTCATCCCGCCCGACAAGTCGCGCATCGGCGCGTTCTCGTCGCTGCGCGAGAAGACCGAAGCACAGCTGCGCACGCTCGTCGAGGACGCGGCGCGCGCCCGCGGCGACGCCGACGCGCGCCGCATCGGCGATCTCTACGACAGCTTCATCGACGAGGCGGCGGTCGAGCGCGGCGGCCTCGCGCCGCTCGCGGCCGAGCTGGCGGCGATCGACGCGCTGCCGACGGCGCGGGCGCTCGGCGTCGCGATGGCCCGGCTCGACCGCCTCGGCGTCGATCTGCCGATCGGCTTCTACGTCACGCTCGACGCGCGCGACACGTCGAAGAACGTTCCCTGGCTCGGCCAGAGCGGCCTGCTCCTGCCCGACCGCGACTACTATCTGATCGACGGCGACGCCAGGTTCGCGCAGGCCCGCGCCGCCCTCGTCGCCTACCTGACGCGGCTGCTCGCGCTCTCGGGCGCGGGCAGCGACGCCGCGGCCGAGGGCGACGCGGTCCTGGCGCTCGAGACGGCGCTGGCGAAAGGGCAGTGGACGCGGGTCGAGGGCCGCGATCCGGTCAAGACCTACAACAAGATGCCGACCGCCGCGCTCGCCCCGCTCGCCGGCGCCTTCGACTGGGCCGGCTACCTGGCGACGACCGGTCTCGCGGCGCGGACAAGCGAGATCGTCGTGCGCCAGCCGAGCTATCTGCCGGCCTTCGCGTCGCTGACCGGATCGGTGCCGCTGCCGGTCTGGAAGGCCTACCTGCGAACCCATCTCCTGCACGCCTACGCGCCCTATCTCGGCAAGGAGTTCGTCGCCGCCCGCTTCGAGTTCTCGGGGACGACGCTGCGCGGCACGACCGAGAACGAGGCGCGCTGGAAGCGCGGCGTCGCCCTCGTCCAGCAGGCCGAAGGCGAAGCGCTCGGCAAGCTCTACGTCGCGCGCCACTTCCCGCCGGCGTCGAAGGCGCGCATGGAACAGCTCGTCGCCAACCTGCTCGCCGCCTACCGCGAGAGCATCGACTCGCTCGACTGGATGAGCGCGGCGACGAAGAAGGAAGCGCAGGCCAAGCTCGCGACCTTCCGGCCGAAGATCGGCTATCCCGAGCGCTGGATCGACTACGGCGCGCTCGAGATCCGCCGCGACGATCTCGTCGGCAATGTCCAGCGCGCCCACGTCTTCGAGTACGAGCGCCAGCTCGCGAAGCTCGGCGCGCCGGTCGACCGCGACGAGTGGCGCATGACGCCGCAGACGGTCAACGCCTACTACAACGCCTCGTTCAACGAGATCGTCTTCCCGGCGGCGATCCTGCAGCCGCCGTTCTTCGACGCCGACGCCGACGACGCCGTCAACTACGGCGCGATCGGCGCGATCATCGGCCACGAGATCAGCCATGGCTTCGACGACCGCGGCAGCCAGTTCGACGACACCGGCAACCTGCGCATGTGGTGGACGGCCGAGGACCGCGAGCGCTTCACGGCGAAGACGCGGATCCTGATCGACGAGTACTCGGCGTTCTCGCCGGTACCCGGCTATACGATCAACGGCGCGCTCACCCTCGGCGAGAACATCGCCGACAACTCGGGCCTCGAGATCGCCTACAAGGCCTATCACCGCTCGCTCGCCGGCAAGCCGGCGCCGACCGTCGACGGCACGAGCGGCGACGAGCGCTTCTTCTACGGCTTCGCGCAAGGCTTTCGCGGCAAGTCGCGCGAGGCAGCGCTGCTGTCGCAGATCAAGTCCGACCCGCACTCGCCCGACGAATTCCGCGTCAACGGCACGGTGCGCAATCACCCGGCGTTCTACTCGACCTTCGGCGTCCGGCCGGGCGACGCGATGTACCTGCCGCCGGAGCAGCGCGTCTCGATCTGGTAGCGGCGCGCCGGGCGGTGCGGGCGACGACAATCGCCGGCTGAGCCGAACGCCCCGCCGCCCGTGCCCTTGACCGACCCGATCCACTCCCGCGCGGCCCTGGCCGAGCGCTTCGGCCCGACCTACCGCTGGCGCGTCCTGGCGACGGTGATGATCGGCACGGTCGCGTCGATCATGGCGTCGACGATCATCAACGTCGCGGTGCCCGACATGAGCCGGGTCTTCGGTCTCGGCCAGGAACGCGCCCAGTGGCTCTCCGCCGGCTTCATGGGCGCGATGACCTTGTCGATGCTGACGACGCCGTGGCTGCTCGAGCGCTACGGCTACCGCCACACGTACAGCGGCGCGGTCGTCCTGCTGATGACGGGCGGCGTCGTCGGCGGCTCGAGCCCGTGGTTCGACCTCGTCCTCGCGGCGCGCGTCGCCGAGGGCCTCGCCGCCGGCGTGCTGCAGCCGATCCCGGCGATCGTCGTCCTACACGCGTTCGGCGCCGGCGAGCGCGGCAAGGCGATGGGCATCTTCGGCTTCGGCGTCGTCCTCGCGCCGGCGATCGGCCCGAGCATCGGCGGCATCCTCGTCGAGTGGTTCGGCTGGCGCTCGATCTTCTTCGTCGTCACGCCGTTCTGCCTCGTTGCCCTGGCGATGGCGCAGCGCTACCTGCCGATCGGCGCGCCCGGCGGCGCGCCGATCAGCCGCGCCGGCGGCCGTCTCGACGTCGTCGGCCTCGGCCTGATCGCCGTCGCGGTGCTCGCCCTGCTGAACGGCATGGTCCATCTGCACGGCGCGACGCTCGACTTCGGTCTGGCCCTGCTCGCCTGCAGCGTCGTCGCCACCGTCGGCTTCGTCTTCCACCAGCGCCGCGGCGCGCGGCCGCTGATGGCGCTGGGGCTCTTCGATCACCGCGCCTTCGCGATGGGCGGCGCCGTCGCCTTCATCTACGGCATGGCGCTGTTCGGCTCGACCTACCTCGTGCCTGTCTTCATGCAGGAGGCGCTGCACCTACCGCCGTCGCAGGCCGGCGCCGTGCTGCTGCCGGCCGGGCTCGTGCTCGCGGTGACGATCCCGCTCGCCGGGCGGCTTGCCGACCGCGTCGCCGTCAGTCGGATGGTGAGCACGGGCCTGGTCCTGCTCTCCGCCTCGTTCTTCCTCATGCTCGGCGTCGATGCGACGACGACGCTGCTCCTGATCACGCTCTGGGCCGTGATCGGCCGGCTCGGCCTCGGCCTGATCATGCCGTCGCTCAACCTCGGCTCGATGCAGGGCGTGCCGAACGTGCTGATCTCGCAGGGCTCGAGCACGATCAACTTCCTGCGCCAGCTCGGCGGCGCGGTCGGCATCGGCATCGTCGGCAACGTCCTCGAATGGCGCCTGCGCCAGCACGCGACGCAACCGCTCGCCGCGTTCCACGAGACCTTCGCGCTGATCGGCGCGATCACCGCCTGCGCGATCGTCGCCGCCTGGCGCATGGGGCCGGGAACCCGACGAGGTGCGCCTCGGGAAACACATCCGTCATGAACCTCGACCTCGACCTTCTTCCCGAGCGCTGCGACGCGATCGTCGTCGGCGCCGGCCCGGCGGGCAGCGCGGCGGCGCAGCTGCTCGCGCGCGCCGGCCGCGACGTCGTCCTCGTCGATGCGCAGGCGTTCCCGCGCGACAAGGTCTGCGGCGACGGGCTCATCCCCGACGCTCACCGCGCCCTCGACCGTCTCGGCGTGCTCGCCCAGGTGATGGCCGAGGCGCGCTCGGCGACGACGCTCGGCTGCATCGCGCCGCGCGGCGGCCGCATCGACGTGCCGGGCCGGCTCGCCGTGCTGCCGAGGAAGCGCCTCGACGAGATCATCTGCAGCGCCGCCGTCGGCGCCGGCGCGCGCATGTTCGCGCCGGTGCGTTTCGTCGCGCCGCTGCGCGACGGCGCCGGCCGCGCCGTCGGCGCGCGCCTGCAGCACGGCGATCGCGTGCGCGAGCTGCACGCGCCGTGGCTCGTCCTCGCCAGCGGCGCGCAGCCGCAGGCGACGATCGCTGCCGGCCTCTGCGACCGGCGCACGCCGAGCGGCATCGCTCTCCGCGGCTACGTCGAGAACGCGGCGATGACGGCGCGCATCACCAGCCTCGAGGTGGTCTGGCACAAGCGCCTCTCGCCCGGCTACGGCTGGATCTTCCCGTGCGGCGGCGACGTCTTCAACATCGGCGTCGGCGTCGCCCAGAGCCATCGCGCGGGCAAGGACGGCAAGCACGCGATGCAGGACGTCAACCTGCGCGAGGTCTTCGCCGCCTTCAAGGCGCTCTACGCGCCGGCGCGCGAGCTCGTCGAGGGCGGCCGCTGGCAGGGCGAGCCGGGCCACGAGCTGAAGGGCGCGCCGCTGCGCTGCTCGCTCGAGGGCGCGCGCCTCGAGGCGCCCGGCGTCCTCGTCACCGGCGAAGCCGCCGGCAGCACCTATGCATTCACCGGCGAGGGCATCGGCAAGGCGATGGAGACGGCGATCCACGCCGCCGAGGCGATCCTCGCCCGGCCGGCGGACGACGCGAGCGACGGCGCCGACGCGGCGATCCGCGCCGACTACGCGGCGCGCGTGCTGTCGCTCAAGCCGCGCTTCGATCTCTACGAGGAAGCCAATCGCGCCAACGCGCATCCGTGGCTGATCGACCTCCTGGTCTGGAGCGCGCGGCGCAGCCCGCGCCGCGTCCAGCGCATGGCCGGCGTCCTCGAGGAGACCCACATTCCCAGGGACGCGGTGACCGTGCGCGGCGTGCTCAGGCGGCTGGTCGACTGGCGCTAGGGCGACCGCGCCGATCGTTGCGGCCGATTGTCGAAATCGGCGCCGCCGGATCGTCATCATTCACGGGTGCCGCGTCGGCGCCCGCCACCACCTCCAGAGGAAAACGATCATGGAATACATGCTGATGCTCTACCAGTCGAAGGATGACTTCGCCGAGCGCGACGACCCGGTGCGCGCACCGGCCTACTGGGCCGGCTGGAAGGCCTACGTCGAGGCGATGCACGCCTCGGGAACGGTCAAGAGCGGCGTCGGCCTGCAGCCGCCTTCGACCGGAACGACGGTGCGGATGAGCGACGGCAAGCGCCGCGTCCAGGACGGCCCGTTCGCCGACACCAAGGAGCAGCTCGGCGGCTACTTCGTCATCGACGTTCCCGACCTCGACAGCGCGCTCGCCTGGGCGGCGCGCTCGCCGAGCGCGATGACGGCCGGCGTCGAGGTGCGGCCGGTGCTGACGATGAAGCCTGCGGCCTGACGTCGCGATGGCCGCACACGCGACAGCGGGCGACGCGGCCGCCGCGGTCGCGCGCGACTCGTACGGCCGCCTCGTCGCCTACCTCGCGGCGCGCTCGCACGACATCGCCGGCGCCGAGGACGCGCTCGGCGACGCCTTCGCCGCCGCGCTTGCGCACTGGCCGGTCGACGGCGTCCCCGACGCGCCCGAGGCCTGGCTGCTGACGACGGCGCGGCGCCGCCTCCACGACCGCTGGCGCCACCGCCGCGTCGAGGTCGATGCCGAAGCGACGCTCGACATCGTCTTCGGCGAGCTCGCAGCGCTCGCCGAGCCGCAGTTCCCCGACGAGCGGCTGAAGCTGATGTTCGTGTGCGCCCATCCGGCGATCGATCCGGCGGCGCGTGCCGCGCTCATGCTGCAGACCGTCCTCGGCCTCGACGCGGCGCGAATCGCCTCGGCCTTCCTGGTCGCGCCGGCGACGCTGGCGCAGCGCCTCGTCCGCGCCAAGACCAAGATCCGCAGCGCCGGCATCGCCTTCGAGGTGCCCGGGCCCGACGAGTGGTCGGGCCGGCTCGCCGACGTGCTCGAGGCGATCTACGCCGCCTACGGCACCGGCTGGGACGACGTCGCCGGCACCGATCCCGAGCGCAGCGGCCTCGCCCAGGAAGCGCTGACGCTCGCGGCGATGCTCGTCCACCTCGTCGCCGATGCGGCCGAGGCGTGGGGCCTGCTCGCGCTGCTCGCCTTCTGCCAGTCGCGGGTCGCGGCGCGGCGCGACGCCGCCGGCGACTACGTGCCGCTGCTCGCGCAGGACACGTCGCTCTGGGACCGCGAGCTGCTCGGCGTCGCCGAGGCCGCGCTCGGCCGCGCGGCAGGGCTCGGCGCGCCGGGCGCGTTCCAGCTCGAGGCGGCGATCCAGTCGGCGCACACCGAACGGCGCCTCGGCGCGAACGTTCCCGACGCCGCGATCGTCGCCCTCTACGACGCGCTCGTCGCCGTCCGGCCGACGATCGGCGCGATCGTCAGCCGCGCCTGCGCGATCGGCGCGGCGAGCGGCGCCGCTGCCGGCCGCGCCGCGCTCGCCGGCCTCGCCGCCAGGGAGGTGCACGGCTACCAGCCGTACTGGGCCGCGCTTGCGCACCTCGCCGCACAGGACGGCGATGCCTCGACGGCGCGCGCCGCGCGCGAGCGCGCGGTCGGCCTCAGCACCGACCCGGCCGTGCGCCGCTTTCTTCTGCGCGACGGCTGAGCCGGCGGCGCCGGCGCCGCGTCCACGCGCTGCCGCTCACAGCTTCTCGAGAACCAGAGGACGGCGGCCTCGCCACGCCAGAAACCGACAGCCCTGCGGAACGTTGCGGCGTCATGCCCGTCCATACTGGAGGGCCGCCCCCGCTCGCGAACGCGCCTCCGCCATGTGCCAGCTCCTCGGCATGAACGCCAACACGCCGACCGACGTGATGTTCAGCTTCACGGGCTTCGCGACGCGCGCCGAGGAGCACAAGGACGGCTTCGGCATCGCCTTCTTCGAGGACAAGGGCGTGCGCCTCTTCGTCGACACCTCGAGCGCGCGCGAATCGCCGGTCGCCGAGATGGTGCGGCGCTATCCGATCAGGAGCGAGAACATCGTCGCCCACATCAGGAAGGCGACCCAGGGCCGCGTCGCGCTTGAGAACACCCATCCGTTCGTGCGCGAGCTTTGGGGCCGCTACTGGGTGTTCGCGCACAACGGCGACCTCAAAGACTATGCGCCGCGCCTGCACGGCGCGTTCCGCCCGGTCGGCAACACCGACAGCGAGCGCGCCTTCTGCTGGCTGATGCAGGAGCTGGCCAAGGCGCACGCGAGCGTGCCGGGGGTCGCCGAGCTGACCGCGACCCTCGCCGAGCTGATGCCGCAGGTCGCCGCGCACGGCGTCTTCAACGCGATGCTCGACAACGGCCAGGCGCTCTGGGCGCACTGCTCGACGAACCTGCACCACATCGTCCGCCAGCATCCGTTCGCGCGCGCCTCGCTGCAGGACGAGGACGTCACCGTCGATTTCGCCGAGCAGACGTCGCCGCGCGACCGCGTCGCCGTCGTCGTCACCGAGCCGCTGACGAAGGACGAGCGCTGGCAGGCGTTCGCTCCGGGCGAGATCCGGGTGTTCGTCGATGGCGCGCCGTTGGACTGCTTGCGTCGAGAGGCACGAGGCGGCTGAGCCGCGGACAGGTCTCCGGAGCATCCGCCGCTTCGGGTCGCCGCGGCCGATGAAAGCCGCCGACGTTTGGAGACAATGCAGCGCGCATCACTCCGGGGCCACCCCAGGAAACATGACGACCACCGCCGCCCCGACGCCTCGCTTCGATTCGTTCTACAAGCACGACGAGCTGACCAAGCTGCTGTTCGAATACGCCCAGGCGTTCCCGACGCTGGCGGCGATCCGCTCGATCGGCAAGAGCTTCGAAGGGCGCGACATCTGGGTGGCGACGCTGACCAACCTCGCGACCGGCGCGGCCGAGGACAAGCCGGCGTTCTGGGCCGACGGCAACATCCACGCCGCCGAGCTGACCGCGTCGACGGCGGTGCTCTACTTCCTCAACGAGCTGCTGACGAAGCACGGCAGCGACGCCGAGATCACGCAGCTCCTCGACACGCGTGCGGTCTACCTTTGCCCGCGCCTCAACCCCGACGGTGCCGAGCTCGCGCTCGCTGACCGGCCGCGCCACATCCGCTCGTCGACGCGGCGCTATCCGTTCGACGAGGAGCCGGTCGACGGCCTCACCGCCGAGGACATCGACGGCGACGGTCGCATCCTCTTCATGCGCGTCGCCGATCCGCACGGCACGTGGAAGAAGTGCGAGCAGGATCCGCGCCTCATGGTCGCGCGCCAGCCGGGCGAATTCGGCGGCGAGTATTTCCGCCTCATGCCCGAGGGGCTGGTCAGGAACTACGACGGCCTGACGATCAAGGTCAACTCCGATCTCGAGGGCCTCGACCTCAATCGCAACTTTCCGTCGGGCTGGCGCCAGGAGCACGAGCAGACGGGCGCGGGCGACTACCCGACCAGCGAGCCCGAGGTGAAAGCGATGGTCGACTTCATCGTCTCGCACAAGAACATCGGCGCGGCGATCAGCTATCACACCCACAGCGGCGTGATCCTGAGGCCGATGGGAACGCAGAGCGACGACGACATGATCCCGGAGGACCTGTGGTCGATCAAGCGCTTCAGCGAGATCGGCGCGAAGACGACGGGCTATCCGGCGATCAGCATCTGGCACGACTTCAAGTACCACCCGAAGGACGTGATCAGCGGCACCCAGGACTGGGTCTACGAGCACCTCGGCGCGCTCTTCTGGGTGGTCGAGATCTGGGCGCCGAACGTCGAAGCCGGGATCACCGACTACAAGTGGATCGACTGGTACCGCGAGCACCCGGTCGAGGACGACCTCAAGCTCATCAAGTGGAGTGACGACCACTGCGGCGGCCAGGCCCACGTCGACTGGAAGCCCTTCATGCACCCGCAGCTCGGCCAGGTCGAGATCGGCGGCTGGGACAAGATGAACTACTGGCGCAACCCGCCGCCGCATCTGCGCGAGAGGGAAGCGGCGCGCTTCCCGAAGTGGATGACGACGATCGCGCTCTCGCTGCCCCGGCTCGAGCTGCTGCGCACCGAGGTGCGCGCGCTCGGCCCCGACACCTGGCGCGTCCGCATCGCCGTCGCCAACAGCGGCTGGCTGCCGGCCTACGTGACCAAGCGCGCGCTGGCGCGAAAGACCGTGCGCGGCGTGATGTTCGAGATCCACCTGCCCGAGAACGACCGCTCGGTCTCGCTCGTCAGCGGCAAGCCGCGCATGGAAGGGCCGCAGCTCGAGGGGCACGCGCCGAAGAGCTCGCTCAACGCCTTCCTGCCGACCAAGGACATCACCGCCGATCGCGCCGTCGGCGAATGGGTCGTCCGCGCCCCGCAGGGAACGCGCCTCGCGCTCTCGGCCCGTGCCGAGCGCGCCGGCGCCGTCCGCGCCGAGGTGATCCTGGACTAGCCGCGCGCTAGAAGCGGACGCGGACGCCGCCGGCGATCGTGTTGCCCGACGAGACGAAGCTCAGCTTCTCGTACAGCGCGGCGACGTAGATGTCGGTGTTCTTGGAGAGGAAGTAGTCGTAGGCGATCGACGTCGTGCGGTCGGTCGTGGCGAGCAGCGGCGTCGTCGTGTGGGCGCGCCCGTAGGCGACGAGGATCAGGCTGTTGCCGATCGGCACGGCAGCGCCGAGCTGGTAGGAGGTCGTGCGCGCGTCGGTCAACGCGTCGGTCTTGACGCGGCCGACCTGGCCGTAGACGCGAACGAGCTTGAAGTCGTAGGTCGCGCCGGCCTGCAGCACGATCTGCCGGTCGAAGCCGGCCGGCAGCGGCTGATCGCTGTTGCGGACGCGCTCGGCGACCGCCGTCACCGCGAACGGGCCGGTGATGTAGGAGACGCTGGCACCGACGTTGTGGCCGTTCGAACCGGCGAGCGTCGACTCGTCGGCGTTGGCGGCGAAGACGACGCGCAGCGGGTCGCGTGCGTTGTTGGTGTACGAGATCGCGTTGTTCCAGCGCGTGTCGCCGAGGACGGCGCCGCCGAAGTACTGGCGCACCGCCGGCGAGAACGCGATCGACTCGCCGAACGGATTGAAGGCGATCGTCGAGAGGAAGAGCGGCGTCGGCACGCGGCCGAGGACGGTCGTGCCGAACGAGCCCGACAGGCCGACGCTCGCCTCGCGCGCCCAGTACGCGTCGCCCTCGGCGCGGCCGGCGGCGCCGACGTCGAGGCGCAGGTACGACTCGAGGCGAAAGACCGCGCGCAGGCCGCCGCCGAGGTCCTCGCTGCCGCGCACGCCGATGAAGCTGCGCGTCATGTCGCCGCTGTCGAGCTGCCAGGCGTGGCCGGCGACGCCGACCGGCTTGACGCGGCTGCCGGCGCCGTCGAGGAGGCCGTAGAGGACCGCGTTCTGCGCTGCGGCGCCGCCACCGAGGAGCAAGGCGCCGGCAGCGACGGCGGCAGCGCAGATCGATCGAATCATTGCGGGCATCTCGGCTTTCCGACAGACGACGACGCACGTGAGAAGTGCGCCGGCCCTCATTCTGGCCGAGATCGACGCCGCGTCGACGGCTTGACAGACGCCTGACTCGCTGCCGCCACAATCGCCTTCCCCTTCCTGCGAGCGAGCGATGGAGATCTTCGTCAACGGCGCCGCGCGCCCTTTGCCCGACGCGCTGGCCGACCCGGCCCTGCCGCTGCTCTGGGCGCTGCGCGACCTGCTCGGCCTGACCGGAACCAAGTTCGGCTGCGGCGTCGCCGCTTGCGGCGCCTGCACGGTCCACGTCGACGGCGAGGCGGTGCGCTCGTGCGTCGTCCCGATCGGCGCGCTGCAGGGACGGCGCGTCGTCACGATCGAGGCGCTCGGCAGCGCCGCCGCGCCGCACCCGCTGCAGCGCGCCTGGGTCGCGCACCAGGTGCCGCAGTGCGGCTACTGCCAGAGCGGCATCCTGATGGCCGCCGCCGCGCTGATCGCGAAGAACCGCCGCCCGAGCGACGCCGAGATCGACGCCGCGATCGGCAACGTCTGCCGCTGCGGCACGTATCCGCGCATGCGCGTCGCCATCCGCGCCGCGGCTGCCGAGCCCGGATGAAGCGCCGCGCGCTCCTCGTCAGCGGCGTCGGTGCGGCCGGCGCGCTCGTCGTCGGCTGGGGCCTGCTGCCGCCGCGCGACCGGCTCGGCGCGGTCGATGCGCTGGCGGTCGACGAAGGCGAGGTCAGCCTCAACGGCTGGATCAAGATCGGCGCCGACGGCGCGGTGATGCTGGCGATGAACCGGAGCGAGATGGGCCAGGGCACGCACACCGCGCTCGCCATGCTCGTCGCCGACGAGCTCGACGTGCCGCTCGCGCGGGTTCGCATCGTCCAGGCCGGCCCGGACCGGCTCTACGGCAACGTCGCGACGATGGTCGCGAGCGTGCCCTATTTCCATCCGCGCGAGACCGAGCCCGGCAACGAGAGCACGCCGGCGAAGGCCGGCCAGTGGGTCGTCGCCAAGGTCGCGCGCGAGCTCGGCATCAACCTCACCGGCGGCTCGTCGAGCGTCGTCGACGCTTGGGACGTCCTGCGCGTCGCCGCGGCGACGGCGCGGGCGCGCCTGGTCGGCGCGGCGTCGATCGCGTGGAAGCAGCCAGCCGGCGAGATCGTCGTCCGCGACGGCGTCGTCAGCCATCCGGCCGGCAGCTCGGCGCACTACGGCGAGCTCGCGCGCATGGCGGCGGCGACGCCGACCGGCGCGGTGCGCCTGAAGCGGCGCGAGGAATGGCGTCTGATCGGCACCGCGGCGCCGCGCATCGACGCCGCCGCCAAGAGCGACGGCTCGGCGCGCTTCGGCATCGACGTCCGCCCGTCCGGCCTCGTCTTCGCGGCGATCCGCCATTGCCCGATGCTCGGCGGCAGCCCGGGCGCGGTCGACGTCGCGCCGGCGCTCGCGCTCGCCGGCGTCGAGCGCGTCGTCCGCCTCGGCCCGTATGCCGGCTCGACGGCGGCGCTCGCCGTCGTCGGCCGCACCTGGTGGCACGCGCAGCGCGGCGCCGCGGCGCTCAAGGTCGAGTGGCAGCAGCGTCCCGCCGGCGCGCTCGACAGCGCCGTCGTCATGGCGCAGCTCGAGGCGAGCGCGCGCGCCGCCGCGAGCGGCGAAGGCGGCTTCGCCTTCCACGGCCGCGGCGACATCGCCGGTGCCGAGGCCAGGGCGGCGCGCCAGGTCGAGCAGACCTACCGCGCGCCCTACCTCGCCCATGCCGCGATGGAGCCGATCAACTGCACGGCGCGCGTCGCCGCCGGCCAGGTCGAGGTCTGGGCGCCGACACAGGTGCCCGGTCTCGCGCGGGCGATCGCGGCGAGCGTCGCCGGCGTCGACGAAGACGCCGTCATCGTCCACGTCACCTACCTCGGCGGTGGCTTCGGCAGGCGTCTCGACGTCGACTTCGTCGGCCAGGCGGTGCGCATCGCGCTCGAGACCGGCGGTCGGCCGGTGCAGCTGATCTGGTCGCGCGAAGAAGACCTCATGCACGACTTCTACCGGCCGGCCGCGGTCGCGATCCTGCGCGCCGGGCTCGGCGCCGACGGCATGCCGCAGACCTTGCGCGTCACGAGCGCCGGCGACGCGATCACGCCGCGCTGGATGGAGCGCGGCATTCCGCACCTCGCCGGCCCGGTCGACACGCCCGACAAGACGACGAGCGAGGGCCTCTTCGATCAGCTCTACGCCATCCCGAACCAGCGCATCGCCCACGTCGCGACGCTGAGCGGCGTGCCGATCGGCTACTGGCGCTCGGTCGGCCATTCGCACAACGCCTTCTTCATCGAGTCGTTCATCGACGAGCTCGCCCACGCCGCCGGTCGCGATCCGGTCGACTATCGCCTGGCGTTACTGAGGGAGTCGCCGCGCCACGCCGCCGTGCTGCGCCTGGCGGCCGAGCGCGCCGGCTGGCCCGGCCAGGGGCGATCGCGTCCGCTCGAGGCGGGGCGCGCGCGCGGCGTCGCCGTGCACGAGTCGTTCGGCAGCATCGTCGCCGAGGTCGTCGAGGCGTCGATCGAGAACGGCCGGCCGCGCGTCCACCGCGTCGTCTGCGCCGCCGACATCGGCACCGTCGTCAACCCCGGCATCGTCGCCCAGCAGATGGAAGGCGCGGTCATCTTCGCGCTGTCGGCGGCGCTCGACGGCCGCATCGACATCGTCGGCGGCGTCGTCCAGCAGACCAACTTCCCGAGCTATCCGGTGCTCCGCCTCGGCGAGGCGCCGCGCGTCGAGACCCATCTCGTCGACAGCACGCGCAGCCCCGGCGGCGTCGGCGAGATCGCCACGCCGCCGCTCGCGCCCGCACTGGCGAACGCCCTCTTTGCCCTGACGGGCAAACGGTTGCGCGAGCTGCCTCTGCGGCTGTAAGCCGGCACCGCGCGTCGGCAGCGCAGCGCGGCCCCGACGGGGCCGGCCCCTCCCTCACGGAGGGAGGGGTTGGGGCGGGAGCAATCTTGTCAGTGGCGTCCCTTGCGCAGCAAGGGACGCCAGGTCCTTGTGCGCCATGTGGCGCGCAAGGACCTGACGCAGCTTCGGGCCGTCGATCGGCTTGGTCAGGAAGTCGTTCATTCCGGAGGCGAGGGCGAGCTCGCGCTCGGAGACGAGCGCCGCGGCGGTGAGGGCGATGATCGGCAGCGCCGCCGGGCTCCAGGCCTTGCGCAGCTCGCGCGTCGCCTCGTGGCCGCTCATCACCGGCATCTGCACATCCATCAGGACGAGGTCGAACGGGCGGCCGCCGCGCGCCGCCGCCTCGACGGCGGCGATCGCCATGCGGCCGTCGCGCGCTTCCTCGACGTCGATGCCCCATTGCGCCAGCGTCGCCGCGGCGATCATCATGTTGACCGGGTTGTCCTCGACGAGGAGGACGCGCGCCGCGCGCAGCCGCTCGGTCTCGACCGCTTCGGCGTCGTCGCCGTCGCTGCCCGCCTCGGCCGGCGCCAGCGGCAGCTCGGCCCAGAAGGTGCTGCCGACGCCGACGCTGCTGGCGACGCCGACCTCGCCGCCCATCAGGCGCGCGAGCTGGCGACAGATCGACAGGCCGAGGCCGGTGCCGCCGAAGCGTCGCGTCGTCGACGCGTCGCCTTGCGAGAACGGCTGGAACAGCTGATCGAGGTGGGCGGCATCGATGCCGGTGCCGCTGTCGACGACCGCCAGGCGCACGCCGGCCTCGCTCGGCGCGGCCTCGATCCGGACCGTGCCGCCGGCCGTGAACTTGACCGCGTTGGTGATGAAGTTGCCGAGGATCTGGCGCACCCGCACCGGATCGCCGCGAACGCGCGGCGGCAAGCCGGGGTCGACCGCTAGCTCGAGCGCGAGGTCCTTCGCCTCGGCGAGCGAGCGGTACGACGCGTGCACGCCGGCGAGCGTCTCGCGCAGGTCGAAGACGGCGTCGTCGAGGGTGAACTTGCCGGCCTCGATCTTCGAGAAGTCGAGGATGTCGGAGAGGATGCCCTCGAGGCCGCGCGCGCTCTCGAAGATCTGCTCGAGGTACTGGCGCCGCACCGCCCCGTCGATCGATTCGCGGAGGGCCAGACGCGCCAGGCCGAGCAGGCCGTTCAGCGGCGTGCGGATCTCGTGGCTGGTGTTGGCGAGGAATGCGCTCTTGGCGCGGCTCGCCGCCTCGGCGGCGTCGCGTGCGGCGGCGAGCGCGGCGTCGAGGCGGCGCCGCTCGGTGATGTCGTCGGCGATCCAGATCGTGCCGCCCTGGTCCGGGCGCAGCGGATCGACCGGCTGGCCGAGGATGCGGCACCAGAACCGGCTGCCGTCCTTCCTGCGCATCTCGCGCTCGATCTCGAACGGCGCGCCGGCGGCGAGCACGGGGCCGGCGACGCGGCCGATCTCGGCGTAGTCGTCGGCGTCGAGCCACACCGCCGAGCCGGGCTCGCCGACCATCGTCCCGGTGGCCCAGCCGAAGATCGCCTCCCAGCGCGGATTGGCCTGGACGAAGCGGCGGTCGCGCGTCAGGGCGATGCCGATCGACGCGCGCTCGAGGATCGCCGCGTGCTCGAGGCGGGTCCGCTCGCTCTCGGTGACGTCGCGTGCGTTGACGACCATGTAGTCGCGCCCGTCCATGCGAAAGCGCGCCGCCGAGACGAGGACCGAGGCGACGCCGCCCGAGCGCCGCTGCAGCGTCGCCGGCATCTCGTCGATGCGGCCGGAGGCCTCCATCGCCGCGCGCAGGCGGTCGCGGTCGCGCAGATCGCGCCAGAGGCCGAGCTCGGTCGCGGTCTTGCCGACGACTTCGTCGGCGGCGTAGCCGGTGAGGCGGGTGAAGGCGGCGTTGACCATCGCGTGACGGCCGCTCGTCAGCTCCGACAGCGTGATGCAATCCGGGCTGGTCGCGACCAGGTGCGACAACATCGCCTCGGAACGGCGCAGCGCCGCTTCGGCCGCCTCGCGCGCGGTGATGTCGAACAGGATCGAGAGCGTCGCCGGGCCGCCCGAGGAATCGACGCGAACGCCGGTCGCCTGGACGTTGATGCGGCGGCCGTCGGCGCGGCGCGCCTGGAAGTCGCTGACGGGGGTGCCCTGGCCGACCGGCAAGGTCTCGAGCTCGGCGATCCGCTGCGCGACGCGTTCCTGGTGCGCCGGCGCGAACAGGTCGATCAGGCGCAGGCCGTGCATCGCCTCGGGCGTGGCAAAGCCGAACAGGCGCGCCGCCGCCGGGTTGGCGTCGTAGATGACGCCGCGCCGATGCAGATAGAGCGGCGAGGGCGAGCGCTCGAACAGCTCGCGATAGCGCGTCTCGCTCGCGACCGAGGCGCGCTGCGCGCGCAGCTCCTCGGTGACATCGCGGGCGACGCCCCAGTAGCCGGCGAAGGCGCCGTCGGCGCCGAAGCGCGGCTCGCCGCTGACGCTGTAGACGCGGCTGCGTCCCTGCGCGTCGTGGCGGCGCACGAGCAGGCCGCTGAACGGGCGATGCGCCTCGAGGTCGGCGCGGTGCGCGTCGAGCTGCGCCGCGCTCATGCTGATCCCCTTCGTCTGCCACGGCGTGCAGCCGATCTGCGCCTGCAGCTGCGCTTCGTCGATCAGGCCGTGCGGGTCGGCGACGTGGGTGAAGCGGAATTCGCGGTCCTGCTCCCAGTGCAGGTCGGCGGCGAGGCGAAGCAGGCTGATCGTCTTGCGCTCGCGCTCGGCGGCGGCGGCGAGGTAGTGGGCGACGACGCGCGCGACCAGGGCGCCCGACGCCAGGGCGCCGCCGATGACGAGGCACTGCAGCAGAAACATCAGCGAGAGCGGATTGGCGGCGCCGCCCGGCGCGGTGATGCCACGCCGTTCGAGCAAGGCCAGCACGAGCAGCTCGGCGACCGCCGCGACGGCGAGGACGACGCCGATGCGAACGCTGGCCACCGCGCCCATCACGCAGACGACCAGCGGCAGCATGCCGAGCACCGGATCGCGCAGGCCATCGCGCAGGCCGACGGCGACCGCGCCGGCGAGCAGCATCGCGCCGAGCGCGGCAGCGTAGAGCGACTCGCGCAGCGCGATCGTCCGGCGCCGGCTGCGCCGGCACGTCCAGGCGGTGAGCGCGGCGTAGACGAGCAGGCTCGCGACCAGCGCGAAGCGAATGGCGCCGGTCAGCGCCGACGTCGACAAGGCCAGGATCGCCGCTGCCGCGAGCGCCGTTCCCGACGCGGCGAGAAAGCAGGCCCGGCCGACGATGCGAAACGCCGCCTCGGGTGCGCCGTCGCCGCCGAGGAAGGTCGCGCTGCGGTCGCTCACGCGCTTCGGCTTCGCTGCGTCAGACGAGGGCCGCGGCGAGCTCGCCGCGCGCTGCTTCGGCGGCGGCGCGCGCGGCCTCGGCGTAGTCGGCGCCGCTGCCGGCGTAGAGCACGGCGCGCGACGAGCTGACGATGATCGGCGCCGTCGTCCGCTCGGCGCTGCCGCGCCAGCCGGCGCGCACGGTCGCGGCCGGATCGCCGCCCTGCGCGCCGATGCCGGGGATCAGCAGCGGCAGCGCCGGCGCGATCTCGCGCACGCGCGCGATCTCGGCGGGATAGGTCGCGCCAACGACGAGGCCGAGCTCGCCGCCCGTGTTCCACGTGCTCGCGGCGAGGCGGGCGATGCGCTCGTAGACCCGCTCCCCCGACTCGAGGCGAAGATCCTGCAGGTCGGCGCCGCCCGGGTTCGAGGTGCGGCAGAGCAGGATCGCGCCCTTGCCTTCGTGGCGGAGATACGGCTCGATCGAATCGAAGCCGAGCAGCGGCGACAGCGTCACCGCGTCGGCGCGGTAGCGGACGAAGACCTCGCACGCGTACTGCTCCGCGGTCGAGCCCATGTCGCCGCGCTTGGCGTCGAGGATCACCGGCACGCCGGGCGCGGTGTCGTGGATGTAGGCGATCAGCCGCTCGAGCTGCGCCTCGGCGCCGTGGGCGGCGAAGTAGGCGATCTGCGGCTTGAAGGCGATGACGAGGTCCTTCGTCCTGTCGACGATCGCGGCGCAGAACTCGAAGATCCGCGCCGCGTCGCCGCGCATGGCGCCGGGAAAGCGCGCCGGGTCGGGATCGAGGCCGACGCAGAGGAGCGAGCGGTTGGCCCGCTCGGCGCGCGCCAGCGCCGCGACGAAGCTCATCGCCGCGCCTTCGCCGGCGTGGCTGCGGGCGTCGCCGACGCGGTCGCGGTCGTCGCGCCGGTCGCGGCGGTCGCCCTGGTTGCGTTGGTCGCGCCGGCCGCGGTCGTCGCGCCGGCCGAGCCGGCCGCGGCGGCCGCACTGAGCGCCAGCGTCGCCGCCAGGCCCACGTAGCCGCGCGGCGTGAGGGCGAGCAGGCGATCGCGCTCGGCCGCCGGGATCGCCAGGCCACGGATGAATGCGTGCAGCACGTCCTGCGTGATCGCCTTGCCGCGCGTCAGCGCCTTCAGCTGCTCGTACGGCTCGTCGATGCCGTGCCGGCGCATGACCGTCTGCACCGGCTCGGCAAGCACTTCCCAGGCGGCGTCGAGGTCGGCGTCGATCGTCGCCGTGCCGACGCCGATCTTGGCCATGCCGCGGGCGAGCGAATCGCAGGCGAGGACGGTGTGGCCGAAGGCGACGCCGAGGTTTCGGAGCACCGTGCTGTCGCTGAGGTCGCGCTGGAAGCGCGAGATCGGCAGCTTCTCGCTCATGTGGGCGAAGAGGGCGCTGGCGAGGCCGAGGTTGCCTTCGGCGTTCTCGAAGTCGATCGGGTTGACCTTGTGCGGCATCGTGCTCGAGCCGATCTCGCCGGCGATCGCCTTCTGCGTGAAGTAGCCGAGGCTGATGTAGCCCCAGGCGTCGCGCGCCCAGTCGATCAGGATCGTGTTGCAGCGCTTGACGGCGTCGAACAGCTCGGCCATCGCGTCGTGCGGCTCGATCTGTGTCGTGTGGGCGTTGAAGGCGAGGCCGAGGCGCTCCTCGACGACGCGGCGCGCGAACGTTTGCCAGTCGAAGTCGGGGTAGGCGGCGACGTGGGCGTTGTAGTTGCCGACGGCGCCGTTCATCTTGGCGCGCAGCGCGACCGCGGCGATGCCGGCGCGCGCGTGCGCCAGGCGCACGGCGACGTTGCCGATCTCCTTGCCGAGCGTCGTCGGGCTCGCCGTCTGGCCGTGCGTCCGCGCCAGCATCGGCTGCGCGGCGTGCTCCCGGGCGAGCGCGGCGAGGCGGGCGACGAGCGCGTCGAGCGCGGGCAGCAAGACCTCGCGCCGCGCCGCCTCGAGCATCAGCGCGTGGCTGGTGTTGTTGATGTCCTCGCTGGTGCAGGCGAAGTGGATGAAGCCGGTCGCGCCGGCCAGCGACGGCTCGGCGGCGAAGCGCTCGGCGAGCCAGTACTCGACCGCCTTGACGTCGTGGTTGGTACGCTGCTCGATCGCCTTGATCGCCTCGGCGTCGCTGATCGAGAAATCGGCGACGAGGCGGCTCAGGAACTCGATTGCCGCCGGCGCGATCGGCGCCAGCCCGGCCAGGCCCGCCGACGCCAGGGCGACGAACCACTCGACCTCGACCCGGACCCGGCAGCGCAGCAGGCCGTACTCGGAAAGCCATGGCCGGAGGGAATCGAGCTTGCCGGCGTAGCGGCCATCGAGCGGGGACAGCGCGGTGAGGGGCGAGGCGTGCATCTTGCGGGTGGCTCGTCGGCGCGGCGTCTCGGCCACGGCGGCCCGCCACGGCGAGCCGGCCATTATCCGCGCTGACCCTAGAATGAAACGAAACGTAGCCATCGACCAAGGAAGCGGCCCGTCCCAGCCATGAAACTCATCGGTTCGCTCAACAGCCCGTACGTGCGCAAGGTGCGCATCGTCATGGCCGAAAAGAAGCTTGACTACCAGTTCGTCGAGGAGGACGTCTGGGGCAGCGACGCGATCCTGGCGTCGAACCCGCTCGGCAAGGTGCCGTGCCTCGTCATGGAAGGCGGCGAGGCGGTGTTCGACTCGCGCGTCATCGTCGAGTACCTCGACGCGCGCTCGCCGCTCGCCCGGCTGATCCCCGAGCCGAACCGCGAGCGCACCGAGGTGCGCACCTGGGAAGCGCTCGCCGACGGCATCGTCGACGCCGCCATCCTCGCCCGTCTCGAGGCGAACTGGCCGGGGCGCAGCGCCGAGCAGCGCTCGCAGCCCTGGATCGACCGCCAGATGAAGAAGGTCGACGCCTCGCTCGAGGCCGTCGCCACCGGCCTTGCCGCGAAGCCGTGGTGCACCGGCATCCACATGACGCTCGCCGACGTCGCCGTCGGCTGCGCCCTCGGCTACCTCGACTTCCGCTTTGCCCAGATCGACTGGCGCGGCATGCACCCGACCCTGGCGCGGCTGGCCGACAAGCTGAACGCGCGCCAGAGCTTCATCGACACCGCGCCGCCGAAGGCCTGATCGGCACGAGCCTGTCGCCCTGAGCGGAGCGCCTCAGCGCGAGGCGACGGCGAGATCCTTCGCTTCGCTGACGATGACGCTGGGCGGCGAAGGCGCCGCCACCGGCGTCGCGTTGAAGCTCGCGGCGCTCGCCATCGGCCAGTAGATCCGGAACACCTGCAGCGTCAGCTCGTCGCGCAGCAGCTCGCCCGGCTTGACGAACGGCAGCAGGCTGGCGAGCAGCTTGACGCCGTGATCGGAGGTGCGCCGGACGATGTGATCGGCGGTGATCCCGGCCGGCGTGTGCAGGCCGGCGGCCTGCACCAGCTCCTTCAGCGCGAGCAGCGTGTTCTGGTGGAAGTGGTAGACGCGGTCGGCCTTGTTCGTCACGTCGAGTGCCTTCTGCCGCTGCGGATCCTGCGTCGTCACGCCCGTCGGGCAGGCGCCGGTGTGGCAGGTCTGCGCCTGGATGCAGCCGAGCGCGAACATGAAGCCGCGCGCCGCGTTGCACCAGTCGGCGCCGAGGGCGAGCATGCGGGCGATGTCGAAGGCGCTGACGACCTTGCCGGCGCAGCCGATCTTGATCTTGTCGCGCAGGTCGAGGCCGACGAGCGTGTTGTGGACGAGCAGCAGGCCTTCCTGCAGCGGCGCGCCGACGTGATCGCAGAACTCGAGCGGCGCCGCGCCGGTGCCGCCCTCGGCGCCGTCGACGACGATGAAGTCGGGCAGGATGCCGGTCTCGTGCATCGCTTTGGCGATGCTGAACCACTCCCACGGGTGGCCGATGCAGAGCTTGAAGCCGGTGGGCTTGCCGCCCGAAAGCTCGCGCAGCCGGTCGATGAACTTCATCATCTCGATCGGCGTCCTGAACGCGGCGTGCGATGCCGGCGAGACGCAGTCGACCCAGGGCTGGACGCTGCGCGCCTCGGCGATCTCGATCGTCACCTTCGGCCCCGGCAGGACGCCGCCGTGGCCGGGCTTGGCGCCCTGCGAGAGCTTGACCTCGATCATCTTCACCTGCGGGTCGCGCGCGTTCTTGGCGAAGCGCTCCTCGGAGAAGCTGCCGTCGCTGGCGCAGCAGCCGAAGTAGCCCGAGCCGATCTCCCAGATCAGGTCGCCGCCGTTGACGCGGTGGTGGCGGCTGATCGAGCCTTCGCCGGTGTCGTGGGCGAAGTTGCCGCGCCTGGCGCCGGCGTTGAGGGCGAGGATGGCGTTGGCAGAAAGAGCGCCGAAGCTCATCGCCGAGATGTTGAAGAGGCTGGCGCTGTACGGCTGCGCCCGCGTCGCGCCGATGGTGACGCGGAAGTCGTGCGTCTCGACCACGGTCGGCTGCATCGAGTGGTTGATCCACTCGTAGCCGATCGCCGAGACGTCGAGCTGGGTGCCGAACGGGCGCTTGTCGGAATCGCCCTTGGCGCGCTGGTAGACGAGCGAGCGCTGCTGGCGCGAGAACGGCGCCGCCTCGCTGTCGCTCTCGATGAAGTACTGGCGCATCTCCGGCCGGATGAACTCGAGCAGGAAGCGCAGGTGGCCGATCACCGGATAGTTGCGCAGGACCGCGTGGCGCTTCTGGCGCACGTCGCGGACGCCGATCAGGACCAGGCCGAGGAAGATGACGACGAGCCACGCGTCCATGCCCATCTTCGCCCACGCGAACGCGCTCGCGAGCAGGCCGACGAAGCACAGCGCCCACGCCGAGTAGCGGATCGGAAAATGCTGGTCGAGCCGGTTGAGCCAGAGGAACATGCGAGCTCCTGCCGCGAAGTGGCGCGATGGTAAGCGCCGCCGTCGCCTCAGCGCTTCAGGAAGGTGCGCAGGCGCGTGACGGTGTCGTCGGCAAGCTCTTCGGCGATGAAGTGGCCCGCCGGCAGCGCCTCGCCCTCGACCGTGCCGGCACATCGGGCGCGCCAGAGGGCGAGCGGATCGTAGAGCCGGCCGACGACGCCGCGCGTGCCCCACAGCACGAGCATCTCGCAGGCGACCTTCTCGCCGGCGGCGCGCGCGGCGCGGTCGTGCTCGAGGTCGATCGACGCCGAGGCGCGGTAATCCTCGCAGGCGGCGTGGATCGCGTCGGCGCGGCAGAAGCAGCGCTCGTACTCGGCGAGCGCCTCGGGCTCGATGAACGAGAGGCTCGGGTTGCCCCAGCCGCCGAGCGTCCAGCGCAGGTAGAAGGCCGGGTCGCCGCCGATCATCCGCTCGGGCAGCGGCGCCGGCTGGATCAGGAAGAACCAGTGGTAGTACCAGCTCGCGAAGCGCATGTCGGTCGACTCGTACATGTCGAGCGTCGGCACGATGTCGATCACGGCGAGGCGCTCGACGTGCTCGGGATGGTCGAGGGCGAGCCGGTGCGCGACGCGGCCGCCGCGGTCGTGGCCGACCACGGCGAAGCGCTCGTGGCCGAGCGAGCGCATCAGCGCGACCATGTCGGCGGCCATCGCCCGCTTGCTGTGCTGCGCGTGGTCGAGCTCGGGCGTCGCCGCCGGCAGCGGCTTGGTCGAATCGCCGTAGCCGCGCAGGTCGGGGATGACGAGGGCGAAGTCGGCGGCGAGCTCGCGCGCGACGCGATGCCACATCGCGTGCGTCTGCGGGTAGCCGTGCAGGAGCAGGAGCGGCGGCTTCGCGCGGTCGCCGCCGATGCGCGCGAACAGCTCGACCGCGCCGACGGAATGAAGGCCGCTTTCGAATCCGTCGAACCAGGGCATGGCGACTCCTCGGCGAGGTGGCGCGCCGATTCTCGGCCCGGAACGCCGCCTGCGCCGCTCGGACGGGTCGGGCGGTCGCCCGGCGCCGCGCGCCGGTCAGGCCGGATCGGCGATCCGCTCGCGCTGCAGCACCGGCGCGCGACCGCGCGCCTCGCCGATGCCGAGGCCCTTGACGACCTCTTCGACGGTGTCGCGCAGCCAGCGCTGCGCCGGGTCGCGCTCGTGGCGCCGGTGCCAGAGCATGCCGACCTCGATGCGCGGCAGACCGAAGGGCGCGGCGCGGACGGTCAGGCCGTCGGCGAGTCCGCTCGCGGCGACGAAGCTGCGCGGCAGCACCGAGAGCAGGTCCGAGTCGTGGACGACGCGCGCGGCGGTCGCGAACTGGCTCACCGTGAGGACGACGCGCCGGCTGCGGCCGAGCGCGGCGAGCGATTCGTCGACGAAGCCGCGCGGCCGTCCGGCGAAGCTGACACGAACGTGCTCGGCGCTGCCGTAGTCGTCGAGCGACAGCGTCGGCTGCGCAGCCAGGGCGTGATCGCGGCGCATGACGCAGACGTACTCGCAGGCGTAGAGCGGCTCGAGCGCCGCCGACGCGCGCGAGCCCTCGGCGGCGAGCGCGGCTGCCACCTCGGGGAAGAAGCCGAGGGCGAGGTCGGCGCCGCCGGTCTCGAGCTGCGGCCGCGGATCGCGCGAGGCCAGCGGCAGGACGCGCAGGTCGCTGCGCGCGTGCCGGCCGACGAGCGCGCCGATCAGCGCCGGCATGAGCACGGTCGCGGTCGCGTCGGCCATCGCCAGCGCGAAGCTGCGCTCGTCGCGGGTCGGCTCGAAGCCCTGCGGATCGAAGGCGTGGCGGAGGCTGTCGAGCGCGGCGCGGACCTCGGGCCAGAGCGCTTCGGCCTGCGCCGTCGGCAGGACGCCGCCGGGGACGGTGAAGAACAGCTCGTCGCCGGTCGCCTCGCGCAGGCGGCGCAGCGCGTTGCTCACCGCCGGCTGCGTCATCGCCAGCTGGGCGGCGGCGCGCGTGACGTTGCGCTCGACCATCACGGCGCCGAAGACGCGCAGCAGGTTGAGGTCGAGGGTGCGGAAGTTCATCCCGGGAGGCCAGGGCGTGACGTCTGCCCGGTCGCATTCATGGCGGTGATGGCGGGGTTCGGAATGGCAATTTCCCAATGACTAGGGAAAACCCTAGTCTAACGGCGTCGCGTGTTTTCCGTGCGCGACGCCGTTCAGGAGTAGCCCATGTCCATGCAAAAAGTCAGCGTTATGGTCCCGCCGTTGCCCGCGGCGCCGCGCGGCGCCCTTTGGCTCGGCAGCGCGGTGTCGTGGCTGTTCGGCGCCGACCCGCACATCCGCACCGGCCTGCCGGCCTGGCTGGAGGCGGTGCGCGCCAAGCTCGCCGTCGACCGCGCCGCCCGCCGCGACGCGCGCAGCCGCGACGACCTGCTCGCGCTTGCCCGCCGCTACCAGTCGACGCAGCCCGAGTTCGCCAAGGATCTCTTCGCCGCCGCCAGCAACGACCGCGGCCGCTGAGGCGCGGCCAGGCCGGCCGCGCCGCAGCCGGCGCGCCGAAGGGTCGTCGCTATACTCGCCCTCGAAGCGCCGATTTGTTCCGGCTTGCGGGCGCTCTATAAATTCGGCTAAAGACAGGACGCACGAACCCGGTGTCCCGCTTTGGCGGCGCCGGGTTTTTTCATGCCCGTGTGCCGATGAGCTCCCTTGGCGACGTCCAGCCGCAATCGATGCATTTCGCCGCGCCGCTGCCGCTCGCCAGCGGCTCGGTCCTGCGCGACTACAGCCTCGCCTACGAGACCTACGGCACGCTGAACGCGAGCCGCAGCAACGCCGTCCTCGTCTGCCACGCGCTCAACGCCTCGCATCACGTCGCCGGCACCTATGCCGGCAAGGCGAAGAGCGAGGGCTGGTGGGACAACCTCGTCGGCCCGGGCAAGCCGCTCGACACCGAGCGCTTTTTCGTCATCGGCGTCAACAACCCGGGCTCGTGCTTCGGCTCGACCGGGCCGGCCAGCCCGAACCCCGATCCGGCCGCGAACGGCCGCGCCTACGGCAGCGACTTTCCGGTCGTCACGGTCGAGGACTGGGTCGACGCGCAGGCGCGCCTGATCGACGCGCTCGGCATCGCCAAGCTCGCGGCCGTGCTCGGCGGCAGCCTCGGCGGCATGCAGGCGCTCGCCTGGTCGCTGCGCTATCCCGATCGGCTGCGCCAGTGCGTCGCGGTCGCGACGGCGCCGAACCTGTCGGCGCAGAACATCGCCTTCAACGAGGTCGCGCGACGAGCGATCGTCACCGACCCCGACTTCCACGGCGGCCACTACGGCGAGCGCGGCGTCGTGCCGAAGCGCGGCCTGACGGTGGCGCGGATGATCGGCCACATCACCTACCTCTCCGACGATTCGATGGAGGCCAAGTTCGGGCGCGGCATGCAGGGCACCGCCCCGGGCTATTCGACCCAGGAGATCGAGTTCCAGATCGAGGCCTACCTGCGCCATCAGGGCGACAAGTTCAGCGAGTACTTCGACGCCAACACCTACCTGCTGATCACGCGCGCGCTCGACTACTTCGACCCGGCGGCGGCGCACGGCGGCGACCTGACCGCGACGTTCGCTCCGGCGCGCTGCAGGTTCCAGCTGGTCAGCTTCACGACCGACTGGCGCTTCGCGCCGGCGCGCTCGCGCGAGATCGTCAAGGCGCTGGTCGACAACCGGCGCGACGTCAGCTACGCCGAGATCGATGCGCCGCACGGCCACGACGCGTTCCTGCTCGACGACCCGCGCTATCACGGCGTCATGCGCGCCTGCTTCGCGAACCTGGCGAAGGAGCTGCCATGAGCGATCGCAAGGACATCGAGCTCATCGCCGAGCTGGTGCCGCACGGCTCGCGCGTCCTCGACCTCGGCTGCGGCAACGGCGAGCTGCTCGCGTTGCTGCAGCGCGAGCGCGGCTGCAGCGGCTACGGCATCGAGATCGCCGACGCCAACGTGCTCGCCTGCCATGAGCGCGGCGTCAACGTCATCCAGCTCAACCTCGAGGAAGGCCTCGCCCTGTTCGACGACCGCAGCTTCGACGTCGTCCTCCAGCTCGACACGCTGCAGCACCTGAAGAACACCGAGAAGATGCTGCGCGAGACGGCGCGCGTCGGCCGCATCGGCATCGTCAGCTTCCCGAACTTCGCGCACTGGCCGAACCGCCTCCACGTCGCCGCCGGCCGCATGCCGGTGACGCGCGTCCTGCCCTACGAGTGGTACGACACGCCGAACATCCGCGTCGGCACCTACGCCGACTTCGAGATCCTGGCGAAGAAGGACGGCCTGACGATCCTCGACGCGTTCGGCATTCAGGCCGGCAGGGTCGTCCGCTCGTTTCCCAACCTGCTCGCGAGCGTCGCCGTCTTCAAATTCGAGCGCGGCTGAGCGGCGCGCTCGACGAGGACCGAATCGCCGAACTCGTGCGTCAGGTAGCCCGCCGATTCGAGCGCGGCGTCGACGCGGCCGAGCGTCGCTTCGTCGATGAAGGCGCGCAGCAATTCGTGGTGGCTCGACCCCGGCTCGTGCGTGCCGCTGACGAGCGCGTCGACGACGCCTAGTCGCGTCGACCGGCCGAGGCGGTTGGCCGCGATGCCGGCCCCGGCGCGCAGCCCGTGCGGCTGCGCGGCGGCGTGCTCGAGCGCGCGCGCGACGGTCGTGCCGAGGGCGACGACGCGATCGCCGCGCTGCTGCGCCGCGCGCACCGCAGCGACCGTCGCTGCCGGCACGTGGTACGGCTCGTCGAACGGCAGGCGTGCGTCGAGGGCGTGATCGCCGGTCGACGACAGGCCGGCGGCGTGCGTCAGCGTGGCGAAGCCGACGCCGCGCCGCGCGAGCCGGTCGAGCAGCTGCCAGTCGATGACGAAGCCGGCCGAGGGCGCCTCGAACGCGACCGGCCGAGCCGCGATCGCCGTCCACACGTCCCAGAGCGCGAGCGGCGCGGCGAGGTGCGCGTACTGCACCGGCCGACCGTGGCGGGCGATGCCGGCGCGGATCGCGTCGGCGCTGCCGCTGAAGCGAAGCTCGATCAGGCGCGGCGCGTCGAGGACGCGGACGATGGTCGCCGCGAGCGGCCCGAGCGCGAGCGCATCGCCGGCGCGTAGCGGCGTCGGCGCCGCGCGGTCCTCGGTGCGGGTGCGCCAGTCGCCGGCGCCGAAGACGACGGCGACGAAGCGCTCGACGTCGTCCTCGCCGAGCGAGCGCCGGCCGGCGAGGCGCACCTCGATCGCGGCGCCGCTCGCGACATGGCGACCGGCGAGGCTCGCCGGCAGCGTCGCCGCGTCGTTGGCAACGACGAGGTCGCCGCGGACGAGGAGATCGGCAAGCGCGCTGCGCGCGTGGTGGGCGATACGGCCGGCGGCGTCGACGACGAGCAGGCGCGCGTCGCCCGGCCGCTGCCGCGCCAGCGCCGCGGCCTTCACGTCGCGCTTCCTTCGATCGCCGGCCGCATGCCGCCGGCTTCGATCGCGGCGCTGACACCGCCCGCGCCGATCGCAGCCGCCGCGCTGTCGGCCGGTGAGAGCCGGCGCGCCGCGCGCTCGGCATCGATGCGCTCGACGATCTCGCGCGCCGCGTCGCGCGGCCGCTTCAGCGTCGCCGGGTCGGCGTCGGGAACGGCGGCGGCGTGCAGCGGCGTGTCCATGTCGCCGGGGTCGAGCGCGACGACGGCGACGCCGTGCGGCGCGAGCTCCTCGTGCCAGATGCGGCTCATCTGCAGCAGCGCCGCCTTGCTCGCGCCGTATGCGCCCCAGCCGGCATAAGGCGTGACGGCGGCATCGCTCGTGACGGTGACGACGAGCGCGCGCGCGCCGGCGTCGCCGGCCTCGCGCGCCGACGCGGCGAGCAGGCCGAGCAGCGCCTTGGTCAGGCGGAACGGGCCGAGCACGTTGGCGGCGAGCGCGGCTTCGAAGTCTTCGCAGTCGGTGTCGGCGAGCAGCGCCAGCGGCACCGGGCCGAGGCTCGACGCGTTGTGGATCAGGACGTCGAGGCCGCCGAGCGCGCCGCCGATCTGCAGCGCGATCGGATGGGCGTCTTCCTTCTTCGCGACGTCGCCGACGATGCCGTGGCTGCCCTCGACCGCGCGGGCGACGCGTTGCACGCGCGCGCCGTCGCGGGCGACGAAGGCGACGCGATCGCCGCGCGCCGCGAAGGCCTCGACGAGCGCCAGGCCGAGGCCGGAGGTGCCGCCGGTGACGGCGACGCGAAGAGGGGTGAGAGGGCGGATGTCGGAGTGAGTCATGATGGTGTCGATCGGGAACGCGATGGCGCGAAGGTAGGCTTGGCCCGCGCTCGACACCAGCGCGATGTCCGCTCGATTGGCAGAGGATCACGATGGCGACAGCGACGAACGGCGGCGACGCGAACGAGAGCGGCGAAGGCACCGGCGCCAGCGGCGCGGCGGCGCTTGCCGACGACCGCTCGGCCGCGGTTCACCTGGCGCGCAACCTCACCGGCCTGCGCTATGCGCGGAGCCTGACGCAGGACGCGCTCGCGCGCGGCGCGCAGGTGCCGCGCTCGACGATCGCCAACCTCGAGTCGGGAACCGGCAATCCGTCGCTCGTCGTCCTGGTCAAGGTCGCGCACGCGCTCGGCGTGCCGATCGACGAGCTGCTCGCCTCGCCGCGCGCGAAGGTGCGGCGCTGGCCCGCGGCCGACGTCGCCTCACGCATCAAGGGGCGCGGCGTGACGATCCGCGATCTCGTTCCCGAGCCGGTTCCCGACGAGTTGATGGAAGTGCTCGACTTCGCGCCCGGCGCGGCGATGGCCGGAACGCCGCACCTGCCGGGCACGCGCGAGTTCTTCACCTGCCTCGACGGCAAGGTCAACCTGATGGTCGCCGGCGATCGTCATGCCCTCGCGACCGGCGACGTGCTCGCCTTCCCCGGCAACCTGCCGCATTCGTACCAGAACGCCGACGCGCTCGCGCCGGCGCGCGGCGTCTCGGTGGTGGTCTTCGCCAAGGCCGGCGTGTGACGGTCGCGTGAATCACGCGTGACCCTCGTGAGGGTCGGCGTGGCCGGTGTCCACGAGGCGACCCGGCGTCGGCTATTCTCCGCAGCTTTCGTCCGTCGAAGCCTCATGACATCGATTCGCATCGTCGCCGTCGTCGCGCTGCTCGCATTGCTCGCGGCGTGCGGCGCGAAGACCGACAACGCGCCGGCTGCGGCCGGCGGCAAGGGCCCCGGCGGCCCGCCGCCGCCCGAGGTCGGCGTCATCACCGTCACGCCGCGCCCGGTCGGCCTCGTCACCGAGCTGCCGGGCCGCCTCGAGGCGTCGCGCGTCGCGCAGGTGCGCGCCCGCGTTCCCGGCATCCTGCTCAAGCGTCTCTTCGTCGAAGGCAGCGACGTCAAGGCCGGCCAGCTGCTGTTCCAGATCGACTCGGCACCGCTGCAGAGCCAGGTTGCCGCGGCACAGGCGGCGCTGGTGCGCGCCCAGGCCAACCTCGCCCAGGCGACGGCTCTGGCCGAGCGCTACAAGCCGCTGCTCGAAGCCAACGCGATAAGTAAGCAGGATTACGTCAACGCCGTCGCGGCGCAGAAAACCGCCGAGGCCGACGTCTCGTCGGCGCGGGCGAACCTGCAGAGCGCGCAGATCAATCTCGGCTATGCATCGGTGACGGCGCCAATCTCGGGCCGCATCGGCCGCGCCCTCGTCACCGAAGGCGCGCTCGTCGGCCAGGGCGAGGCGACGCAGCTCGCAGTGATCCAGCAGATCACGCCGATGTACGTGAACTTCACGCAGTCGACGACCGAGCTGCTCGACCTGCGCCGTGCCGTCGAGAGCGGCAAGCTCAAGCCCGCGGGCGGCCTGACCGGCTCGGCCGAGGTCCGCATCGTTCTCGAGGACGGCAGCGTCTATCCGCAGCCGGGCAAGCTCCTGTTCTCCGACCTGAGCGTCGATCCGACCTCGGGCCAGATCACCTTGCGCGCCGAGGCGCCGAACCCGCGCGCCTATCTCCTGCCCGGCATGTACGTCCGGGTCCGCCTCCAGCAGGCCGAGGCGGCGAACGGCATCGTCGTGCCGCAGCAGGCGGTGCAGCGCGGCTCGACCGGCGACAGCGTCATGGTCGTCAATCCCGACGGCACGGTGGCGCCGCGGCCGGTGAAGGTCGGTACGCCGCAGGACGCCGGCTGGCTCATCCTCGACGGCCTCAAGCCCGGCGAGATGGTGATGGTCGACGGCTTCCAGAAGCTGCGCGGCAACGGCCCGGTCAAGCCGGTGCCGTGGCAGCCGCCGGCCTCGGGCGCTGCCGCGGGCACGGCGGCGTCGGCCGCCAGCGCGCCGGCATCGGCCGCCTCGACGCCGCGCTGAGTCTCGCGCCATGGCCCAGTTCTTCATCGATCGGCCGATCTTCGCGTGGGTGATCGCGCTCTTCATCCTGGTCATGGGCGGCGTCTCGATCAAGCAGCTGCCGATCGCCCAGTACCCGAGCGTCGCCCCGCCGTCGATCATCGTCAGCGCGGTCTATCCGGGTGCTTCGGCGCAGACGCTGGAGGACAGCGTCATCAGCGTCATCGAGCAGGAGATGAACGGCTCGCCCGGCCTGATCTATCTCGAGTCGACGAGCCAAGCCAACGGCGCCGGCTCGATCACGCTCACGTTCGAGTCGGGCACGAGCGTCGACCTGGCCCAGGTCGACGTGCAGAACCGGCTTTCGCGCGCCGCGCCGCGCCTGCCCGCGGCGGTGACGCAGCAGGGCGTTCGCGTCGACAAGGCGCGCTCCAACTTCCTGCTCTTCACGATCCTGTCTTCCGACAACCCGGCCTACGACCCGATCGCCCTCGGCGACTACGCGTCGCGCACCGTGCTGCCCGAGATCCAGCGCCTGCCCGGCGTCGGCCAGGCGCAGCTGTTCGGCACCGAGCGGGCGATGCGGATCTGGATCGATCCGGCGCGGCTGGTCGGCTTCAACCTCTCGAGCAACGACGTCGTCAACGCGATCCGGGCGCAGAACGCGCAGGTGTCGTCGGGAACGCTCGGCGATCTGCCGATCGTCGCGAACCAGCCGATCAGCGCCACCGTCGTCGTCGCCGGCCAGCTGACGACGGTCGAGCAGTTCGGCAACATCGTCCTGCGCGCCAACACCGACGGCTCGACCGTCAAGCTCCACGACGTCGCCCGGATCGAGCTCGGCGGCCAGAGCTACAGCACGTCGGCGCGGCTCAACGGCAAGCCCTCGACCGGCATCGGCGTCCAGCTTTCGCCGACCGGCAACGCCTTGGCGACGGCGCAGCTGATCAAGAACCGGATGGTCGAGCTGTCGCGCTACTTCCCGCCCGGCGTCAAGTACGACATCCCGTACGACAGCTCGAAGTTCATCAGCATCTCGATCCGCCAGGTGGTCGAGACGCTGGTCGAGGCGGTGATCCTGGTGTTCCTCGTGATGTACCTGTTCCTGCAGAACCTGCGCTACACGCTGATCCCGACGATCGTCGTGCCGGTCTCGCTGCTCGGCGCGTTCACGGTCATGAACGTGTTCGGCTACTCGATCAACGTGCTGACGATGTTCGCGATGGTGCTCGCCGTCGGTATCCTGGTCGACGATGCGATCGTCGTGATCGAGAACGTCGAGCGGATCATGAGCGAGGAGGGCCTGTCGCCGCGCGAGGCGACCAGGAAGGCGATGGGCCAGATCACGGCGGCGCTGATCGGCATCAGCGTCACGCTCGTCTCGGTGTTCCTGCCGATGGCGTTCTTCACCGGCTCGGTCGGCAACATCTATCGCCAGTTCTCGCTCGTCATGGTGAGCGCGATGCTGTGCTCGGTGTTCCTCGCCCTCTCGCTCACGCCGGCGCTGTGCGCGTCGTTCCTGAAGCCGGTCGAGGCCGGCCACAAGTACGAGAAGGGCGGCGTCTTCGGCTGGTTCAATCGCGCCTTCAAGGCGACCACCCACGGCTACGAAAGCTGGGTCGCGAAGATCCTGCGCCGGACCGGGCGCTTTCTCGTCGTCTTCGTGCTGCTCGTCGTCGTCGTCGTGTTCATGTTCACGCGCATGCCGTCGTCGTTCCTGCCGACCGAAGACCAGGGCTACCTGATCGCCAACGTGCAGCTGCCGCCGGGGGCGACGCAGACGCGAACGCTCGCCGTCATGGAAGCGGCCGAGAAGTTCTTCCTGAGCCAGACCGAGGTCGACAAGATGGTGAGCGTGCTCGGCTTCAGCTTCTCGGGCAGCGGCCAGAACGCCGCGCTCGCGTTCGTGACGCTCAAGCCCTGGGACGAGAGGAAGGGCGCCGCGCACTCGGCGCAGGCGATCGCCGGCCGCGCCTTCGGCGCGCTCGCGCGCGTTCGCGACGCCTTCATCTTCGCCCTCGTGCCGCCGGCGATTCCCGAGCTCGGCACCGCGACCGGCTTCTCGTTTCGCCTCCAGGACCGCGGCGGCAACGGCCACGCCGCGCTCGTCGCCGCGCGCAACCAGTTGCTCGGCATGGCGGCGCAGAGCAAGGTGCTGGCGGGCGTCCGGCCCGACGGCCTCGAGGACGCGCCGCAGCTGCAGATCGACATCGACCGCGATCGCGCGAGCGCGCTCGGCGTCTCGTTCGACAACATCAACGCCGTGCTGTCGACGGCGCTCGGCTCGACCTACGTCAACGACTTCCCGAACGCCGGGCGCCTGCAGCGCGTCGTCGTCCAGGCCGACGCGCCGGCGCGGATGCAGTCCGACGACCTGCTCCAGCTCAACGTCCTCAACAACCAGGGCAAGCCGGTGCCGATGGCGGCGGTCGCGACGACGCGCTGGATCACCGGGCCGATCCAGACGATCCGCTACAACGGTTATCCGTCGATGCGGATCTCCGGCGATGCCGGGCCGGGCTATTCGACCGGCGATGCCATGAACGAGATGGAACATCTTGCCGAGCGCCTGCCCGCCGGCTTCGCCTACGAATGGACCGGCCAGTCGCGCGAGGAGCGCCTGTCGGGATCGACGGCGACGATCCTGCTCGCGTTCTCGATGCTTGCGGTTTTCCTCTGCCTCTCGGCCCTCTACGAGAGCTGGTCGATCCCGTTCGCCGTGCTGCTTGCGGTGCCGCTCGGCGTCCTCGGCGCGGTGCTCGGCGCGAGCCTGCGCGGCATGCCGAACGACGTCTTCTTCAAGGTCGGGCTGATCACCGTCATCGGCCTGTCGGCGAAGAACGCGATCCTGATCATCGAGTTCGCGAAGGACCTCGTCGCCCAGGGCAAGGGCGTGATCGAAGCGACGCTGCAGGCGGTGCACCTGCGCTTCCGGCCGATCCTGATGACCTCGATCGCCTTCATCCTCGGCGTCCTGCCGCTCGTCGTCTCGTCGGGCGCGGGCTCGGCGAGCCAGCGCGCGATCGGCACCGGCGTCATGGGCGGGATGATCACCGCCACCTTGCTCGCGATCTTCTTCGTGCCGGTCTTCTTCGTCGTTGTCCGGCGCATCTTCAAGAGCAAGGTCGTGGCGACGGCCGGTGCCGTGCCGATCGAGGCGGCGCCGCCGCACGTGCCGCCGACGGCCGAGGAGGGCAGCCATGCGTGATCGTTCATCGCTGCGCGTCCTCGCCGCGCCGGCGCTCGCGCTGTTCGCGCTCGCCGGCTGCTCGTCGCTGATCCCGCCCTACGAGCGGCCGGCGCTGCCGGTCGCGCCCGGCTACGCCGCCGAGATGATGCCCGCCGTCGCGTCCGGCAGCGAAGTCGCGGCTGACGTCGACTGGCAGCGCTTCTTCGCCGACGCGCGCCTGAAGCAGCTGATCGCGCTCGCGCTCGTCAACAACCGCGATCTGCGCGTCGCCGTCCTCAACATCGAGCAGACCCGGGCGCTCTATCAGGTGCGCCGCGCCGACGAGTGGCCGACGGTCGGCGCCGGCGCCACGGTCGCGCGCCAGCCGATCGGCAGCAGCGTCGCGACCTCGTACGCGGTCGGCCTGGCGGTCACGAGCTACGAGCTCGACCTGTTCGGCCGCGTCCACGACCTCAGCCAGGCGGCGCTGGCGCAGTACTTCGCGACTGCGGAGAACCGCAAGGCGGTGCAGATCAGCCTGGTCGCCTCGGTCGCGACCGCGTACCTGAACCTGCTCGCCGACGACGAGCTGCTGCGCGTGACCCGGCAGACCCTGCAGACGCGCGAGGAGTCGACCCGGCTCACCAAGCTGCGCTTCGACAACGGCGCGTCGTCGGAGCTCGACTTCCGCCAGGCCGAGTCGCTGCTCGAAGGCGCACGCGTCGCGCTGGCGCAGTCGCTGCGCCAGCACGCGCTCGACGAGAACGCGCTGGTCCTGCTCGTCGGCCAGCCGCTCCCGGCCGACCTGGCGCCGCCGCTGCCGCTCGACCGGCAGCAGGTCCCGGTCGAGCTGCCCGCCGGCCTGCCGTCGGACCTGCTCATCCGCCGGCCCGACGTTCGCTCGTCCGAGCAGCAGCTGCTCGCCGCCAACGCCAACATCGGCGCCGCCCGGGCGGCGTTCTTCCCGCGCATCTCGCTGACGGCCAACCTCGGCAGCGCGAGCAGCGAGCTCTCCGGCCTCTTCAAGAGCGGCTCGTTCGCCTTCACCGGCACGGCGCAGCTGCTGCAGCCGATCTTCGACGCCGGCCGCAACCGCGCCAACCTCGACGTCGCCAAGGTCGGCCGCGACATCGCCGTGGCCCAGTACGAGCGCGCGATCCAGAGCGCGTTCCGCGAGGTCGCCGACGCCCTCGCCGGCCGGGCGACGCTCGGCGAGCAGCTGCGCGCGCAGGCGGCGCAGACCGACGCGCTGGCGATCACCTATCGCCTCGCCGACCTGCGCTACCGCGCCGGCGCGGCGAGCTACCTCGACAGCCTCGACGCGCAGCGCTCGCTCTTCAACGCCCAGCTGGCGCTGGTGCAGACGCAGGCGCTGCACCTGCAGAACCTGGTGACGCTCTACCGCGTCCTCGGCGGCGGCTGGCGCGAGAGCGCCGAGGTCAGCGCCGTGTCGAACCCGACGATTCCGCCGCCGGCCGGCGCACGGTGACGGTCGCGCCGACCTCGATGACCATCAGGTCCTCGCCCAGCTCGACGGCGCCGTCGTAGGTCTTGCGTGTCGCCGGGATGACGTCCTGCTCGGTCGCCGACGGGCGACCGATGTGCGAGTACACGGCGAGCTTCGGCTTGACGCGAGCGAAGACCTCGCCGGCCTGCTCGGCCGTCGTGTGGTGGGCCATGATCGTGGCGGCGACTGCGGGCGCGATTCCGGCGCGTCGATAGGTCTCGGGCGCCACCACCTCGTGGATCACGACATCGGCGCCTCGAGCCTGGCGGATCAGGTTCTCGGAAAAGCGCGTGTCGCCCGAGAGCACGACCGAGCGGCCGCGATAGTCGATGCGGTAGCCGAACGCCGGCTCGACCGGTGCGTGATCGACGTCGAACGGCGTGATCCGGACGCCGTTCCTCTCGTACACGAAGCCTTCGACGACGTCCTCGGCGACGATCACGGCGCCTTCGCCGGCGGCGTGCTCGTCGGCCTGGCGGATGGCGATGTCGAATTCGTAGGCCTGGGCGAGGTGCAGCATCATCTTTTTGGTGCCGCGCGGACCCCAGACGAGAAGCGGCGCCTCGCGCGCACCGAGCAGCCATCCGGTCAGCCAGACGTCGGGGAAGCCGACGACGTGATCCGAGTGGAGGTGAGTGAGGAAGACGCCGGTCACGTCCTTCCAGCTCACCTTGATCTGCGTCAGGCGCTGCATCGCGCCGCGGCCGGCGTCGAAGAGAAATTTCTGGTCGCCGGCCTCGACCAGGATGCTGGCGCCGAAGCGGTTCATCACCGGCGCCGGCGTGCCGGTGCCGAGCAGCGTGACGCGGATGTCCTGCGCCGAGGCGACGCCGAAAACGGCCGCGAGCAGCCCGGCGACGAGCACCTGCGCGAGTCGAAACGATCGTGTCCGCATGGCTTGTCCTCCACCGGCGTCGGGCCGAGGTCGCTGATCAGACCTGGGCGACCGGCGCGAGCGCGTCGAACTCGGCGCTGCGCTTGTCCTTCCACGCCGCGATCGCCGTCGCCATCTCGCCGGTGTCGAAGATCGCGCTCTGCAAGAGCGTCATCTGCTGCAGCGCCGACGCGGTCGAGTGGTCGCGCGCGTGGTTGAGCGCGAGCTTGCTGCCGGCGATCGCGAGCGGTGACTTCGATGCGATCGTCCGCGCCAGCGCGAAGGCGCGGTCGACGGTCGCGGCGGCGTCGGGCAGGACCGCGTTGACGAGGCCCACCGCGAGCGCGCGCTCGGCGCCAAGCCGCTCGCCCGTGTACGCCATCTCGCGGGCGATGCCCTGCGGCACGATCTTCGGCAGGCGCTGCAGGACGCCGAGGTCGGCGGTCATGCCGATCGAGATCTCCTGCACCGTAAAGAAGGCATCGGCGCTGCAGACGCGGATGTCGCATGCGGTCGCGAGGTCGAGGGCGCCGCCGATGCAGCCGCCCTGGATCGCGCAGACGATCGGGAAGCGCGCTTCGTCGAGGGCGGTGAAGCAGTCGATGAGCCGGCGCAGCGACTCCTGGAAGGCAAGGCGCTCCCTCGCCGTCGTCGCCGCCAGCGCCGGGAAGTCGCCGGCGAAGACGTCGAGCGACATGCCGGCCGAGAAGTGCTTGCCGGTCGACGAGATCACCAGCGCCCGCGTCGTGCCGTCGTCGCCGAGCCGGCGCACGGCGTCGCGGACGGCGGGGAAGAACGCCGGCGTCATCGTGTTCAGTCGCTCGGGCCGGTTCAGCTGCAGGTGGGCGACGCCGTTCTCGTGCGAGAGTGCGAAGAATTCGGAGGTGTCGGTCATGGCAGGAGGCGATGCGATGGGGCGGACGATAGGGACCCGCGACGGGCTGGCGCTCGCGCGCCGCGACTGGCCGTCCGCCGACGCCAGGGGAACCATTGTCATCGTCCACGGCCTCGGCGAGCACATCGGCCGCTACGCGCATGTCGCCGCGCGCCTGAACGCGAACCGCTGGAGCGTCGTCGGCTACGACCAGCGCGGCCACGGCGCGAGCCCGGGCGAGCGCGGCCGGATCGCCGCCGCGGACGACCTGCTCGCCGACCTGGCGGCGGTGATCGACGCGGTCCGCGTCGAGACGAGCGGCCCGCTCGTCCTCCTCGGTCACAGCCTGGGCGGACTGGTGGCCGCGCGCTTCGTCGCCGGCGGCCTCGAGACGCCGATGCCGGCCTGGCACCGCGACGTCGCTGCGCTGGTGCTGTCGTCGCCCGCGCTCGACATCGGCATGACGACCGCCAAGCGCGCCCTGCTGGCGACGCTCGAGACGCTGACGCCGAACCTGGGCATCGGCAACGGCCTCGACGTCAACGGCATCTCGCGCGATCCCGCCGTCGTCGCCGCCTACCGCGCCGACCCGCGGGTCCATGACCGGATCGCGCCGCGGCTGGTCCGCTTTCTCGCCGACGCCGGCCCGGCGGTTCGCGCCCTGGCGCCGCGCTGGCGCGTGCGGACGCTGCTCCTCTACGCCGGCAGCGACCGCTGCGTCGTGCCGGCCGGCAGCGCTGCGTTCGCCGCCGCCGCGCCGGCCGCGGTCGTCACGACGCGGGAGTTCGCGCCGCTCTTCCACGAGATCTTCAACGAGCCCGAGCAGGACGCGGTCTTGCGGGTCTTGACGACCTGGCTCGATACACTGCCTCTTTTGCCGACGAGGAGCCCGCGATGAACGCACGCGACCCGCTGCAGCCGATCCAGAAAGACGAGGCCGAGGCGCT
>DASYKC010000058.1:0-2922 GCA_035995885.1 Caldimonas sp. | reverse complement strand
CGAGCATCGCCGCGCCGTGCACGGCGACGGCCGCGAGCGCGAGCAGCAGCGAGCCCGACGCAGTGATCTGGCGCGCCGATGCAGCGCCGAGGCAGAGCGGCATCAGCGCCGGCACGAGCATCAGTCCGGCGCCATGGGCCGTCGCCATCATGAAGGACCAGAGCGCCAGGCCTGCCTGCCCGGCCGGCGCCCGCAGCCGAGGCGCGGCGCGGCGCCAGAGATGGACCGACGCGGCGACGAGCAGCAGCCCGCCCGCCATCGCTTGCAGCACGACGCGATCCAGCGCGAGGCCCAGGACGACCGCGCCGGCGACCAGCGCGATCGACGCCGCGTGCCCGACGCCGATCGGCACGAGCGCGCGCAGCGCCTGGCCGCGATCGCGCGAGCGCACGCCCCACGCGGCGGCGAGGAGCCAGCCGGTCGCGGGGTTCAGCCCATGGAGGGCGCCCACCCCCGCGACGGCCAGCCAGGGCCAGAAGCTCGCCATGACGTGCTCACGCGCTCGGCCTGTCGTCCCTTCAGGCTTGGTCGTGGCAGCACGAACCGGCCGCCGGCACGGGCTCGTAGCGGTCGTGGTGGCGGACCCAGTCCATCTTGTAGAACCCGTCGTGCTCGTCGCGGCCCTTGGGCACGAGGTCGAGCAGGTCGTAGGTGCCCATCATCACTTCCACGCCGCGCCCGAAGGTCGAGTAGGTGTGGAAGATGTCGCCCGCGTCGTCCTTGTAGAACACGCTGACGCCGGGCGCTTCGGTGTTCGGGAATCCGGTCATGCCGTAGTTGTAGTAGACCGAGCCTTCGACGCGATCTTCCGGCGCGAAGCTGACGTGGAAGTCCTTGTTGAAGTCGTTCGCCGACGAGGACACCCAGCGGAACTTCCAGCCCATGCGCTCGCGAAAGCGCGCGATGTCGGCCAGCGGCGCGCGCGAGACCGCCGCGAACGAGACGTCGCGGTGCGCGAGGTGCACGGTCATGCCGTCGGTGTGGTCGGCCATGAACGAGCAGCTCGGGCAACCCTGCTCCCAGCCCGGGCCGAACATGAAGTGCTGCACCAGCAGCTGGCGCCGGCCCTCGAACAGGTCGGCGAGCGAGCGCCGGCCCTCGGGCGCATCGAAGACGTAGTCCTTTTCGACGCGCTCCCAGGGCAGGGCGCGGCGCTCGCGCGCGATCTCGTCCTGCAGGTGAACGAGCTCCTTCTCGCGCGCCAGCAGCAGCTGGCGCTCGGCGAGCCATCGGTCCGCGGCGACGACGGAATGGTTCGTGGTGGTGGCGTTGTGGGCAACTTCGGCGATGGCAGTGTTCATGATGGATGGGCTCCTGAGGGGTCGTTGGATGGATGGATTACGGATGGGCGGCCTTGGGGCGACGCACGGCGCGGACCTTGCCGCTGTCGCCGCCGCCGGCATAGAAGAGATCGGCGCCGTCGGACTCGAGCCCGCTCACGCCGATGCCCGGCGGCATCGCCAGCCGGTCGAGCACGGCGCCGCTCTCCGGGTCGATGCGGCGGATCTCGCTCGCGTCGCCTTCCCACGTGCCGTGCCACAGCTCGCCGTCGACCCAGGTCACGCCGGTGACGAAGCGATTCGATTCGATCGTGCGCAGCACCTTGCCCGTCGCCGGATCGATGCGGTGGATCTTGCGATCGCGGTACTGCCCGACCCACAGGCTCCCCTCGGCCCAGGCGAGGCCCGAGTCGCTGCCGTGGCCGGGCGCCGGGATCGATGCCAGCACGTCGCCCGTGGCCGGGTCGATCTTGTCGATGCGCGCCTCGGCGATCTGCCAGAGGTGCTTGCCGTCGAAGGCGGTGCCGGCGTCGCCGGCGTGATCGAGCGTCTGCGTCGTCGCGCCGCTCTCGGGATCGAAAGCGATCATCGCGGCGCCGATCGCGGCCCAGACGCGGCGGCCGTCGTGGCTGACGCCGCCGACCTTGTTCGAGCCGGCGAAGGGCCCGTACTCGCGCACGATCTCGGCGGCACGCAGCGGTGCTTCGGCTCTGCTGTTGTGGCGGTGGCTGACTGTCTTGCTCTGGCTCATGGCCGGACTCCTTGACTGTTTGCAACGCGTCCCGATCGGCGCGGTGAAGGCAATCTAGTCGAGCGGCAGCAAAGCGGGGAGTAACAAGATCGTCGTGAATCCCGATGCGTCTCGAAGCGCCCGAACCCTTGCAGAATCCATCGATGCGCACGGATCGCTGAGATGAAGGCCGCGTGGTACGAGCGCCAGGGCCCGGCCCGGGACGTCCTCGTCGTGGGCGACCTTCCGGACCCGAGCCCCGGCGACGGCGAGGTTCGCATCCGGGTGGCCGCCTCGGGCATCAACCCGGGCGACGTCAAGAAACGGCAAGACGCGTTCGGCTTTGGAATGGCCTATCCGCGGGTGATTCCCCACAGCGACGGTGCCGGCGTGATCGATCGGATCGGGCCGGGCGTCGCGTCGGCTCGCCTCGGCGAGCGGGTCTGGTGCCACGGCGGCCAGAGCTATCGGCCTTTCGGGACCGCCGCGCAGTCCATCGTCGTTCCGTCGCGGCTTGCCGTGCCCTTGCCCGCGCACGTGTCGTTCGCGCAGGGCGCGTGTCTCGGCATCCCCGGGATCACGGCGCACCGGGCCGTACACATCGCCGGGCCAGCCGACGCCAAGACGATCCTGGTTCAGGGCGGCGGCGGCGCCGTCGCCGACTGCGCGGTCGCGCTCGCGCGGCATGCAGGTGCGCATGTGATCGTGACGACCCGTTCGGAGGCGGGAGCCGCATCCGCCTGGCGCGCGGGCGCCGACGAGGTCCATCGCCTCGACCTCGAGGACGAGCAGGCGCTCGTCGCGAAGATCGAAGCGGCCGGCCCTCGACACATCGTCGAGGTCGACCTGGCCGGCAACCTCGGGTTCGACGAGAAGGTGCTGCCGATGGGAGGAACGATCGCCGCGTATGCC
>DASYKC010000057.1:0-11757 GCA_035995885.1 Caldimonas sp. | reverse complement strand
CGCGCTCTTTCCCAATCTCTCGGTCGCCGACAACGTCGCCTACGGCCTCGTCAACCGCAAGGTCGCGAAGGCGACCGCGGCGGCGCGTGTCGACGAGCTGCTGAAGCTGGTCGGCCTGCCCGGCAGCGGCGCGAAGTTCCCCGCCCAGCTCTCGGGCGGACAGCAGCAGCGGATCGCGCTCGCGCGCGCGCTCGCCACCTCGCCCGGACTCCTCCTCCTCGACGAGCCGCTTTCGGCGCTCGACGCGCTCGAGCGCGTCCGCTTGCGCCAGGAGATCCGCTCGCTGCAGAGAAAGCTCGGCGTGACGACGATCATGGTCACGCACGACCAGGAGGAGGCGCTCTCGGTCGCAGACCGGATCGTCGTCATGAACCACGGCGTGATCGAGCAGATCGGCACGCCGATGCAGATCTACCGCGACCCGGCGACGCCCTTCGTCGCCGACTTCGTCGGCAAGATCAACGTCCTCTCGGGGCGACTCCATCCCGGCCGCGACCTGCGCATCGGCGCGAGCCGGTTCGCGTGCGAGCACGACACCGCGCTCGTCCGCGATGTCAAGATCTACCTGCGGCCGGAAGACGTGCTGGCGCGGCCGATCGCCCCCGGCGATGCCAACGTTTTCGACGGCGCGATCGACAAGATCGAGTTCCTCGGCTCGTACTGCCTCGTCCGCGTCAACGCCGAGGCGATGGGGGCGCAGCCGATCACCGTCTACCTCTCGCTCAACTTCCTCGCCGAGCAGGGCCTCGAGGTCGGCAGCCGGCTGCCGCTGAAGCTTCTGCCCGAACGGATGCGCTTCTTCTGACGGGCGCGGCCCAGGTCCTCGATCGTGTCCGCCGTCCTGACCGCTCCGATCACGCGCGCGCTGCGCCAGCGCTCGCACTGGAGCGATCGCGTCGCGCACGCGCTGCTGCTCGCGGTCGCCCTCGCGCTGGTCGTCTTCCTGGCGCTGCCGCTGGCGACGATCCTCGCCAAGGCGCTGCAGGACAAGGATGGTGCGTTCGTCGGCCTCGCCAACTTCGCGAGCTACCTCGGCTCGCCGGCGCTGCTGCAGTCGTTCGTCAACAGCGTCTGGGTCGCGGCGCTCGTCACGCTCGTCACCGTGCCGCTCGCCTTCGGCTTCGCCTACGCGCTGGCGCGCAGCTGCATTCCCGCCAAGGGAATGTTCCGCACCATCGCCCTGATCCCGCTGCTCGCGCCGACGCTGCTCTCTGCCATCTCGCTGATCTACTGGTTCGGCAACCAGGGCATCGCCAAGGGCCTCGTCACGGCGCTCGGCTTCGAGAACATCTACGGCGCGCCGGGCATCGTCGTCGCCGAGTGCTTCGCCGTCTTCCCGCACGCGCTGATGATCCTGCTCAGCGCGCTCGCGCTCGCGGACGCCCGCCTCTACGAAGCCGCGGACGCGCTCGGCACGTCGACGCGGCGCAAGTTCTTCACGATCACCCTGCCGGGCGCGAAGTACGGCCTGATCTCGGCGGCGCTGGTCGCGTTCACGCTGGTGATGACCGACTTCGGCATCCCGAAGGTGATCGGCGGCAACTTCAACATGCTCGCCACCGACGTCTTCAAGCTCGTCATCGGCCAGCAGGATTTCCAGCGCGGCGCCGTCGTCGGCCTGCTCCTCCTGACGCCGGCGGTGCTCACCTTCGGCATCGACTGGCTGGTGCAGCGGAAGCAAACGGCGATGCTGAGCGCGCGCGCCGTGCCGCTCCGGCCGCAGCCGTCGCGCGGCTTCGATGCGCTGATGCTCGGCTACGTCGTCCTCGTCAGCGCGCTCATGCTGGCGATGCTGGGCATGGCGATCTTCGCGTCGTTCGCGACCTACTGGCCGTACAACCTGACGCCGAGCTGGAAGCACTACGTGATGGGCTTCGTCGACGCCGAGGTCGGCGGCGCCTTCCTGAACAGCGTGAAGCTCGCCGCCGGCACGGCGTTCTTCGGCACCATCGTCGTCTTCGTCGGCGCCTACCTGCTCGAGAAGACGCGCGGCCTCGACGCGATGCGGCCGCTGGTGCGGTTCCTGGCGATGCTGCCGATGGCGGTGCCCGGTCTCGTCCTCGGCCTCGGCTACATCTTCTTCTTCAACGCGCCCGGCAATCCGCTGCACGGGCTGTACCAGACGCTCGCGCTGCTCATCGTCTGCACGATCGTCCACTTCTACACGACCGGGCATCTCACGGCGGTGACGGCGCTGAAGTCGCTCGACGCCGAGTTCGAGGCGGTGAGCGCATCGCTCAAGGTGCCGTTCTTCAAGACCTTCTGGCGCGTCACGCTGCCGATCTGCACGCCGACGCTGATCGACATCGCCCGCTACTTCTTCATCAACGCGATGACGACGATCTCGGCCGTCGTCTTCCTCTACTCGCCCGAGACCAAGGTCGCGGCGATCGCGATCCTCAACCTCGACGAGGCCGGCGAGGCGGGCGCGTCGGCCGCATGCGCGGTCCTGATCACGGCCGGATCGACGGTCGTGACGCTGCTCTTCATGGCGCTCGGCGCCTGGGTCGACCGGTCGACGCAAGCCTGGCGGCGCACCGGCCGCTAGCCGAACCACCCCGAGATCGAAGACGGAGAAGACCCATGGAGCGCGACGCGATCCTCCTCACCCCCGGCCCGCTGACGACGACCGAGCGCACCAAGCGCGCGATGCTGCGCGACTGGGGCTCGTGGGACGCGTCGTTCGTCGCCGTCACCACCGGGCTGCGCCGCCAGCTGCTGAAGATCGTCCACGGCGAAGGCACGCACGTCGTCGTGCCGCTGCAGGGCAGCGGCACCTTCGCCGTCGAGGCCGCGGTGGCGACGATCGTGCCGAAGAGCGGCCATGTCCTCGTTCTCGACAACGGCGCCTACTGCAAGCGGCTCGGCCGGCTCTCGACGCTGATGGGACGCAAGACGACGATCCTCGGCCACGCCGAGGACGTGCCGGTGTCGCCGGCAGAGCTCGAGGCGGCGCTGCGCGCCGATGCCGGCATCAGCCACGTCGGCCTGATCCATTGCGAGACCGGCACCGGCGTCCTCAATCCGCTGCAGGCGATCGCCGACGTCTGCGCGCGTCACGGCAAGGGCCTGATCGTCGACGCGATGAGCTCGTTCGCGGCGCTGCCGATCGACGCGCGCGAGGTGCGCTTCGACGCGCTCGTCGCCGCCAGCGGCAAGTGCCTCGAGGGCGTGCCCGGGATGGGCTTCGTCTTCATCAGGAAGGACGTGATCGACGGCGCCGCCGGCAACTCGCACTCGCTGGCGATGGACCTGCACGACCAGCACGTCTACATGGAGAAGACCGGCCAGTGGCGCTTCACGCCGCCGACCCACGTCGTCGCCGCGCTCGCCGAGGCGATGCGCCAGTTCGAGGAGGAGGGCGGCCAGCCGGCGCGAGGGGCGCGCTACTCGGCCAACTGCGCCGCGCTCGTCGGCGGCATGAAGGCGCTCGGCTTCGTCCCGTTCCTCGCGCCTGAGATCCAGGCGCCGATCATCCTCACCTTCCATGCGCCGGCCGATCCGGCCTACGACTTCAAGCGCTTCTACGACGCCGTCAAGGCGCGCGGCTTCATCCTCTATCCGGGCAAGCTGACGCAGGTCGAGACCTTCCGCGTCGGCTGCATCGGCGCGATCGGGCCGGCCGAGATGAGGGAAGCGGTCGCGGCGGTCGCCGGGGCGATGAAGGAGCTCGGCATCGCCAGCGGAACGCCGGTTCTGTCATGACAATACGGCGATGACGACCCCCACCCCCGAGCACCCCGCGCTGACCGCCGTTCGCAAGAGCGGCAGCCACAAGGTCAAGGTCGCGGTCAGCGACATCGACGGCATCCTGCGCGGCAAGTACCTGCACATCGACAAGTTCCTCGGCGCTGCCGAGCCGGCGCCGGCGGGCGGCTTCGGCTTCTGCGACGTCGTCTTCGGCTGGGACGTCGCCGACCAGACCTACGACAACGCCCAGCTGACCGGCTGGCAGCACGGCTTCCCCGACGCGCTCGCGCGCCTCGACCTCAAGACGCAGCGCACCGTGCCGTGGGACGGCAACGTGCCGTTCTTCCTCGGCGAGTTCGTCCGGCCCGACCACACGCCGTCGCCGATCTGCCCGCGCCAGACCTTGAAGCGCGTCCTCGCGCGTGCCGAGAAGATGGGCTTCGCGGCGATGTGCGGGATGGAGTTCGAGTGGTTCAACTTCCTCGAGACGCCGCAGTCGTGGGACGCCAAGTGCGGCGTCAACCCGGAGCCGATCACGCCGGGCATGTTCGGCTACTCGCTCTTGCGAATGAACCGGAACCGCGAGTTCATGAACGCGCTCATGGACGAGATGCTCGCCTTCGGCGTGCCGATCGAGGGCCTGCACACCGAGACCGGCCCCGGCGTGTACGAGGTCGCGATCGCCTTCGGCGAGGCGCTCGAGCAGGCCGACCGCGCGATCCTGTTCAAGACCGGCGCCAAGGAGATCGGCGCCCGCTTCGGCATCATGCCGAGCTTCATGGCCAAGTGGAACGCGAAGTACCCGGGCTGCAGCGGTCACATCCACCAGAGCCTGAAGGACGGCAAGGACGGCAAGGCCAATCTCTTCTACGACGAGAAATCGCCGCGCAGGATGAGCCCGCTGTTCGAGAGCTACGTCGCCGGCCAGGTCGCCTGCCTGATGGAGTTCGCGCCGATGTTCTGGCCGACGATCAACAGCTACAAGCGCTTGGTCGACGGCTTCTGGGCGCCGGTGAAGCCGACCTGGGGAATCGACAACCGGACGGCGAGCTTTCGCGTCCTCGCCGGCAGCCCGAAGGCGACCCGGCTCGAGACGCGCTGCCCGGGGGCCGACGTCAATCCCTACCTCGCGATGGCGGCGGTGATTGCCGCCGGACTGCACGGCGTCGAGAAGGGGCTCAAGCTCGGCGCGCCGATCACCGGAACCAACGAAGGCTCGGACGACGTCCCGCGCGCGCCGCGAACGCTGATCGAGACGACGCGCATCTTCAAGGCGTCCGACATCGCCCGCGACTGGCTCGGCGACGACTTCGTCGACCACTTCGCGGCGACCCGCGACTGGGAATGGCGCCAATGGCTCGACGGCGTCACCGACTGGGAATTGAAGCGGTATTTCGAGATCATCTGAACCGAGCGCATCCGAATGGCCATCACCAGGTTCTCCTTTCCGACCACGATCCACTTCGGTCCCGGCGCGCGCAAGCTCGTCGCGCCGCAGCTCGCCGAGCGCGGCCTGAAGCGCCCGCTCGTCGTCACCGACAAGGGCCTCGCGGCGCTGCCGATCGTCGCCGAGCTGATGGCCGACCTCGCGGCCGCCGGGCTGCAGCCAGCGCTCTTCGGCGGCGTCTTCGGCAACCCGACAGCGAGCCAGGCGATGGCCGGCGCGGCGGCGTTCCGCGACCACCGCGCCGACGCCGTCGTCGGCATCGGCGGCGGCGCGGCGCTCGACGTCGCCAAGATCGTCGGCGTGATCGCCAACGGCGGCGGCACGGCGCTCGAATACGCCTACGACCATCCGAAGGTGCGATCGATCGGCGCCGACGTGCCGTGGTTCGTCGCCTTGCCGACGACCTCGGGCACCGGCAGCGAGGTCGGCCGCAGCGCGGTCATCAGCGAGGACGACACGCACATCAAGCGGATCGTGTTCTCGCCGAACATCCTCGCCAAGACGGTCTTCGCCGACCCCGAGCTGACGCTCGGCCTGCCGCCGGCGGTGACGGCGGCCACCGGCATGGACGCGCTCACCCACAACGTCGAGAGCTACCTGTCGCCGGCGTATCACCCGCTCTGCGACGGCATCGCCCTCGAAGGCACGCGCATCGCGGCGCGCGCGCTCGCCGTCGCGGTGCGCGAGCCCGGCAACCTGCAGGCGCGCAGCGACATGATGATGAGCTCGATGATGGGCGCGATCGCGTTCCAGAAGGACCTCGGCGCCGTCCATTCGTGCGCGCACGCGCTCGGCACGGTCTGCGACCTGCACCACGGCCTGGCCAACGCGCTGATGATCGACACCGTGCTCGCCTGGAACGTCGCCGCCGCGCCGGCGAAGTTCGCGGAGCTGGCGCATGTCGTCGGCGCGAGCGGCGGCGCGCCGGGATTTCTCGCCTGGCTGCGCGAGCTGAAGAAGACGATCGGCATCGCGCCGAGCCTGTCGGCGGTCGGCGTCAAGCGCGAGTCGATCCCGCGCCTGGTCGAGATCGCGGTCGCCGACATCTGCCATCAGACCAACCCGCAGCCGGTGACCGCGCGCGACTTCGAGCGCCTGTTCGCGGAGGCGATGTGAAGCCCGAACGGCTCAAGGTCGGCATCTCGGCGTGCTTCTTCCACGCTGATCCGGCGCGGCCGATCTTCACCGGCAAGACGCTGCAGTACGTCGAGCAGTCGATCGCCCACTGGGTGATGTCGTCGAGCGGCGCGATCGCGGTGATGATCCCGAGCCCGGCCGGCGATACGCAGAAGGGCGACGTCGCGCTCGCCGACTATGCCGACTGGCTCGACGCGCTCGTCCTCGAGGGCGGCTCCGACGTCTCGCCGACGAGCTACGGCGAGACGCCGCTGCAGCCGAAGTGGGGCGGCGACCGCGTCCGCGACGACTACGAGCGCGGCCTGCTCGCCGCCTTCGCCGAGCGCGGCAAGCCGGTGCTCGGCGTCTGCCGCGGCCTGCAGCTGATGAACGTCGCCTTCGGCGGCACGCTGCTGCAGGACATCGGCACGCAGCGGCCCGAGGCGATCGAACACCGCAACGCCGAGACCTACGACCGAAACCTGCACCCGCTCGAGTTCGTCAAGGGAACGCGGCTCGCCGAAGTCTTCGAAGGCGCGCCGGCGCCGGTCGTCGTCAACAGCGTCCACCACCAGGCCGTCAAGGACCTCGCGCCTGGCTTCGTCGTCGAGGCGCGCTGCCCGGCCGACGGCATGATCGAAGCGATCCGCCGCCCCGGCGGCAGCTTCATGGCCGCCGTCCAGTGGCATCCCGAATTCCACCGGCGCGGCGAAGGCACGCTCGACGACGCGCCGCTCCTCGCCGATTTCCTCGCCGCGGCGCGTGCCGCGAAGACCGCATGAGCCCGCCGGGCCGCCCCCAGGGCGATACCGGAGTGCGCGGCACGAAGGGGCTCCGATGAAGACCTTGAAGATCACCAACCCCGCCGACGGATCGCCGCTCGCCGAAGTGCCCGCCGACGACGCCGCCAGCGTCGCCGCCAAGGCCGAGCGCGCGCGCAAGGCGCAGCCGGCGTGGCAGGCGACGCCGCTCGCCAAGCGGGCGATCGCGATCGCCCGCTTTCGCCTCGCCGTCGCGACCGAGCTCGAGACCCTCGCCAAGACGCTGACGCAGGAAGTCGGCAAGCCGCTGGCGCAATCGCGGAACGAGCTGAACGGATTTCTCGCCCGCATCGACTTCTTCCTCGCCGAGGTCGAGGCGGCGACGAAGGACGAGACCGTGTTCAGCGAAGGCGGCATGACCGAGCGCATCGGCCACGACCCGCTCGGCGTCGTCGCCAACATCTCGGCCTGGAACTATCCGTACTTCGTCGGCGGCAACGTCTTCGTTCCGGCGCTCCTCACCGGCAATGCCGTGCTCTACAAGCCGTCCGAGTTCGCGACGCTCACGGGCCTGCACATCGACCGCCTGCTCCATGCGGCCGGCGTTCCCGCCGACGTGTTCATCACCCTGGTCGGCGCCGGCGACGTCGGCGCGGCGCTGCTCGAGCAGCGCGTCGACGGCGTCTTCTTCACTGGCTCGGTCGCGACCGGCGCGAAGATCGCGCAGGCGATGGGCTCGCGCATGGTGCGCCTGCAGCTCGAGCTCGGCGGCAAGGATCCGACCTACGTCGCCGACGACGCCGACGCGAAGGCCGCGGCGGAGTCGCTCGCCGACGGCGCCATGTACAACACCGGCCAGAGCTGCTGCTCGGTCGAGCGCATCTACGTCCACGAGCGCATCCACGACGCCTTCGTCGATCACTTCGTCGCGACGGTGCAGGGCTTCAAGGCCGGCGATCCGCTCGCCGACGGCAACTACATCGGGCCGCTGACGCGCGCACCGCAGCTCGCGGTGCTCGAGGCGCAAGTCGCCGACGCCGTCGCCAAGGGCGCGACCCTCGTCGCCGGCGGCAAACGCGTCTCCCGTGCCGGCAACTGGTTCGAGCCGACGGTGCTGACGAACGTCGATCACACCATGGCCGTGATGCGCGACGAAAGCTTCGGGCCGATCATCGGCATCCAGAAGGTCGGCGGCGACGACGAGGCGCTGGCGCTGATGAACGACACCCGCTACGGCCTCACGGCAGGCGTCTTCACGCGCGACGAGGCGCGCGCCGCGAAGCTGCTCGCGCGCGTCAACGCCGGCAGCGTCTACTGGAACTGCTGCGACCGCGTCAGCCCGCGCCTGCCGTGGTCGGGGCACGGCGACTCCGGCGTCGGCGTCACCTTGTCGAGCTACGGCATCCAGGCCTTCACGCGGCCGCGCGCCTGGCACCTGCGCTCGGCTTGAGCGCCGACCGCGCCGCCCCGGCAGCGTCGCCTCGGCTGGCGCTGTTCGACCTCGACGGCACGCTGCTCGCGGGCGACACCGATGCGCTCTGGTGCGCGTTCCTGATCGACGAAGGGCTGCTCGATCGCGGCACGTTCGCTGCCGCCAACCGCGACGTCGCCGACCGCTACGCGCGCGGCGACATCGCGCCGGCCGAGTTCGCCGCCTTCTACGCGGCGACGCTCGCCGGCCGCTCGCCGGCGCAGTGGTCGCCGCTGCGCGAGCGCTTCGTCGCGACGGTGATCGCGCCGCGCATCGGCGCGGCGGCGCACGCGCTCGTCGCGCGCCACCGCGACGCAGGCGACCGGCTCGTCCTCACGACGGCGACCAATCGTTTCCTGACCGAGCCGATCGCGGCGCTGCTCGGCATCGCCGACCTCGTCGCCACCGAGCTCGAGATCCGAGCGAGCGGCGCGTTCACCGGCGGGGTCGCCGGCATCGTCAATATGCGCGACGGCAAGCTGATCCGCCTCGCCGCATGGCTCGCCGGCGAGGGGCTGGTCGGCGCGGCCCTCGACGACGCAACGTTCTACAGCGATTCGATCAACGACCTGCCGCTCCTCGACGCCGTCGGCGTGCCGATTGCGGTCGATCCCGACGCGCGTCTTCGCGATGAAGCAGCGCGGCGCGGCTGGCGCGTGATTTCCTTGCTCGGCTGACGCCGCGCCAGCGGTGGCCGACGCGGCCACCGGACCCGCGGCCCTATCGCACCGGCGTGACGCTCACTTCGCCGACCGGGATCAGGCTCATCAGCGCCGAAGGCGTCGGCGTCATGTCGTCGTCGGCCTCGGCTTCGGCCGTCACCTGGGCCTGGGCCAGGGCGTGGACTTCGGGCCCCGCGTCGCGCGGCAGCGGCATCGTGTCGCCGCGGCGCGCTTCGTCGCGCTTATTGACGAGCATCGACTCGGCGCGGCGCAGCGCCTCGCCGATCGTCTCGTTGGCGATCATCTGCACCGAGCCGACGTTGAGGCTGACGCGCGTGATCCGCGGCGCGACCTGGCGGTCGTCGAGGCGGGAGATGATGCGCGAGACGACGATCGCCGAATCGGCCAGTCGCGTGCGCGGCAGGACGACCGCGAATTCGTCGCCGCCGAGGCGGCCGGCGACGTCGCGGCGGCGCAGCGTCTCGCGCAGCGCCGTGCCGATCTGGCGCAGCGCCTCGTCGCCGGTCGGATGGCCGAGCAGCTCGTTGACGCGCTGCATGCGGTCGACGTCGAAGACGATCAGCGTCGCCGCGTCGCGCGCCGCCTCGACGGCGCGTTCGGCGAGCTCGTGGAAGTGGCGCCGGTTCGGCAGCCGCGTCAGCGTGTCGACGTCGACGAGGTGGCGCAGCTTTCGTTGCGAGGCGAGCAGGTGGGCGATGCGCCGCTCGTGGTGCATGACGAGCGAGAGCTGCGTCATCAGGAGCGCGATCACCGCCGTCGCCAGCATCGCGCCGAGGGCGGCGTCGGCGACCGCGATGAACGGGCCGAGGTAGGCGACGTCGACGGCGAGCCAGGCGAGCTGCACGATCGCGCCGGCGACGAGGCCGAGGCGGAGCGTGCGCAGGGTCGAGCTCGTGGCGAAGTCTTCGAGCCGCGCGACCGCGGCAGCGACGTAGAGGGTGAGGGCGAGCGCCGCCAGCGCGTGGACCTGCGCGTAGCTCACGAATTCGACCGGCGCGATCCAGACGCCGACCGTCGCCACGACGGCGAGCGCGAGGGCGATCCGGTCGGCCCATTCGGAGATGCGCGTGCCGCCGCGCGAGTAGAAGCGGCGGATGCCGCCGAACATGACGATCGGCCACTGCAGCGCGAGCAGGGCGGCGAGCGGCGCGCCGATGCTGGCCGAATCGGTGCTCGCCTGCAGCGCCAGCGCGGCGGCGAACATCGCGTTGGCGGCGATCCACCAGCGCGCACCGCGGCGCGCCTGCTGCTTCAGTCCGACCGACATCGAGGCGACGCTGGCGAGCACGAGAACGACCGCGAGAGCGACGAGCAGGGTCGGCGTATGTAACGGCATGCTCAAATTCTAGGCAACGAGCCGACCGCGCACGACGCCTTGTCGGCGCCGGCGCTTGCCGTGCTCGGCGAAAGCGTGACGAATTGGCAGGCCCGCGCGGCCCTGCCGCGACCGGGCGCCGCCCAGCCATCTGTAACCGCGGCTCGTACACTGGTCGCCGATGACCCGCGAGCTGTTCGATTCGTTCTGGCGCGCGGCCGCGTACTGCCTCCATCCCAAGGTGGTCGCGCTGTCGCTCGCGCCGCTGGCCGTCGTCGGCGGCATCGCCGCCGCGCTCGGCTATTTCTACTGGGAGCCGGCGCTCGCCGGCGTGCGCGCCTCGCTCGACGAATCGGCCCTGCTCGAGCCGCTCTTCGCGTGGCTGCGCTCGATCGGCGCGGGCGGCTGGGGCAGCGTCCTCGTGCCGCTCGTCGTCGTCGCCATCGCGGTGCCGATCTTCGTCGTCGCCACGCTGCTCGTCGCCGCCTTGCTGATGACGCCGGCAATCGTCCGCCTGGTCGCGGCGCGGCGCTTCCCGCGCCTCGAGGCGCGCCACGGCGGCAGCTTCTGGAGCGGCCTGGGGGTGTCGCTCGGCTGCACCGTGGTCGCCCTGGTCGCTCTCGTGCTGAGCATTCCGTTCTGGTTCGTTCCGCCGCTCGTCCTCGTCCTGCCGCCGCTGATCTGGGGCTGGCTCACCTACCGCGTCTTCGCCTACGACGCGCTGTCGCTGCACGCGAGCCGCGACGAACGAATCCGCCTGCTCGACGAAGAGCGCTGGCCGCTGCTCGGCATGGGCATCGTCTGCGGCGCCATGGGCGCGGCGCCGTCGCTGCTGTGGGCGGTGAGCGCGCTGGCGCTCGTCCTCGCGCCATTCCTGATCCTCGTCTCGATCTGGCTCTACACGCTCGTGTTCGCGTTCTCGTCGCTCTGGTTCGCGCACTACCTGCTCGCTGCCCTGCAGCGCCTGCGCAGTCGCGACGACGGCGACCCGACCACCGCCGGCGAGCGCGCCGGCGACGTCGCCGCGGCGCCGCGGCTCGATCCTCCGCGAGGCCTTGCCGCATGAACATCGGACTTCTCATCGTCGGCGACGAGATCCTTTCGGGCAAGCGCGCCGACAAGCACCTCGCCAAGGTGATCGAGCTGCTCGCCGCGCGCGGCCTGTCGCTGGCCTGGGCGCGCTACGTCGGCGACGACCCGGAGCGGATCACGGCCGACCTGAAGGACGCGTTCGCGAGCGGCGACCTCGTCTTCTCGTGCGGCGGCATCGGCGC
>DASYKC010000056.1:0-10657 GCA_035995885.1 Caldimonas sp. | reverse complement strand
CGGGATCATCTCGCTGGTCGCGTTCAGCTTCATCGTGCACGAGCCGAGCGGGATCATCGAGCGGTCGAGGGCGAGGTCCTTGTCGGCGAGGCCGCGCAGGTAGCGCAGCATCCCGGTCTCGCTGTGGTGACGGTTGAAGACGGGGTGCGTGAGGAAGGGCGAGCTGCGGCGCAGGCTCTCGGGAATCATCGGCGCGATGCCGCGCTCGAAATCGGCGAGCTCGGGCAGCGCCTGGCCATCGTTCGCGAACACGCGCCAGAGCGCGACGATGTCGTCGCGCGTCGTCGTCTCGTCGAGGGCGATGCCGAGCATCGTGTCGCCCCACTCGGGGAAGCGGCGCAGGTTCATGCCGGCGTCGGCGGCGCGGCGGAACAGGTCGGCGGTGGCGCCGCCGCTGTCGATCGTCAACGTGTCGAAGGCGCTGTCGCTGCGCACCGTGACGCCGAGCCGGCGCAGTCCCTCGGCGAGGATCGCCGTGTACGCGGCGATGCGCTCGGCGATCCGCTTCAGCCCCTGCGGCCCGTGGTAGACGGCGTACATGCTCGCGACCACCGCCGGCAGCACCTGCGCCGTGCAGATGTTCGAGGTCGCGCGCTCGCGCCGGATGTGCTGCTCGCGCGTCTGCAGCGCGAGCCGGTATGCCGGCGCGCCGTGCGCGTCGATGCTGACGCCGACCAGGCGCCCAGGCAGACCACGCTTGTACTCGTCGCGGCAGGCAAGGTAGGCGGCGTGCGGGCCGCCGTTGCCCATCGGCATGCCGAAGCGCTGCGTCGTGCCGCAGGCGATGTCGGCGCCGAGCTCGCCCGGCGGCGTGATGAGCGTCAGCGCGAGCAGGTCGGCGGCGACGATGAAGGCGGCACCGTGCGCGTGGATGCGCGGCGCGTCGGCGCGCATGTCGTGCAGCGCGCCGCTCGTCGCCGGCCATTGCGCCAGCACCGCGAAGTAGTCGCCGCCCTCGATCAGGCGATCCCATTCCTCGGCCGAGTTGGCGAGGACGACCTCGAGGCCGAGCGGCGTCGCGCGCGTGCGCAGGACCTCGATCGTCTGCGGATGGGCGTCGCCGGCGACGACGATCCTGTCGCTCTTCGCCTTGACGCTGCGCCGCGCCAACGTCATCGCCTCGGCGGCCGCGGTTGCCTCGTCGAGCATCGAGGCGTTGGCGATCGCCATCCCGGTGAGGTCCGAGACCATCGTCTGGAAATTGACGAGGGCCTCGAGCCGGCCCTGCGAGATCTCCGCCTGGTACGGCGTGTAGGCCGTGTACCAGGCCGGGCTCTCGAGCACGTTGCGCAGGATGACGCCCGGCGTGTACGTGCCGTGGTAGCCCTGGCCGATGAAGCTCTTCAGGACGCGGTTCTGCGCGGCGATGCCGCGCAGCTCGGCGAGCGCCTCGGCCTCGCCGAGCGGTGCCGGCAACTTCATCGGCGTGGCGCGCGCGATCGACGCCGGCACGACCCGCTCGATCAGCGCGTGCCGCGTCGCGGCGCCGATCACGGTCAGCATGCGGGCCTCGCCTTCGGCGTCGATGCCGACGTGACGGGGGACGAACGCGCCGGCGTTCTCGAGCTCGGCGAGCGGCTTCAGGGCAGACATCAGCATCGGTGTTCCTGGTAAGACGCGCGTGCGGCCTCAGGCGTCCTTGACGAGCGCGTCGTACGCCGCCTGGTCCATCAGCGATGCGCTCTCGGCCGGATCGCTGGGGCGGATCCTGAAGAACCAGCCGGCGCCGAGCGGATCGCTGTTGGCGAGCGACGGATCCGCGCGCAGCGCCTCGTTGACCTCGACGATTTCGCCGCCGACGGGCATGTACAGGTCGGCCGCCGCCTTCACCGACTCGACGACGCCGGCGACCTCGCCCTTCTTGAACGACGACCCGATCGCCGGCAGGTCGACGAAGACGACGTCGCCGAGCGCGTCCTGCGCGTGCGTCGTGATGCCGACGGTCGCGGCGTCGGCGTTGCCGGTGGCGATCCATTCGTGGTCGGACGTGTAGAGAACGGGCATGGCGGCTCCTCGTGAAAGATCGATATGCGGCCGGTCAGCCGCGGAAATAGCGGTGCGGCGCGAACGGCAGCGGCGCGACCTGCATCGGCTGGCGCTTGCCGCGAACGTCGGCGTGCAGGGGTGTTCCGGGCGCGGCGAGCGGCGACGGCACGTAGGCGAGCGCGACCGGCTTGCCGACGCTCGGCCCGATCGTCCCGCTCGTGACGCGGCCGATCGCGGCGCCCGCGTCGTCGACGATCGCTGCGCCTTCGCGCACCGGCGCGCGATCGAGGCCGACCAGGCCGACGCGCTTCGTCGCCGCGCCTGCGGCGAGCTGGCGCTCGATCCGGGCCGCGCCGGGATAGCCGCCGGCGCGCTCGCCGCCAGGCCGGCGCACTTTCTGGATTGCCCAGGTCAGCGCGGCCTCGACCGGCGTCGTCGTCGTGTCGATGTCGTGGCCGTGGAGGCAGAGGCCCGCCTCGAGGCGGAGCGTGTCGCGCGCGCCGAGGCCGGCGGGCTTCACCTCGGGCTCGGCGAGGAGGGCGCGGGCGAGCGCCTCGGCGTCGCCGGCGGCGACCGAGATCTCGAAGCCGTCCTCGCCGGTGTAGCCCGAGCGCGTCGCGAAGCAGTCGATGCCGGCGATGGTCGCGGCCGCGCCGGTCATGAAGGTGAGGCGCGCGAGCGCCGGCGCGAGGCGGCCGACGACGGCGGCGGCGGCCGGACCCTGCAAGGCGAGGAGGGCGTGGTCGGGCATCGGCTCGATGCCGCAGCGATTGGCGATCGTCGCCTTCAGGTGGGCGATGTCGGCGATCTTGCAGCCGGCATTGACGACCAGGAACAGGTGGTCGGCGCGGCGCGTCACCATCAGGTCGTCGAGGATGCCGCCGGCATCGTCGGTGAAGAGCGCGTAGCGCTGCCTGCCTTCGGCGAGGCCGACGACGTCGACCGGAACGAGCGTCTCGAGCGCCGCCGCCGCGCCGGCGCCGTGCAGGCGCAGCTGGCCCATGTGCGAGACGTCGAACAGGACCGCGGCGTCGCGGCACTGGCGATGCTCGGCCAGGATGCCGGCCGGATACGAGACCGGCATGTCGTAGCCGGCGAACGGCACCATCTTCGCGCCGAGCTCGACGTGGAGCGAATGCAGCGGCGTTTTCAGCAGCGCGGCGGCAGGAATCGAATCAGGCATCGGCCAGGCTCCGGAGCACGTTTCACGCCCGCAGGAGCTTTTCGCTCCGGCGGGAAAACTGCCCCTGCTGTCCGCTCTACCTGAGAGATTGGCAGCGCCGCGAACGACGCTGCTTGCCCCTTCGGTGGGCCCGCTCGCGGCGGACCTCTCTCCAGCGAGGACGCCTGCAAGCAGGCGTTTGCCAGTCCCTGTTGCCTGAGCGTTCGACCGCGGCATCGCGGTCTGCGCCTTCGGCGGCCTCGCGCGAACGAAGCTCTCTCCTGGCGTGCGCAGTTTAGCAGCGCGACGCGGCCCGGATAATCGCCCGCATGACGAGCGCCGACGAGTGGTTGCGGATCGAGTCGCTCGATCTCGAGGCGCAAGGCATCGCCCACAACGGCGAAGGCAAGGTCGTCTTCGTCGAGGACGCCTTGCCCGGCGAGGAAGCGCGGGTCGCGGTCAAGCGGCGCAAGAACAACTGGGAGCAGGCGACGCTGCTCGAGCTGCGCCGTGAAAGCGCGCAGCGCGTCGTGCCGCGCTGTCCCCACTTCGGCGTCTGCGGCGGCTGCAAGATGCAGCACCTCGACGTCGCTGCGCAGGTCGCGACCAAGCAGCGCGCCCTCGAGGACGCGCTCGCGCACCTCGGCAAGGTGCGCCCGGAGCGCGTCCTCCGGCCGATGCGCGGCCCCGACTGGAACTACCGGCAGCGGGCGCGCCTGTCGGTGCGCCACGTCGTCAAGAAGGGCACGGTGCTGGTCGGCTTTCACGAGCGCAAGTCGAGCTACGTCGCCGAGATCGCGAGCTGCGACGTCCTGCCGCGCCATGTCAGCGACCTGCTGCTGCCGCTGCGCGCGCTGATCGGCGCGATGGCGGCGCGCGACCGCCTGCCGCAGATCGAGCTCGCCGCCGGCGCCGACGTCACGGCGCTCGTCCTGCGCCACCTCGAGCCGCTCGGCGACGCGGACCTCGACCTCCTGCGCGAGTTCGCGCGCCGCCACGGCGTCGAGTGGTGGCTGCAGCCGAAAGGTCCCGACAGCGCCCGGCCGCTCGACGGCGCCCTCTCCGAGCTCGCCTATCGCCTGCCCGAGTTCGGCCTGCGCATCCCGTTCCGGCCGACCGACTTCACCCAGGTCAACCAGGAGATCAACGAAGCGCTCGTCGCGCGCGCGCTGCGTCTGCTCGCGCCCTCGGCCGACGACTTCGTCATCGACTGGTTCTGCGGCCTCGGCAACTTCAGCTTGCCGCTCGCGACTCGCGCCGGCCGCGTCCTCGGCATCGAAGGCAGCGAGGCGCTGCTCGAGCGGGCGCGCGCGGCGGCGGCGCTCAACGGCCTGGCCGCCAGGACGAGCTTCGTCGCGCGCAACCTGTTCGAGGTGACGGCGGACGACCTGGCCGCGTTCGGCAGCGCCGCGAAGTGGCTGATCGATCCGCCGCGCGAGGGCGCGTTCGCGATCGCCAAGGCGCTCGCCGATCGCTGCGAAGCGGTGGCCGCCGGCGCGGTCGACTCGGCGTCGTGGCGGCCGCCGGAGCGGATCGTCTACGTCAGCTGCAACCCGGCGACGCTGGCGCGCGACGCCGGCCTCTTCGTGCACCGCGCCGGCTACCGCTGCTCGGCGGCCGGCGTGATCAACATGTTCCCGCACACTGCGCACGTCGAGAGCATCGCGGTCTTCGACCGGCGCGAGGGGGAAGGGGCGTGACCCGGCTCGTCGCCGTGCCGCTCTGGCTGCTGGTCGTCCTGATCGGCCTGGCCTTGTTCGCGGCGCTCGAGTGGTTCCTCCTGCCGGGCGTGCGCTGGTACTTCCGGCGCAAGGTGCGCCGCGTCATGAACGAGCTCAGCACTCGCTTCAAGATCGAGCTGCCCGAGTTCAAGCTGACGCGGCGCCGCGCCTTGCTCGACCGCCTGACGACGGACGCGCGCGTGCTCGCGGCCGTGCAGCAGCACGTCGCCGAAAGCGGCGTGCCGCGCGACGTGCTCGTCCGGCGCGTGCACCGCTATGCGGGCGAGATCGTTCCGGCGTTCAACGCCTACGTGTACTTCCGCGTCGGCTACTGGCTCGCCAAGACCTTCGCGAAGATGACCTACCGGGTCCGCCTCGGCTACACCGACACGGCGGCGCTGGGTGCGATCGAGCCGAGCTCGACGGTGGTCTTCGTCATGAACCACCGCAGCAACATGGACTACGTGCTGGTCTCGTTCCTCGCCGCCGAGCGGGTCGCGCTCAGCTATGCGGTCGGCGAGTGGGCGCGCATCTGGCCGCTGCAGGGGCTGATCCGCGCCATGGGCGCGTACTTCGTCCGGCGCAACTCGGGCGATCCGCTCTACCGCATGGTGCTGCAGCGCTACGTGCAGATGGCGACCGAGGGCGGCGTGCCGCAGGCGATGTACCCGGAAGGCGGGCTGACGACCGACGGCTGCCTGCGCGAGCCCAAGCTCGGTCTGCTCGACTACATGCTGAAGGGCTTCGACCCGGCGGCGCAGCGCGACCTCGTCTTCATCCCGGTCGGCATCAACTACGACCGCGTCCTCGAGGACCGCTCGCTGCTGCGCAAGCTCGATCCGGCGGCGGCGGGCGTCGGCCTGCTGCGCAAGCTCGCGGTGCTGGCGCGCTTCGCCTCGCGCCAGTCGATCCTCGCCGTCCTCGGCCGGCGCTATCGGCACGGCTACGCCTGCGTCAACTTCGGCACGCCGGTGTCGATGCGCGCCTACGTCGCCGCGCACGGTGTCGACTTCCGTGCCCTCGACGACGCCGGCCGGCGCCAGCCGGTCGCCGCCGTCGGCAGGATGCTGATGACGCAGATCGGCGCGGTCGTCCCCGTCCTTCCGGTGCCGCTGGTCGCCAGCGTGCTGCTGCGCGACGGCGCCCGGCCGGTGTCGGAGCTGGAGCTGAAGTCGGCCGTGCAGGCGTCGATGGATCGCGTCGAGGCGTCGGGCGGCCACGTCTACGTGCCGCGCACCGATCGCGACTACGCCCTGACCGTCGGCCTGCGCATGCTCACCCTGCGCGGGCTGGTCCAGGAGGAAGACGGCCTCTTCCGCGCCAACCCGGCCGAGCTGACGCTCCTGCGCTATTACGCCAACTCGATCGCCCACCTCGTCGCATAGCCCGACGCGGAGCCCAAAAGAAAACGGGGCCACCGGCCCCGTTTTGATTTCGGCGAAGTGCCTGTTCTCGAAGCGCCTAATCCCTGCTGCCGGCAATGCCCAGCAGCGACAACAGCGCCTGGAAGATGTTGTACAGGTCGAGGTAGATGCTCAGCGTGGCGCTGATGTAGTTCGTTTCCTCGCCGTCGCGGACGCGCTTCAGGTCGTAGACGATGAAGGCCGAGAAGATCCCGACCATCAGCACCGCGATGGTGACGAAGAGCGCGCTCGACTGCAGGAACAGGTTGGCGATGATCGCCACGAGCAGCATGATCGCGCCGATGTAGAGGAACTTGCCCATCGTCGACAGGTCGCGCTTGATGATCGACGAGAGCACCGCCATGCCGAAGAAGGTGACGCCGGTGCCGGCGAACGCGACCATGATCAGCGCCGTGCCGTTGGCGAAGCCGAGGATGTGGCCGATCAGGCGCGACAGCATCAGGCCCATGAAGAACGTGAAGCCGAGCAGTACCGGAACGCCGGCGGCCGAGTTCTTGGTCTTCTCGATGGCATAGATGAACCCGAAGGCACCCAGCATGAAGACGATGAAGGTCATGCCGACGCCCATCGTCGTCATGATTCCGGTCGAAACGCCGATCCAGGCGCCCAGCACCGTGGGCACCATCGACAGGGCGAGCAGCCAGTACGTGTTGCGCAGCACGCGGTTGCGCTGCTCCACGCTGGGGACTGCGTAACCGAGGTTGACCGTCTGCAGGGATTCGTCCATGGATCCTCCGAAGGAAAGACGACGAGTGACAACTGACTGAGAGTGTCGGCGCCGATTCTAGTTCCAGGCCCACCGGCGCAGCGCTCGATCGCGCCGGGTGGACATCGGCGCTGTCGCCGACGCCCTCGAGCTGGTGCCGGCCGGCGTGTTTTCAAGGCCGTCGCCGATGAGCCGCGCGGGCCGCCGACGCCGGGCGGGACGCTACAATTGCACCGCTTCGGCCGGCTCGATCACGGTTGTCGCGGCCGTCCGGCGTTCGCCCTGCCGACGGTGCCTCTCTCGGCCGGCAGCCGCCGCGCCGGCCCCGCGCCCCGATTCGGAGTCCCGTGTCCTCCCCGCAACTGCTGCCCGACCACGCCCAGGCCCTCCTGGCCCTCGCCGACGGCACGGTGTTCATGGGCAGGTCGATCGGCGCCACCGGCAGGACGTCCGGCGAAGTCGTCTTCAACACGGCGCTCACCGGCTATCAGGAAATCCTCACCGATCCGAGCTATTGCCGGCAGATCGTCACGCTCACCTATCCGCACATCGGCAGCTACGGCACGAGCACGGAAGACGTCGAGTCGGCACGCGTCTTCGCTGCCGGGCTCGTCGTCAAGGACGTGCCGGCGCGAGAATCGAACTTTCGCAGCGGCGCTTCGCTCGGCGATTACCTGCGAGGCGAGAACACGGTCGGCATCGCCGGCATCGACACGCGCCGGCTGACGCGGCTGCTGCGCAGCGGCGGCGCGCAGAACGGCTGCATCGTCGCCCTGGCGCAGGGCGAAGCGATCACGCCGGCGATCGTCGACGATGCCGTCGCCCAGGCGCGCGCGACGCCGAGCATGGCCGGCCTCGACCTCGCCAAGGTGGTGAGCGTTCGCGAGCCGTACGAGTGGAAGGAAACCACCTGGGCGCTCGGCAGCGGCTACGGCGCGGTCAAGGCGCCGCGCTGGCACGTCGTCGCCTACGACTTCGGCGTCAAGTTCAACATCCTGCGCATGCTCGCCGCGCGCGGCTGCCGGATCACGGTCGTGCCGGCCGAGACGCCGGCGGCCGACGTGCTGGCGCACCGCCCCGACGGCGTCTTCCTCGCCAACGGCCCGGGCGATCCCGAGCCGTGCGGCTACGCCATCGCGGCGACGCGCGAGCTCGTCGGGCGCGGCGTGCCGACCTTCGGCATCTGCCTCGGCCACCAGATCATGGCGCTCGCCGCCGGGGCGCGAACCTACAAGATGAAGTTCGGCCACCACGGCGCCAATCATCCGGTCAAGGACCTCGACAGCGGCCGGGTCAGCATCACCAGCCAGAACCACGGCTTCGCGGTCGATCCGAAATCGCTGCCGGCGACGCTGCGCGCCACGCACGTATCGCTCTTCGACGGCACGCTGCAAGGCCTCGCCCACATCGACAAGCCGGCGTTCTGCTTCCAGGGCCACCCGGAAGCGTCGCCCGGGCCCCACGACATCGGCTACCTGTTCGACCGCTTCGTCGCGATGATGGAGAGCGCCGCGGCGCCGGTCTCGGCCGCCGCGACCCAGGCGACCGGGAGCGCGCATGCCTAGGCGCACCGACCTCGACTCGATCCTGATCATCGGCGCGGGGCCGATCGTCATCGGCCAGGCGTGCGAGTTCGACTACTCGGGCGCGCAGGCGTGCAAGGCGCTGCGCGAGGAGGGCTACCGCGTCATCCTCGTCAACTCGAATCCGGCGACGATCATGACCGACCCGGAGATGGCCGACGTCACCTACATCGAGCCGATCACCTGGCAGGTGGTCGAGAAGATCATCGCCAAGGAGCGGCCGCGGAGCCCCGGAGGTTTCGCGGTGCTGCCGACGATGGGCGGCCAGACCGCGCTGAACTGCGCGCTCGACCTGCACCGGCACGGCGTGCTGCAGAAGTACGGCGTCGAGATGATCGGCGCCAGCGAGAAGGCGATCGAGAAGGCCGAGGACCGCCTCAAGTTCAAGGATGCGATGACCGGCATCGGCCTGGCGTCGGCGAAATCGGGGATCGCCCATTCGCTCGACGAAGCGCTCGCGGTGCAGCGCCGGATCACGATCGACACCGGCGGCAACGGCTTTCCGATGGTCGTGCGGCCCAGCTTCACGCTCGGCGGCACCGGCGGCGGCATCGCCTACAACGGCGACGAGTTCGAGGAGATCTGCAAGCGCGGCCTCGACCTCTCGCCGACCAAGGAGCTCCTGATCGAGGAGAGCCTGATCGGCTGGAAGGAGTTCGAGATGGAGGTCGTCCGCGACAAGGCGGACAACTGCATCATCGTCTGCTCGATCGAGAACCTCGATCCGATGGGAATCCACACCGGCGACTCGATCACGGTCGCGCCGGCGCAGACGCTGTCGGACAAGGAATACCAGCTGATGCGGAACGCCTCGATCGCGATCCTGCGCGAGATCGGCGTCGAGACCGGCGGCTCGAACGTGCAGTTCGCGGTCAACCCGCAGGACGGCCGGATGGTCGTCATCGAGATGAACCCGCGCGTCTCGCGCTCGTCGGCGCTGGCATCGAAGGCGACCGGCTTTCCGATCGCCAAGGTCGCCGCCAAGTTGGCGATCGGCTACACGCTCGACGAGCTGAGGAACGACATCACCGGCGGCGCGACGCCGGCGAGCTTCGAGCCGTCGATCGACTACGTCGTCACCAAGATCCCGCGCTTCGCGTTCGAGAAGTTTCCCGCCGCTGACTCGCGCCTGACGACGCAGATGAAGTCGGTCGGCGAGGTGATGGCGATCGGCCGCACCTTCCAGGAGAGCCTGCAGAAGGCGCTGCGCGGCCTCGAGACCGGCATCGACGGTTTCAGCACGCGCTCGAGCGACCGCGAGGAGATCGTCCAGGAGATCGGCGAGGCCGGCCCCGAGCGGCTGCTCTACGTCGCCGATGCGTTCCGCATCGGCATGAGCCTCGACGAGATCTTCGAGGAGACGGCGATCGACCCCTGGTTCCTCGCCCAGATCGGGGAGATCGTCGCCACCGAGCGCGCGCTCTCGGGTCGGACCCTGGCGAGCCTGTCCCGCGACGAGCTGCGCTATCTGAAGGCCAAGGGATTTTCCGATCGCCGGCTGGCGCGCCTGCTCGCGGCAGAGGAGGGCGATTTCCGCTCGCGCCGCCACGAGCTCGGCGTGCGCCCGGTCTACAAGCGCGTCGACACCTGCGCCGCCGAGTTCGCGACGCAGACCGCCTACATGTACTCGACCTACGACGAGGAATGCGAGGCCGAGCCGACCGATCGCAAGAAGATCATGGTCCTCGGCGGCGGCCCGAACCGGATCGGGCAGGGCATCGAATTCGACTACTGCTGCGTCCACGCCGCGCTGGCGATGCGCGAAGACGGCTACGAGACGATCATGGTCAACTGCAATCCGGAGACCGTGTCGACGGACTACGACACCTCGGATCGGCTCTACTTCGAGCCGGTGACGCTCGAGGACGTGCTCGAGATCGTCGCCAAGGAAAAGCCGGTCGGCGTGATCGTCCAGTACGGCGGCCAGACACCTTTGAAGCTCGCCCTCGAGCTCGAGCGCGCCGGCGTGCCGATCGTCGGCACGACCCCCGACTCGATCGACATCGCCGAGGACCGCGAGCGCTTCCAGAAGCTGCTCGTCGAGCTCGGCCTGCGCCAGCCGCCGAACCGCACCG
>DASYKC010000055.1:0-7155 GCA_035995885.1 Caldimonas sp. | reverse complement strand
GCGCAGCCGCCGCAGTTCCTGGTCGCCGGCGACGTGGCGATGACCACCGTCTACAACGGTCGCATCGACGCCGCCAACCGCGAAGGCAAGAACCTGAAGATCACCTGGACGGGCGGCATCTACGACCTCGACTACTGGGTGATTCCGAAGGGCGCGCCGAACAAGGATGCATCGCTGAAGTTCATCGCCTTCGCTAGCACCCCCGATGCGCAGGCCGAATACGCCAGGAATATCGCCTACGGCCCGACCAACACCAAGGCGCTGGCCAAGCTCGACGCCAAGGTGCTCGACAACCTGCCGACGTCGACCGCGAACGCGAAGGACGCGCTGCAGTTCAACCTCAAGTTCTGGGCCGACCAGGGCGAGGACCTCGAGAAGCGCTTCGCATCCTGGGCGACGAACTGAGCAGAGCGCCCCGGGCGACGGACCCTCGCCCGGGCTGACCGCCGGCGACACGCGTCATGAGTGCCAGTGTTGCCGCGGGACTTCCCGGCATCGGCGATCCGCAGGCGCTGCGGCGCCAGATGGGGCACGCCGAGCGGCGCCGCAAGCTGCGCGCGTTCTCGCTGACGCTGCCCTTGCTGCTGTTCCTGTTGCTGACCTTCCTGGTGCCGATCGCGACGCTGCTCAAGCGTGCGATCGAGAACCCCGAGGTCGCCAACGCCCTGCCCCGTACCGTCGCCGAGCTGCAAGGCTGGAACCGCGAGGAAACGCCGCCCGACGGCGCCTTCGTCGCCCTCACGAAGGACCTCGGCGGATTGCCCGACAGCTCGGACGCCGGCGCGCTGGCGCGCCGCCTCAACAGCGACACGCCCGGCGCCCGCTCGCTGGTGATGGCCACGTTCAAGGCGCTGCCGCTGACCGACGCGACGAGCCCGGCCGAAGTCAAGGCTCGCCTGCTCGTGCTGGACGAGCGCTGGGGCGAGCCGAAATACTGGCGCGCGATCGCCAAGAACGGCGCCCGCTGGACCCCGGACTATCTCCTCACGTCGGTCGATCTGCGCCGCGACGCTCGCGGTGCGATCGAGCGGGTCGACCCCGAGCAGCGCGTGTTCGGCCGCATCCTCGTGCGCACTTTCGAGATCAGCGCGATCGTCACGTTCTGGACTCTGCTGCTCGGCTTTCCGCTGGCATACTGGCTCAGCACCCTGCCGGCGCGGCAGGCGAACGTGCTGATGATCCTGGTGCTCGTCCCGTTCTGGACCTCGATCCTGGTTCGCGTCGCGGCCTGGATCGTCCTGTTGCAGTCCGAGGGCCTGGTGAACCACGCCCTGATCGGCATGCACCTGATCGAGCACCCGCTGGCGCTGCTGTTCAATCGCACCGGCGTGATCATCGCGATGGTGCACATCCTGCTGCCCTTCATGATCCTGCCGCTCTACAGCGTGATGAAGAGCGTGCCGCCGACCTACCTGCGTGCCGCCGTGTCGCTGGGCAGCTTTCCGCTGGCGGCGTTCTTTCGCGTCTACGTGCCGCAGACCTACCCGGGAATCGGTGCCGGCGCGCTGCTCGTGTTCATCCTGAGCATCGGCTACTACGTCACGCCGGCCCTCCTCGGCGGCGCCGACGACCAGATGCTGAGCTACTACGTCGCCCAGTACACCAATGTCACCGTCAACTGGGGAATGGCGTGCGCACTCGGCGCGCTCCTGCTGGGGGCGACGCTGGTGCTGTATGCGCTGTACCGCCGCGTCACGAAATCCGAGCTGAGCCTGGGCTGAAGACGATGACGACGCTCTCGTCGCTGCTGCCCCGCTTCCCGGCCTACGCCACGCCGCTCGACAAGCTCGGCTGGTGGGCCCTGCGCGCGCTCTGCGTCGGCGTGCTGGCATTCCTGCTGTTGCCGATCCTCGTGATCATCCCCCTGTCCTTCAGCGACAGCTCCTTCCTCGTCTATCCCATTCCAAGCTGGTCCCTGAAGTGGTACCGCAACCTCTTCACGTCGGACGAATGGGCTCGCGCGGCGCGCAACAGCTTCATCGTCGCGCCGGCCGCGACGCTCATCGCCACGACGCTGGGAACGACCGCCGCGGTCGGCCTGGCGCGCACGCAGTTCCCGTTCAAGGGGCTGGTGATGAGCCTGCTGATCGCGCCCATGGTGGTGCCGATCGTGGTGGTCGGCGTCGGCACGTACCTGTTCTTCGCGCCGATCGGCCTGGCCGACAGCTACACCGCGCTGATCATCGTCCACGCCGCCCTGGGAGCGCCCTTCGTGCTGACCACCGTGCTGGCGACGCTGCAGGGCTTCAACCAGAATCTGGTCAGGGCCAGCTTGAGCCTCGGCGAAAGCCCGCTGCGAACCTTCTTCCGCGTCACGCTGCCGGTGATCGCTCCGGGCGTGATCTCCGGCGCGCTGTTCGCCTTCGCCCTCTCGTTCGATGAGGTGGTCGTCGCGCTGTTCCTGGCCGGCCCTCAGCAATTGACGCTGCCCCGGCAGATGTTCAACGGCATCCGCGAAAACATCTCGCCCACCATCGCCGCCGTGGCGACGATGCTGATCCTCTTCACGACCGGCTTGTTGCTGCTGCTCGAATGGCTCCGCGGACGGCGCCGCTAGAGTCGCGTCATGAGCACCAGGAACCAACCTCTCTCGGGCAACGCGATGCCGCGATTCGGCGGCATCGCGACGATGATGCGGCTGCCCTTTGCGGAGTCGCCGCAGGGGCTGGATGCCGCCTTCATCGGCGTCCCGCTGGACACCGGCACCTCGAATCGCGCCGGCGCGCGCTTCGGGCCGCGCCAGATCCGCGCCGAGTCGGCGTTGATCCGCCCTTACAACATGGCGACCGGCGCGGCGCCGTTCGACACCTTGCAGGTGGCCGACCTCGGCGACGTGCCGATCAATACCTATTCGATCGACAAGTCGATGGTCATCATCGGCGCCTTCTACGATCGCGTCCTGGCCGCCGGCTGCAAGCCGCTGACCCTCGGCGGCGACCACACGATCGCTCTGCCGATCCTGCGCGCGCTGGCAAGACAGCACGGGCCCGTCGCGCTCGTGCACGTCGACGCCCACGCCGACATCAACGACGAGATGTTCGGCGAGCCGATCGCGCACGGCACGCCGTTTCGCCGTGCCGTCGAGGAGGGCTTGCTCGACTGCGGCAAGGTGTTCCAGATCGGCCTGCGCGGCACCGGTTATGCCGCGGACGACTTCGCCTGGCCGCGCTCGCAGGGGTTCACGATCGTTCCCGCGCACGAGGTCTGGTACGTGTCGCTGGCGCCGCTGATGGCGCAGGTCCGCGAGCGCATCGGCGCGGCGCCGGTCTACATCACCTTCGACATCGACGGTCTCGATCCGGCATTCGCCGGCGGCACCGGCACGCCGGAGATCGGCGGCCTGACGGTGCCGCAGGGCCTCGAGATCATCCGTGGCTGCCGCGGCTTGAACGTCGTCGGCGGCGATCTGGTCGAGGTGGCGCCGCCGTACGATCCCTCGGGCAACACCGCCCTGCTGGGCGCGAACCTGCTGTACGAGATGCTGTGCATCCTTCCGGGCGTTCATCTGCGCTGACGGCGAGCGCGACCGGGATGAAGCAGACGCTCCACCGAATCGCACAAGGATCACCACTCTTCGACCAGACGCTGCATGTAGGCACGGTCTCCGAGCGCGCCAAGGCGTCGCTCCGCATCCTGGCGGTCCGAGGATGTCTTGGTTCGAAGGGCGAGAAGCGCAGCCGCCCTCGCGGCGTCGGCAACGAGACGGTGCTGGTCGAGATCGACGACCGCCTGGCGCAGCGCAGCGGTCTCGCCATTGAGAGCATGTGCGAGCCGGATGCGCATCGAGACGACAGGAGGATCATGTCTCGCCTGGCGTTCGAGATTCGCGAGCAGATCTTCATCAATGTTCTCGGCGAGGTCGAAGGTGATCATGGCGAGCAGCTCGCCTTTTCGATCGCGCGGCCCGATCGGTGTGGCGAGGTACCGTCGCGCCGCTTCGCCATCGCGCCTGATCAAGGCGGTCCAGAGCCAACGATTCGGTTCGGTCAGCAGGTCGACCTGAGCGATCGCCGTGAACGCGCTGAGGTATTGCGCATGTCTCGTGGTATCGAGACGGGCCGCCGCGACGCGGATCGCAGCCACCCAGCCCGGAAAGGTGAACCGCCCCATCGTCTGTTGTGATTCTTCGCGCATGGCGAGCAGTGCGTCGCCCAACTCGAGGGCCTGGTCCCAGCGACCGCCGAGCATCGCCGCATAGCCGGCCCAGGCCGTGGCATGGGCGAGAAGGTACTCCGGCTCGCCCGCCCGGCGTGCCTTTCGCGCATCCTGGTAGGAGTCGACTGCCTCGTCGTACGCGCCGACGTAGACCAGGTCCCAGATCGTGACGCTCCAGGCGTCGACGCGCTCGAGAAGGCTCAGCGTGGCGGCACTTGCCAAACGTCGCCGCGAGACTTCGATGGCCATCCTCGAATCGCCGAAGCAGACCCGGTGGACAGAAGAGAGCGCATCGAGCGCCTCGCTCTCCGATTCGACATCGAGTCGCGATGCGAAGAGGGCGGCCGCTCGTTCGACGTCGATCTTCATTTCGGTGCTAAGGCCGAGATCGACGTCGGAACGGCTCGTCGCTTCGAATGCCCGCGCGCACGCGAGCTTGGCATCGAGCATTTCGTCGGGAGCACGATCGAGAAGCCGCCCGGCTTCGGCGGCGAGCGAAGCAAACTCCGCGGGCTCCAACGGTTGTCCAAGCGAGCCGCTCCAGCGCCCGGCGACGGTGAGTTGCTTCACGAGCAGCCGCGCGCCGACTCTCGGATCCGGATCCGGTGCCTCTGCCCAGCGGCGGTACGCCTCGCCGTACCCGCTGATCGCGTTGTCGCCGAAGAGCAGCAGGTCGCCACGCAATTCGAGGAGGCGGATGTGCTCCTCCTTCGGTGCCAGGCGAACGGCCTCGTTCAACTGCTCCGCGGCCTCGCGGACCGCACCTGCATTGAATGCCGCCCGCGCGGCGCGCTCGAGCGCCGAGATGACGATCGCGACGGATAGCTCCGCGGGGATCCGCCCCCCCGGAGCGAGCGCGATCGCCTGGCGATAGTGATACGCCACGATCTCGGCGTGATCGTTGGCCCGAGCCTGGGTAGGTTCTTCGAGCCACTGGGCCAGGCGCAGGTGGGCACGCACGCGCTCGGCACGCGGCAGGGTCGCGTAGGCGACCTCGCGGATGACGATGTGCCGAAACGTGTATGCGCCGGGAGCCTGCGGAACCAGAAGATCGCGTTCGGCGAGCACGTCGAGTGCCTGGATGACGCGGTCTTCTTCGACGTGCGGCATGAGCGCGTGGATCGCCGAGGCACGCGCGGTGCGCCCGACGACGGCGGCGTATTCGAGGATGGTCCGCTCGATCGCGGCCAGCGCGTCGATTCGCGCGAGGACGGTTGCATGCACCGTATCCGGAAGCAGGATGTCCGACGCGAGGGCGCCTTCCCGGCGGCGATCTTCGTACGCGCGCACCAGCTCGCCGGCGAAGAACGGATTACCGCCGGCCCGCTCGACGATTCGATCGGCGACCTCCTTCGGCATGTTGGCGGCAAGTCCCGTCACCAGCCGCCGGGTCTGGCCATCATCCAGCGGCTCGAGGGCAAGCGACGTGCAGTTGCGTCTGCCGCCGCCCCAGCTCGGCTTGCGATCCAGCAAATCGGGGCGGGCCAGCGCGAACATCACCAGTGGCGTTGGCGTGCGCGAGACGGTGACATGCTCGACGAGATCGAGCATGGTGTCCGAGGCCCAGTGGAGATCCTCGAAGACGATGACGAGCGGGCCGCGCGAGGCGAGAACTTCGACGAGCAGCCGCCACGCGGTGAACACCTCATCCCGGTCCCGGCGCTCGGACTGCGTCGCATCGCCGAGCGTGGCGCCGACCAGATCCGCCAGGTGGTGTGCATCCTTCTGTTCGTGCCCCGCGCCGGCGAAGGCATCGCGCAAGCGCGGCAGCACGTCCTCTTCGCGGGTAGCGCCGAGAAGATCGCGGACCAGCCCGCGCAACGGAAAGAACGTGACCGCGGACCCGTAAGGCAGACATTGCGCCGTCGCTACGGTCACGCCAGCGCCGGCGCGAATGACGAATTCCGCCACCAAACGCGACTTTCCGGTGCCGGCAGAGGCGGTGACGGTCACGAGCTGCGGCCGGCGCTCGCTGAACGCCCGCCGCGCAACCAGCTCGAGCTGCGCAAGGTCATGATCGCGCCCAAGGAAGGGAGTGTCATGGTTGCGCCGTTCTTCTAGCCGTTCGAGGAGTACCGCGGCTGCGATCGGCTCCCGCTTTCCTTTGACCTCGAGTTGCATCTCCGCCTCGAAGCGGAACCGCGTGACGGCGCGGCGCGTGCGCTCGCCAACGAGGATGGCGCCTGGCTCGGCGTGCTGTTGCAGACGCGCAGCAACGTTGACCGCGTCACCCGTGATGAGGAAGTCGCCCGTGGCCGTCCCGCGGGTTGCGACAACCTCGCCGGTGTTGACGCCGATTCTCAGCGCCAGCGTCGCGGTTTGCGGATCGCGCGCGACCGCTTGGCGCAGGGCGAGCGCGGCAACGAGGCCCCGCTCCGCATCATCGCCGTGTGCCTGCGGAATGCCGAACACGGCCATGACGGAATCGCCGATGAACTTTTCCAGCGTGCCGCCATGCGCCGTGATGACGTGACGCGCGATCGCGTAGTAATGCCCGAGAAGCGCGCGGACATCCTCGGGATCGTTCGACTCACCCATTGCCGTCGAACCCGCCACGTCAGAAAAGAAGACAGTTACGATGCGCCGTTCTTCAGACATTTGCTGGGTCGCGAGGCGGAGGTCGCTGCAAGGGCAGCCAAGAATACGCCCAGTCCGCGCCGGCTCGACCATGGCCGACCCGACTCCTTCGCCAGCTCATCCGACATCGTTGCCGCGCCGCGCCGCCGGCCTGCCCGCCGCCGGCGGATCGCTGTGGCGGTCGTTCGCCCGTTTCCTCGGCCCGATGGTCGTCGGCAACGTGCTGCAGGCCTTGTCGGGCACGTTCAACAGCGTCTTCCTCGGCCAGATGCTCGGCACGCAGGCGCTGGCAGCGGCGTCGGCCGTGTTCCCGATCATCTTCTTCTTCGTTTCGCTGGTGATCGGCGTCGGCGCCGGCGGTTCGGTGCTGATCGGCCAGGCCTGGGGCGCGAAGGAAACGCACCGGGTCAAGGCGATCGCCGG
>DASYKC010000054.1:0-5249 GCA_035995885.1 Caldimonas sp. | reverse complement strand
CGCGCGATCTCGGTGGCACGCTCGAAGTCGTTCGAAGCCCCGGTCGTCATCTGGTGCATGAACAGCTCTTCGGCGATGCGGCCGCCGAACAGCACCGAGATCGTGCTCAGCATGCGGTCCTTGTCGAGGCTGTAACGGTCGCCTTCGGGCAGCTGCATCGTCACGCCCAGGGCCCGGCCGCGCGGGATCACCGTGACCTTGTGGACCGGGTCGGTCTTCGGCATCAGCTTGGCGACGAGCGCGTGACCGGCCTCGTGGTATGCGGTGTTCCGGCGCTCCTCCTCCGGCATGATCATCGACTTGCGCTCGGGGCCCATCATGATCTTGTCCTTGGCGCGCTCGAAGTCGACCATCTCGACCACGCGACCGGATCGACGCGCCGCGAACAGCGCCGCCTCGTTGACGAGGTTGGCGAGGTCGGCGCCCGAGAAGCCCGGGGTGCCGCGCGCGAGGATGTCGGCACGGATGTCCTGGCCGACCGGGACCTTCCTCATGTGCACGTTCAGGATCTGCTCGCGGCCGCGAACGTCGGGCAGCGTGACGTAGACCTGGCGGTCGAAGCGGCCCGGGCGCAGCAGCGCCGGATCGAGGATGTCGGGCCGGTTGGTCGCGGCCATGACGATCACGCCGAGGTTGGTCTCGAAGCCGTCCATCTCGACCAGCATCTGGTTCAGCGTCTGCTCGCGCTCGTCGTTGCCGCCGCCCAGGCCGGCGCCGCGATGGCGGCCGACCGCGTCGATTTCGTCGACGAAGATGATGCAGGGCGCGCTCTTCTTGGCCTGCTCGAACATGTCGCGCACGCGCGCCGCGCCGACGCCGACGAACATCTCGACGAAGTCGGAGCCGGAGATGCTGAAGAACGGCACCTTCGCCTCACCGGCGATCGCCTTGGCGAGCAGCGTCTTGCCGGTGCCCGGAGGGCCGACGAGCAGCACGCCGCGCGGGATCCGGCCGCCGAGCTTCTGGAACTTCTGCGGGTCCTTCAGGAAATCGACCAGCTCCTTGACCTCTTCCTTGGCCTCGTCGCAGCCGGCGACGTCGGCGAAGGTGGTGGTGTTGTTGGCTTCGTCGAGCATGCGCGCCTTCGACTTGCCGAAGCTGAATGCGCCGCCCTTGCCGCCGCCCTGCATCTGGCGCATGAAGTAGATCCAGACGCCGATCAGCAGCAGGATCGGCCCCCAGGAGGCGAGGATCGAGAGCAGGAACGACGGCTCTTCGCGCGGCTTGACGTCGAACTTGACGCCGTTGTTGATGAGGTCGCCGACCAGGCCGCGATCGAGGTAGGTCGCGGTCGTGCGCAGCTCCTTGTCGTCCGTCGTCTTGGCGCGGATCTCGGTCGAGCCGCCGACGCCTTCCTGCAGGGTGACGCTACGGACGCGCTTGCCGCGCACCTCTTCTAGGAAGTCGGAGTAGCCGATCGCGCCGGTCTGGGCGCCCGTGCGCTCGAACTGCTTGAAGACGGTGAAGAGGACCAGCGCGATCACCAGCCAGACCGCGACTTTCGAAAACCATTGATTGTTCACCGCGACTCCAATTCAGAAGAACCGAGCGCCCCGCTAGACCCAAGGGGCTCGACTCACGGCATCTGCGGCCGATTTTAGTCCACGCAAGCCCGGTGCAGCAGGGCCGTTGCCCGGGGCATTTGCCTCGCTATTCAGGGATATCGACGCCGGCGGCGCGGGGCTTGAGGCCGATTCCGACCAGAAAGGTCTCGGCCGACTTGGCCCGCGACGCCTTCGGCTTGATCGCCTTGACGGTCCTGAAGCTCGCCTTGAAGCGCTCGACGAGCTGACTGTAGCCGCTGCCGTGAAAGACCTTGCAGACGAGGCAGCCTTCCGGCCGCAGGTGTCGCTGGGCGAAATCGATCGCGAGCTCGACCAGATCGGCCATCCGCGCCGCGTCCGACGCGGCGATGCCCGAGAGGTTCGGCGCCATGTCGGAGAGGACGACATCGACCGGCCGGTCGCCGACCTTCGCCTCCAGCAGCGCCAGGACCTCGGGCTCGCGAAAATCGCCTTCGATGAAGTCGATGCCGTCGATCGGCTCGAGTTCGAGCATGTCGAGGGCGACGATCGTTCCGTGCAGCGGCCCGGGCGCGGCCGCCGGGTCAGCGCTCGTGCCGCGGCCGAACTTGCGCCGCACGTACTGGCTCCACGCGCCGGGCACGGCGCCGAGGTCGACGACGAACTGGCCCGGCTCGAGCAGGTGCAGCTGCTCGTCGATCTCCTTCAGCTTGTAGGCGGCACGCGCCCGGTAGCCCTCGCGCTGGGCGAGCTTGACGTAGGGATCGGTGAGGTGGTCGTGCAGCCACGCCTTGTTCAGCTTCTTGCTCTTGCCGCGGCTGCTCATGCCGCGCCGATAATAGGCGCGTGACCGCCCTCCTCCTCAGCGCCGCCGAGCGCAAGCAAAAGCGCGCCGACGCGCATCATCTCGATCCGGTCGTCGCGATCGGCCACGACGGCGCGACCGCGGCAGTGCGGCGCGAGATCGAGGCTGCGCTCGATGCCCACGGGCTGGTGAAGATCCGCGTCTTCTCCGACGACCGTGCCGCGCGCGAGGCCCTGCTCGGCGAGCTGAGCGATGCCTTCGCCGCCGCGCCGATCCAGCACATCGGCAAGCTGCTCGTCCTCTGGCGCCCGCCCGCGCCGAAGGAGAAGGCCGAGAAGGAAGGCCGGATGCCCGGGCCGAAGGTCGTCAAGGTGCTCAAGTTCTCGAAGAGCGGCAACCACCGGCCGCAGGTCAAGAAGGTCACCGTCGTCGGCAACATGCGGCTCGCCGCCGGCGGCACGCTGAAGCGGGCGACGCGGCGGCGCCCGGCGAGCCTCAAGAAGTCGGCGCAGCAGCCGTAGGCGAATCGCCGCCGTTCGCGGCCGACGCCCGCGACAGCCGCCAAGCCAGCAGCGCGACCGCGACGAACTTGGCGACGAAGAACGCCAACGCGACGCCGTGCAGCAGCGCGAACGGCGCCCCGCCCTCGCCGCGCCGCGCCGATTCCAGCATCGGCTCGATCGCGTAATGCCCGGCGACGATGGCAAAGAGCGCGGCCAGCGCGAGGACCATCTCGGCGCTGAAGCGCGAGGCGCCGGGCCCGGCTTCGCGACGCCCGATCTGCAACGCCAGCACCAGCAGGACGGCGCCGAAGGCGATGCCGATCGCCGCATCGACGGCGAACAGGCGCCCGGCCGCGCTTCCCGCATCGGCGCGCGAGAGCGTCGCGAAGAGCACCGGCGCGGCGACGAAGCCGATGCCGGCGACGAGGCCGGCCCAGACGCCGGCGAGCCAGGCCGCGGCGCGCCGCAGCAGCGGGCTCACGGCCTCATTCGTAGCGAATGCCCGTGATCTCGTAGCTCTTGACGCCGCCCGGGGCCTGCACCTCGGCGATGTCGCCCTCGACCTTGCCGATCAGCGCGCGCGCGATCGGCGAGCTGATCGAGATGAGCCCCTGCTTGAGGTCGGCCTCGTCGTCGCCGACGATCTGGTACGTGACCTTGGCGCCGCTCTCTTCTTCCTCGAGATCGACGGTCGAGCCGAAGACGACGCGGCCGTCGGCGTCGACCGACTTGGGGTCGATGATCTGCGCTGCCGCGAGCTTGCTCTCGACCTCGAGGATGCGGCCTTCGATGAAGCCCTGCTTGTCCTTGGCGGCCTCGTACTCGGCGTTCTCGGACAGGTCGCCCTGGGCGCGCGCTTCGGAGATCGCCTGGATCACGGCGTGGCGCTCGACGTTCTTCAGTCGGTTGAGCTCTTCTCGCAATTTTTCGGCACCGCGTCGGGTGAGCGGAATGGTGGCCATGTCAGTGCCCGCCGGGCCGCCCCAAGGGCAGTGACGCCCCCTCGGGGGGCAGCGGACGAAGTGAGCGTGGGGGTTTCATCAGGAACCTCGACAAAAAACAAAGCCGCCGTCGGCAGACTCCGGCGGCGGCGGGGTGTGCGGCCAGTTTAGTGCAGTTCGGCGTGCAGCTCCTGCAGCGAAGCGACGCCGAGATCGTCGCGATGCTTCATGCCCTCGACCGCGGCTTCGCATCCGGCCATGCTGGTGTAGTACGTGACGCGGTGGGCGAGCGCCGCCTGGCGGATGTGACGCGAGTCGGCAATCGCCGTGCGCGTCTCGTCGACGGTCGTGAAGACGAGCTGGATCTCGCCGTTCTTCAGCATGTCGACGATGTGCGGCCGGCCGTCCTTGACCTTGTTGACGGCGCGCACCGGAACGCCGGCCTCGACGATCGCCGCCGCCGTGCCGCGCGTCGCGACGAGCGCGAAGCCGAGCGCGTGCAGGTCGCGCGCGACGGCGACGGCGCGCGGCTTGTCGCCGTTGCGAACCGTGACGCAGACCGTGCCGCGCGTCGGCAGGCGAGAGCCCGCGCCGAGCTGGCTCTTCAGCATCGCCTCGCCGAAGGTCCGCCCCGTGCCCATGACCTCGCCGGTCGAGCGCATCTCGGGGCCGAGGATCGGATCGACGCCCGGAAACTTGTTGAACGGGAAGACCGCTTCCTTGACCGAGAAGTACGGCGGCACGACTTCGCCGCGGACGCCCTTCTGGCTCGCCAGCGACTGGCCGACCATGCAGCGCGCGGCGATCTTGGCGAGCGGCTCGCCGGTCGCCTTGGAGACGAACGGCACCGTGCGCGAGGCGCGCGGATTGACCTCGAGGACGTAGATCACGGCCGCGTCGCCGTCGCCGGAGACATCGCCCTGGATCGCGAACTGGACGTTCATCAGGCCGACGACCTTGAGCGCCTTCGCCATCAGCGCCGTCTGCCGGCGCATCTCGTCCTGGAGCTTGGTCGGCAGCGAGTACGGCGGCAGCGAGCACGCCGAATCGCCGGAGTGGATGCCGGCCTGCTCGACGTGCTCCATGATGCCGCCGATCATCACCTCGGCGCCGTCGCTGATGCAGTCGACGTCGACCTCGATCGCGTCGTCGAGGAAGCGGTCGAGGAGCACCGGCGACTTCTCGCTCACCTTCACCGCTTCGCGCATGTAGCGCTCGAGGTCCCTGTCGCCGTGGACGATCTCCATCGCCCGGCCGCCGAGCACGTAGCTCGGCCGGACGACGAGCGGATAGCCGATCTCCTGCGCCAGCACGATCGCCTGCTCCTCGGTTCGCGCGGTGCGGTTCGGCGGCTGGCGCAGGCCGAGCTCGACGAGCAGCTTCTGGAAGCGCTCGCGGTCCTCGGCGATGTCGATCGAGTCGGGGGTCGTGCCGACGATCGGCACGCCGGCGCGCTCGAGCTCGAGGGCGAGCTTCA
>DASYKC010000053.1:0-13898 GCA_035995885.1 Caldimonas sp. | reverse complement strand
TCCGCAACGCCGGCGCGGAGGCGAGCCGCCTGGCCGAAGTGCTCGGCCGGGCCGACCTCGCCGGCGTCACCGTCGTCGCGACCGTGCCGGCACAGCACATGTACGGCTTCGAATCGAGCGTCCTGATCGCCCTCCACGGCGGCGCGATCCTCGATGCCGAGCGGCCGTTCTTTCCGGCCGACATCGCCGCGGCGCTCGCGCGCGCCGCCACGCCGCGCGTGCTGGTGACGACGCCGTTTCACCTCAAGACGGTGCTCGACGCCGGCGTCGCCCTGCCCGCGCTCGCGCTCGTCGTCAGCGCCACCGCGCCGCTCTCGCCGCAGCTCGCCGCGCGCGCCGAGCAACACCTGGGCGCGCCGCTGCTCGAGATCTACGGCTGCACCGAGGCCGGCCAGGTGGCGTCGCGGCGGACGACCGCGGGCGCCGAGTGGCGCACGCTCGCCGACGTCCGCCTCGACGGCGACGGCGGCGCCGTCACCGTGAGCGGCGGCCACGTGCCGCAGCCGACGGTTCTCGCCGACGTGCTCGAGGTCGTCGACGCCGAGACCTTCCGCCTGCTCGGCCGCTCGAACGACCTGATCAACGTCGCCGGCAAGCGCAGCTCGATCGGCCACCTCGACTTTCACCTCAACTCGATCGAAGGCGTCGTCGACGGCGCGTTCTGGATGCCGCCCGACAGCGACGCCGACGCGCCCGGCATCGTTCGCCTCGTCGCCTTCGTCGTCGCGCCCGGCGTCGCGCGCGAGCGGATCGTCGCGACATTGCGCGATCGCGTCGACGCCGCGTTCCTGCCGCGCCGCGTCGTCCACGTCGACGCCTTGCCGCGCGAGGCGACCGGCAAGCTCACCCGCGCGAAGCTCGGCGAGCTCGCCGCGCGCCATCTTTCGCGCGAGCCGCGATGAGCGGCTCTCACCTGCCATGAGCGCTGCCCAAAGCGAGCTCGTCGCGTCGCGCCGGCTCGAGATCGCCGCCGACCATCCGGCGTTCGACGGCCACTTCCCCGGCCAACCGGTGCTGCCGGGCGTCGCCCTGCTCGGCGAGGTGCTCGAGGCGGCGCTCGCCGAGCCGGCGCTGGCGATGTGCATCGGCGCCGCGCCGCGCCTCTCGGTCGTCAAGTTCCTCGCCCCGGTGCGGCCGGACGCATCGCTGCTGATCTCGTTTCGCCTCGGCGCGCGCGCGCTCGAGTGGCGCGTCGGCCAGGCCGCGGGCGACGTCGCCAGCGGCCAAATCATGCGCGCCGACGTCGTTGCGGCCGCGCCGTCATGAAGGTCGACGGCGGCACCGCGCCGCCCACGGACTGGGTGCGCCAGCGCGAGCGAAGCAACCGCTGGCAGCTGCGCGTCATGCGCGCGCTGGCGGCGTTCGCCGGCCGGCGCGCGATGCGGCTCCTGCTCCATCCGATCGTCTGCGTCTACATCCTCGACCGCAGGACGCGCCATCACTCGGCGCGCTATCTGGCGCGCGCGCTCGGCCGCACGGCCACCTGGGGCGACGTCTACCGCCATCTCTTCACCTTCTCGGCGACGGTGCTCGACCGCGTCTACCTGCTGCAGGAACGCTTCGAGCTGTTCCGCTTCGAGGCGAGCGGCGTCGGGGCGATCCTCGAGCCGTTCGCGCAGGGCGAGGGCGTGCTCGCGTTCGGCGCCCACCTCGGCAGCTTCGAGGCGCTGCGGACGATCGGCCACGACAAGGGATTGCGCGTCGCGATGATCATGTACGAGGACAACGCCCGCCTCATCAACGAGACGCTCGCCATCCTCGCGCCGCGTGCCGAGCTGCACACGATCGCGCTCGGCCGCGTCGACGCGATGCTCGCGATCCGGCGCTGGCTCGACGAGGGCGGCGTCGCCGGGCTGCTCGCCGACCGGACGCTGCCGGGCAACTCGCAGCGCTCGAAGGCGGTTGCCCTGCCTTTCCTCGGCGCGCCAGCGTTGTTTCCCGACGGCCCGTTCCGGCTCGCCGCGATGCTGCGGCGCAAGGTCGTCTTCATGGCCGGGCTCTATCGCGGCGGCCGCGACTACGATCTGCGCTTCGTCGAGATCGCCGACTTCACCCAGGCGCCGGGCGCGGGCGCCGCGAGCGCCGGCGAACGCGACGCCGCGGTCCGCGCGGCGATGGAGCGCTACGTCGCGACGCTCGAGGCGCTGTGCCGCGAGGCGCCGTACAACTGGTTCAACTTCTACGACTTCTGGGCCGATGCCGACACGCCGACCGCGCCGAGCGATGCGCCCTGAGCGGCGCCGCTTCGTCGCCGCGGCGCTCGCCGTGGCCGGCCTGGCCGCGGCAACGTTGCTCGCCCCGGCGCCCGCCGGCGCGGCGGGGTTCGACCTCGGCGCGCTGACGGCGCTGCTCGGCCGCATCAAGTCGGGCGAGGCGACCTTCGTCGAGACGCGCCGCATCGAGATGCTCGACCGCACGCTGCAGTCGTCGGGACGGCTCTCTTTCAAGGCGCCCGACAGCTTCGTTCGCGAGACGCTGAAGCCGCGCCACGAGAAGCTCGCCGTCGACGGCAACACGCTGACCATGAGCCTCGGCGAGCGCAGCCGGACGATGCAGCTCGACGCCTCGCCCGAAGCCGCGGTCGTCGTCGAGGCGATCCGCGGCACGCTGACCGGCAACCGCGCGACGCTCGAGCGCCTGTTCGAGACGACGCTCTCGGGCGACGCCGGTCGCTGGTCGCTCGAGCTCGTGCCGCGCGACCTGCGCCTGCGCGGCCAGGTCGCGTCGGTTCGCGTCTCGGGCCGCGAGGCGACGGCGCGCGAGGTCCAGGTCCTGCTCGCCGACGGCGATCGCTCGGTGATGACGATCGAGCCGGTCGGGACGACGCGCACGACGCCGTGACGGCGCCGGCGCGATGACCTCGCACGGCGCCGGCACGCGCCGACGCGGCATGCTCGTCATCGCCCTCTGGCTCGGCGGCGTCGCCGCGGCGCTCGTCGTCGCCTGGCGCGCGCACTACGTCGCCGACCTGTCGGCCTTCCTGCCGTCGGCGCCGACGCCCGAGCAGGCGGTGCTGCTCGACCAGCTCAGGAGCGGCGCGACGTCGCGGCTGATCCTGATCGGCATCGAAGGCGCGCCGGCCGGCGCGAGCGACGACGCCGCGGCGGCGGCGCGGGCGGCCGCGTCGACTCGGCTCGCCGCCGCGCTGCGGACGAGCGGCGCGTTCGCATCGGTCCACAACGGCGAGAGCGCCGCCTGGGCCGACGCCGGCCGCTTCGTCTTCGACCACCGCTACGCGCTCAGCCCGGCGGTCGATGCGCAGCGCTTCAGCGCCACCGGCTTGCGCGAGGCGATCGACGCGACCGTCTCGCTGCTCGGCACGCCGGCGGGATCGCTGCTCAAGCCGATCCTCTTTCGCGATCCGACCGGCGAGACGCTGCGCATCGCCGAGGCGCTGACGCCGGCACGCGCGCCGCGCGTCGACCACGGCGTCTGGGTCTCGCGCAGCGCGCCGCGCGCGCTGCTCGTCGCGACCACCGCCGCCGACGGTGCCGACATCGACGGCCAGGCGCGCGCGCTCGCGGCGATCCGCAGCGCGTTCGCGCGCGACGCCGCGCCGGGCCTCGGGCTCGTCGTTTCCGGCGCCGGCAAGTTCGCGGTCGAGTCGCGCGAGCGCATCAAGGCCGAGGTCGAGCGGCTCGCGATCCTCGGCGGCGTCGTCATCGTCGTCCTGCTCTGGCTCGCCTTCGCATCCGGGCGCGCTCTCGCGGTCGCGATGCTGCCGGTGGCGACCGGCGTCGTCGCCGGGATCGCCGCCGTCAGCCTCGGCTTCGGCCAGGTCCACGGCATGACGCTCGGCTTCGGCACGACCCTGATCGGCGAAGCGGTCGACTACGCGATCTACTACCTGATCCAGGCGCGCGGCGGCGACGGTGCCGCCGAACGCTGGCAGCGCGAGAGCTGGCCGACCGTGCGCCTCGGCCTCTTCACCTCGCTGATCGGCTTCGCGGCGCTCGTCTTCACCGGCTTTCCCGGGCTCGCCCAGCTCGGCGTCTTCTCGATCGCCGGCCTCGTCGCCGCGGCGGCGACGACGCGCTTCGTCTTTCCGGTGCTCGTACCGAACGGCGCGCCCGGCGCCGGCTTTCGCCGCCAGCTCGCGCGCTTCATGAGCGCGGCCGCCGCCGGATTGGCTAGCTGGCGCCTGGGCGTCGTCGTCGTCGCGGCCGCGTCGATCGTCGCGCTCGTCGTCAGCCCGTCGCCGTGGCACGGCGAGCTGTCGTCGCTCAGCCCGGTTCGCGCCGCCGATCTCGCCCTCGACGCGACGCTGCGCGCCGACGTCGGCGCCGCCGACGCCGGCGCGCTCGTCGCCGTCGCCGCGACGAGCGAGCAAGGCGCGCTCGAAGGCGCCGAGGCGGTCGGCGCGCGCCTCGACGCGCTCGTCGACGCCGGCGTGCTGCAAGGCTACGACTCACCGGCGCGGCTGCTGCCGTCGGCGACGACGCAGGCGCGCCGGCGCGCCGCGCTGCCGGAGACCAAGACGCTCGCCGCCCGCCTCGACGAAGCAACCGCCGACGGCGCCCTGCCGGCGGCGCGGCTGGCGCCGTTCATCGCCGACGTCGAGCGCGCGCGCACGCAGGCGACGATCGAGCGCGCGGCGCTCGCCGGAACGCCGCTCGCCGCCGCCCTCGACGCGTTGCTCCTGCCCGGCGATGCGAGCCGGCCGTGGCGCGCGCTCATCAACCTGCAGGCCAACGACGCCGGCAAGCTCGACGTCGATCGCGTCCGCACCGCGGTCGCCGGCCTGCCCGGCGTTCGCATCGTCGCCATCCGGGCCGAGCTCGACGCGATCTACGCCCGCTTCCTGCGCGAGGCCGAGTGGCAGGCGGCGCTCGGCGCGGTCGCGGTCGCGCTCCTCCTCGCCTTGCACCTGCGCAGCCTGCGCCGCCTCGCCGCCGTCGCTCTGCCGATCGCGGCGGCCACGCTCGTCGTCCTCGCCGGCCTCGCGCTTGCCGGCGCGGCGCTCGGCATCCTCCACCTCGTCGGCTTGCTGCTCACGGTCGCGATCGGCTCCAACTACGCACTCTTCTTCGACCACCTGCGCGAGCACGGCGATGCCGATGCCGACACGCTCGCGTCGCTCCTGCTCGCCAACCTGACGACGGTGGCGTCGTTCGCGCTCCTGGCCAGCTCGCGCATCCCGGTCCTGCAGGCGGTCGGCGTCGTCGTCGCGCCGGGGGCGCTGCTCTGCCTCGTCTTCTCGGCGGCGTGGCTCGGCGCACCCGGCGACGCCGATGCGCGTGGGAAAATCGCGTCGTGACGACTCCGAGCGACGGTGTGCTGCGGTCCGCGCGCGCGAGCGACAAGGCCGCGCCGTGGCCGGCCTACGTGACGGCGAGCGTCGCCTGCCACGTCGCTGCCGGCATCGCCGCGATCGCGATGCCGGCGTCGTGGCCGTGGGCGCTCGGCGCCGTCGCCGCCAACCACGCCGTCCTCACCGCCGGTGGCCTCTGGCCGCGCTCGCGCTGGCTCGGCAGCAACTGGACGCGGCTGCCGGCCGCGGCGATCGCGCGCCGCGAGATCGCGATCACGATCGACGACGGCCCCGACCCGGCGGTGACGCCGGCCGTGCTCGACCTGCTCGACGCGCACGGCGCGCGGGCGACGTTCTTCTGCATCGCCGAACGGGCACGCGCCCATCCTGCGCTCTGTCGCGAGATCGTCGGCCGCGGCCACAGCGTGCAGAACCACAGCGAGCGCCACTCGCATCGCTTCTCGCTGCTCGGCCCGAGGGCGACGATGCGCGAGATCGCGGCGGCGCAGGCGGCGCTCGCCGACGTCACCGGCGAAGCGCCGCGCTTCTTCCGCGCCCCGGCGGGCCTGCGCAATCCCTTCCTCGCGCCGGTGCTGCAACGGCTCGACCTGCAGCTCGTCAGCTGGACGCGGCGCGGCTTCGACACCGTGCGAAGCGAGCCGGCGCCGATGCTCGCGCGCCTCGGCCGCGGCCTCGCTGGCGGCGACATCCTGCTCGTCCACGACGGCAATGCCGCACGCGCGGCGAACGGCAGCGCCGTCCTCCTCGCCGTCCTTCCCGATCTGCTCGCCCGCGCCCGCGCCCTCGCGCTGGTTGCGGTGACGCTGCCCGCCGCGGCGCGCGGCGAGCCGGGCGCGAGCGCCGGATCCGCCGGCGCGCCCGCGGCCGGCGCTTCGCCATGAGCGCGGCCGAAGCCGCCGTCGCCTGGCGCGCCCTCGTCACCGCGGCGAGCGATCCCTACCAGCGCGCCGGCCGCTTCGCCTGGCACTTCGCGCGCGGCAAGCTGCGCTGGGACCCGGTCTTCTGCCATCTCGTCGCGCGCGGCCTGATCGCGCCGCGGACGCGCGTCCTCGACATCGGCTGCGGCCAGGGGCTGCTCGCCAGCCTCGTCGCCGCCGCCGCGAGAGCGGCGCGCCAGGGCCGCTGGCCGAGCGACTGGGCCGAGGCGCCGGTCGACGTCCGCGTCAGCGGCATCGAGCTGCTCGCGCGCGACGTCGCCCGCGCCCGCGACGCCCTCGGCGACGGCACTGACATCGTCTGTGCCGACATGCGGACGACGGCGTTCAGCGCGGTCGACATCGTCGTCCTCCTCGACGTCCTCCACTACGTCAGCGTCGCCGAGCAGGACGCCGTGCTGGCGCGCGTTCGCGCCGCGCTGCCGATCGGCGGGCGGCTCGTGCTGCGCGTCGGCGATGCGGCGGCGCGGCGCGGCTTCGCCGCAAGCCGCTGGGTCGATCGCATCGTCACGCTGCTGCGCGGCCAGGGCATCGGCCGCCAGGCCGGCCGGACGCTCGCCGCCTGGCAGGCACGCCTCGCCGAGCTCGGCTTCGCCGTCGCCAGTGAGCCAATGCGCGACGGCACACCGTTCGCGAACGTCCTGCTCGTCGCCGTCGTCGAACGCGAACCGGCTTCGCCGGAACAGTCGCCGTGACGCCGGCCACGCTCGACCACGCCGGCATCGAGGCGCTGATCCCGCACCGCGGCACGATGTGCCTGCTCGATCGCATGACGTCGTGGCAGGCGACGCGGATCGAGTGCATCGCCGTCAACCATCGCGACGCGCGCCATCCGCTGCGCACCGCGAGCGGCCTGCTCGCGAGCGCGGCGATCGAGTACGCGGCGCAGGCGATGGCGCTGCACGGCGCGCTCTGCGCCGCGGCCGAGGGCGACCGCGCCGCGCCCGGCTTTCTCGCCAGCGCGCGCGACGTCCGCCTCGCCTGCCGGCGCCTCGACGACCTGCCACGCGCCGATCGCGACGAGCTCGTCGTCGTCGCCGAGCGGCAGGCAGCGGACGCGGCGCGCATCCTCTACGCCTTCGTTCTCCGCCACGACGGCCGCGAGCTCGCCTCGGGACGCGTCGCCGTCGTCCTCGACGCCGCCGCGGCGCTGTCGCGATGAGCGCGACCACCGCAGCGCCGCCGCGCCGGCGCGCCCTCGTCACCGGTGCGAGCGGCGCGATCGGCCAGGCGATCGCCGAGCGGCTCGGCCGCGACGGCGCGCATGTCGTCGCCCATGCCAACGGCAACCTCGCCGGCGCCGCCGCGGTCGTCGAGCGGATCGTCGGCGCCGGCGGCAGCGCCGAGGCGATCGCCTTCGACGTCACCGATCACGACGCCGCGCGCCGCGCCTGCGAGCGGCTGCTCGAGGGCGGCGCGATCCAGGTCGTCGTCAACAACGCCGGAATCCACGACGACGCGGTCTTCCCCGGCATGCGCCACGAGCAGTGGCGCCGCGTCATCGACGTCTCGGTGAACGGGTTCTTCAACGTCACCCAGCCGCTCGTCATGGCGATGATGCGGACGCGCTGGGGCCGGATCGTCAACGTCTCGTCGATCGCCGCGCTCACCGGCAATCGCGGCCAGGTGAACTACGCGGCGGCGAAAGGCGCGCTCAACAGCGCGACCAAGTCGCTCGCGCTCGAGCTCGCGAGCCGCGGCATCACCGTCAACGCGGTCGCGCCGGGGATCATCGACAGCGGCATGACCAAGGCGGTGTTCGACCGGGCGACGATCGACCGGATCGTGCCGATGAAGCGCGCCGGCACGGCGAGCGAGGTCGCCGCGCTGGTCGCCTTTCTCGCCTCGGACGAGGCCGCCTACATCAGCGGCCAGATCGTCTCGATCAACGGCGCGATGACCTGAGCGCGGCGCCGTGTCCGGCGCACGCGCATGCCGTCACTTGCCCGGCTTCGGGCTGCCTTCGCCGGCCGGGACGAGCTCGCCCTTCTTGCGCGCTTCCATCGTTTCGGCCTTGCGCTCGGCGCGGGTCCGGGTGCTCTTCTGCTTCTGGATCGCGACGTCGGCCTTCTGGGTCGAGCCGGCGGGCTGCAAGGTGCCTTCCTTGCGCGCGCGCAACGTCGCTGCCTTGCGCTCGGCGCGGGTCGTTCCGGGTCCGGCGGCGGTGGGCGTGACCGGGGCGCTGCCTTGACCGGCGGGCGTCAGCTTGCCGGCCTTCTCGGCGGCGCGCGTCTCGGCCTTGACCTCGGCGCGCGACACCGGCGCGCTCGCCTGCGCGAAGGCGGCGGGCGCGGCGAAGGCGGCGGCGATGGCGGCGACGGCCGCGAGGCGGGGGGTGCGAATCATGGTCTCTCCCTTGTCGCGGTCGAAACGCCGCAACCGGCATCTTCGCCGAGGCGGACGACGATCACAAGCGCGCCGGCCGAAGCGTCGGCGCGTCGCCACGCCTAGGCCTGGCCGAACGGCGGGCGCCGCGCCAGACGCCGCGCCGCGAGCATCGGCAGGCGCATCGCGAAGCCGGCGAGGAGGCGCAGGTGCATCCAGGTGAGGAGCACGTTGTCGCGCCCGTAGCGGAAGTGCGAGACGCCGCCGTCCTCGGCGCGCAGGTACTTCACCGGCGCGGCGAGGTTGATCGGCGTGACGCCGCGCCAGGCGAGGCGGACGACCGCCTCGGTGTCGAAGTCGAAGCGGCGCATCCAGGGCTGGCCGCGCATGATCTCGACCAATGGCGCGATCGGATAGACGCGAAAGCCGTAGAGCGAATCGTCGATGCCGGCGCCGAGCGTCTCGAGGTTGGTCCAGGCGTTCGAGATGCGCCGTCCGCGCACGCGCAGGAGCGGCGCCGATGCGTCGAACACGGGCCGGCCGAGGACCATCGCACCCGGATGCGCGGCCGACGTCGCCATGAACGCGCCGATCAGGTCGGCCGGATGCTGGCCGTCGGAATCCATCGTCAGCGCGTGCGTGAACCCGGCCGCGCGCGCCGCTTCGAGCGCGTGCAGCACGGCCGCGCCCTTGCCGACGTTGCGCGGCAGGACGTCGACGCGCAGGCCGGGGTCGTCGGCCGCCATCGCGAGCAGGCCTTCGGCGGTGCCGTCGCTGCTGCCGTCGACGACGACCCACACTGGCGACCACGCGGCGCGCGCAGCGCGAACGGTCTCGTAGACGAGCGGGCCGGTGTCGTAGCTCGGCATCACGACGACGTGCGTCGCCGACGCGGCGATCGCGCTCACGGCCTCAGCTCCTCGGCGAAGTAGGCCTCGAGGCGGCGCAGCTGGGCGCGGTGATCGGCGTCGGCGGCGAAGCGCCTGCCGAGGCGAAGGCGGATCCGCACCGGCACCGGCGGCGCCTTCAGCAGCGGCCAGCCCTTGGTGAGATACGGCGAGAAGCTTTCGATGACGACGGTCTGGATCGGCACCTCGGCGAGGTGGGCGATCAAGGTGATTCCCGGCTTGAAGGCGTTGACCGGAGAGGCCACGGTCCGCGTGCCTTCGGGGAAGAGGATGAGCTGGTTGCCCTCGCGCAGCGTCTGCACGGCGTCGCGAACCATGCCGCGGCCGACGTCGTTCCTGATGTAGCGCGCCAGCCGCGCGCCGCCGCCGAGAAAGATGTTGTGCATCAGCTCGGCCTTCATCACGCACACGCCGCGCGGCAGCCGGGCGACGACGAGGAGCGCGTCGAGCATCGTCGGGTGGTTCGCGGCGACGATGAGGCCGCCGGCCTCCTTGCGCAAGGCGTCGAGCGCTCTCGAATCGATCTCCATCAGGCCCAGGCCCTCGGCGGTGGTCCAGCAGCAGCGGTAGATGTACGACACGGCCGAGCGGCCGAGGCGGCCCGCCAGCGCGCGCGGCAGCAGCAGCGACAGCAGCGGCGCGAGCAGGTTCCAGGCGAGCGACATCGCGCCCAGCTGGACGATGACGCAGGCGAAGAAGAGGCGATGCCAGAGCGCCGGCGGCTGGCCGGTCTCGGCGCTCAGTCGCCGGTCAGTACGCGCTGGCTCGAAGTCGCGAAGATCCATGAGATGCCGAAACCCGCAGTGACATTACTTTCGCGCCGCACCAGCGGGCTTGGGGCAAAGGACGCGCCATGCAGGTCGTCGTAGCGGACGAAGCCGCCGAGCCAGGCGTTGCCGAGCCGGCGCGAGAAGGCGGCGGTCGCGCGCCAGCCGGCGTAGCCGCCGGGCGCGTCGTAGGCCGGCCGCGTCGCGGTCGCGAATTCCGGTGCGACGCCGTAGAAGTGCTCGTGATGGCGGCGATCGGCGAAGAGCGGCCCGGCGAGCATTCCGAGGTTCCATGCGCCCGCGAATCCGCGCACGTCGAGGTTGAGGTTGGGCGAGAACGTGACGCCGACGCTGCGCGGCGACGACTGCAGCGTGATCGCCTCGCGCACCGGCAGGCGCAGGTCGAGCTTCAAGGCGCGGTCGGCCGACTGCCACAGCTCGACGTTGAGGTTCGGGCCGATCTCGAAGGTGCCGGGCAGGTCGGGCATGCCGCGCCGCGCGTCGTTGTTCTTGCTCTTGTTCGGCACCGACGCCGAGAGGCTCAGGTCGACGACGACGCGGCTGCCGGCGAACAGGATCGCGCGCGCGCCGTCGCGGTCGGCGCGGAAGAACCGGCCGCGATAGGCGACGAAAGGCAGCGGCAACGCGTACGTGCTGCTCTGGTCGGAGCCGCGATAGTCGGGGAAGCGGACGGCGGCGACGCCGATGCCGAGCTCCCAGAGCGGCTCGCCGACGGCGGCAGGCTCGCCCGGCGGCAGCTTGACCACCGGACCGTCGACCACCGGCCCGGGCAGCGGCAAGTCGTCGGCGCGCGCGAAGGGCGCCGTCGCCATCGCGCCCAGCGCCGCGAGCGACGCGACGGCACGCGCCAGGAAGCCCTCCGGACGCCTCACGATGCTTGCGCCCCGACGTCGCGGATGTTGACGCGGCGGCGCTGCCAGGCGCGCACGGTGCGGCCGAGGTTGCCGATCGAGACCAGGTAGTAGAGCGCCTTCAGGACGCGGATCGACGGCCAGATCGGCGTCCGCCCGTAGATGTCGCCGGCGAGGAGAGAGATCAGCGCCTCTTTGACGCGGAACGGGTTCTGCGGCGACATGAAGAACTCGCGCATCGTCGGGTTGGTGACGCGGAAGATGAACCACGAGAACTCGCGCGGGCCGCGCTGAACCCTGCGGTCGAAGGCGCGCCGCAGCGAGGCGGCTTCGCGCTTGCCGTCGAGCACGGCCTCGACGACGCGGGCACCGTCGAACGCGCTCTGCATCGCCAGGTAGACGCCCGACGAGAAGACGGGGTCGACGAACGCGTAGGCGTCGCCGATCATCAGGTAGCGCTCGCCGCTGCTGCGCCCGCTCGCGTACGAGTAGTTGCCGGTCGCGTAGACGCGCTCGTCGACGAGCTGCGCGCCGGCGAGGCGCTTCTCGAGCTCGGGGCACATCGCGATCGTGTCGCGAAAGAACTCGGGCAGCGGCCTGGTGCGCGACTTCAGGTAGTACGGCCAGCAGACGGCGCCGATGCTCGTCGTGCCGTCGGCGAGCGGGATGAACCAGAACCAGCCGTGCTCGAACCAGAAGATCGTGATGTTGCCTTCGAGCTTGCCGGGCAGCCGCTCGGCGCCGGTGAAGTGGCCGTACAGCGCCGAGCTGTTGTGGCGCTTGTTCTTCTCCTTGCAGCGCAGCTGGTTGGCGAGCAGCGTGTCGCGACCCGACGCGTCGACGACGAACCTGGCGCGCCAGGTGCGACACGCGCCGTCGTCGAGCTCGACCTCGACCGTCGCGCCGTCGCCGTCGAAGCTCACCTCGCGCACCCGCTCGCCCTCGAACGTTCGCGCGCCCTTGGCGGCCGCGTCGCGGAACAGGAGCTCGTCGAGCTCCGAGCGACGCACCTGCCACGCGTACGGCATCGACTTGTCCCAGGCCTCGCCGAACTCGATGAACTGGCGATGCTCGTGGTCGGGCGAGACGAACTCGACGCCGTACTTCGGCATGCCGATGGCCTCGACCTGGTCGCGCAGGCCGAGCCGGTCGAACAAGGCGACGTTGGCCGGCAGGAGCGACTCGCCGATGTGAAAGCGCGGATGGCGCGCCTTCTCGATCAGGGCGACGTCGCGGCCCTGCTCGGCGAGGAGCGAGGCGATGGTCGAGCCGGCCGGGCCGCCGCCGACGACGAGGACGTCGCATCGCCAAACGGCGTCGGCCGCGGCCGGCTCGGCGGGGGAATTCAGGGGCTGCACGGGGCCGGATTCTCCAGTCGACGCTCTGGGCGCCGCGTGCCCGGGTCGGCGGCGCGGCGTTCCCTCGAAGACGATCGATTCTAAAGGTCCGATCCGGCCCCGGAATGGGCCGCCACCCACTCGGCATACGGCACGTGCGCGCGGTCGACGGCGATCGCGTGGATGGCGGGAAGATCGTACGAATGGAGCGAGCGGATCGCCGCCTCGGCCGCGTCGTAGCCGCGCTCGGCGACCTTGAAGAGGACGCGGAACTCGGCCTCGTTTCGGACCGCGCCTTCCCAGGTGTAGAAGCTCTCGATCGCCGAGATCTGCGCGCACGCCGCAAGGCGCTTTTCGATGAGGGCCCGGGCGAGCCGGTCCGCCTCGTCGCGATCGCCGACCGTCGTGACGACGAGAAGGAAGCGCGCCGCCATCGCCGCTCCGGGCCGCCGCCGCTCGCTACTCGCCGAGGTAGGCGGCGCGGACCTTCGGGTCGGCGAGCAGCGCCTTGGCGTCGCCGCTCATCGTCACCTCGCCGCTGTCCATCACGTAGCCGCGCGACGCGAGCTGGAGCGCCCGGCTCGCGTTCTGCTCGACCAGCAGGATTGTCGTTCCCTGCCCGTGGATGTCGCTGACGACCTCGAAGATCTTGTCGACCATGATCGGCGACAGGCCCATCGACGGCTCGTCCATCAGCAGCACCTTGGGCCGCGCCATCAGCGCGCGCCCCATCGCCAGCATCTGCTGCTCGCCGCCGCTCATCGTCCCGGCGAGCTGGCCGCGGCGCTCCTTCAGGCGCGGAAAGATCGCGAAGACGCGGTCGATGTCGGCGGCGATCTCCTTCAGGTCGTTGCGAACGAACGCGCCCATCTGCAGGTTCTCGGTGATCGTCATGCGCGAGAAGACGCCGCGACCTTCGGGCACCATCACCAGGCCCTGCTTGACGAGGTCCCACGGGCCCTGGCCGCGGATGTTCTTGCCCATGAACTCGATCTCGCCGCCGGCCGCCGGCTGCGTCCCGGTGACGGCCTTCAGCGTCGTCGTCTTGCCGGCGCCGTTGGCGCCGATCAGGCTGACCAGCTCGCCCGCCATGACCTCGAACGAGACGCCCTTGACGGCCTGGATGCCGCCGTAGGAAACGCGCAGGCCGGCGACGCGCAGGAGCGTCTTCGCCGTCGCCGTCGCCGTGGCGGTGCCGGTCGAGCCTGCGAGCGTGGTCGGCGTCGCCATCGTCGTCAGTGCGCGGTGTGACCGGCGCCGAGGTAGGCCTCGATCACCTTCTCGTTGCGCTGCACCTCGGCCGGCGTGCCTTCGGCGATCTGCTTGCCGTAGTCGAGGACGGTGACGCGGTCGCACAGCCCCATGACGAGCTTGACGTCGTGCTCGATGAGCAGGATCGTGCGGCCGTCGTTCCTGATGCGGTCGATCAGCTCGCGCAGCGTCACCTTCTCGGTCGCGTTCATGCCGGCGGCGGGCTCGTCG
>DASYKC010000052.1:0-54428 GCA_035995885.1 Caldimonas sp. | reverse complement strand
CGTCGACCGGCGTCTTGATCGACGTGTCGGGCCGGTCGTAGGTGCCGATCAGGCAGCCGCTCGCGAGGCCATGCTCCTTGATCGCTTCGAGCACGGCGTCGCGGCCCGGCGTCCCGTCGAACGCAGCGCCCGCCGTGAGCGCGAACAACTGGAACGCGTAGCGATGAACGCCGTGCCCGGGCGGCGGATCGGGCGGCAGCCACGCCGTCTGCAGGTACGAATTGCGGCCGACGCGAACGCCGCTGCCTTCGTTTTCGTTGCTCGGCAGCGCGGCCTCGGCGAGGGCGCCGTCGGCGGCCTCGAGGTCGACGACGATCGCGTGCACGAGCGGCTGCGGCGTCGGCGCATCGGCGTCTTCGACGATCAACGCGAGCGACGCCGCATCGGCCGGCACGCCGCGCCATTGCAACGGCGGCGAGACGCCGGCGCCGTCGGCGGTGTAGCGCGCCGGGATCGGCGCATGGTCGGCGAAGGCCAGGCTCGAGACGATGAGCGAGGCCATTCCGGCGCGCAGGTCGACCGCCTGGAAGGCGATCTTGTCGAGTCCGGCGCGCTGGCCGCGCAGGGCGTGGCCGACGGCGTCGGGAAGCTTTTCGAGCACGGGAATCTCCTGCGAAAAGGGAAGCGGAAAAGCAGCATTCCACGTGCCTGCCGCGAGGCTCGCCGTTCATCCATTTTGCCTTCGCTTCTCTTGTTTCTGTCTTGACAGAAGTTACTGTCAGGTCCAGAGTGGCCGTCATGGACCTCTCGCCGACCTGCTCGCGCTTCGTCCTGCACTGGGGCGAGATGGGCGCGCGCTGGGGCGTCAACCGCACCGTCGCCCAGATCCACGCGCTGCTCTACCTGAACGGCCGGCCGATGCATGCCGACGATCTCTGCGAGACGCTCGTCGTCGCCCGCTCCAACGTCAGCACGAGCTTGCGCGAGCTGCAGAACTGGGGCCTGGTGCGCCTCGTCCACCTGAGCGACGACCGCCGCGATCACTACGAGACATCGACCCACGTCTGGGAGCTGATGCGAACGATCGTGCGCGAGCGGCAGCGGCGCGAGATCGCGCCGACGATCGGCATCCTGCATGAGCTGCTCGACGACCCGGGCATGCGCAAGGAATCGGCGGCGGTGAAGGCGCGCCTGGAAGAGACGCTCGAGCTGCTCGAGACGCTGACCTCGTGGAGCGAGGAGATGCTCAAGCTCGACACCGCGACGCTGATGAAGCTGCTGCGCCTGGGCGCGCGCATCCAGAAGCTGCTCGCCCGACCGGCGCCCGGGCGCGGCGCGAGCAAGTCCCCGGCCGGCGCCGACCGGCTCGATTCCTGAGGCCGCCGTGAGAGTCCTGGTGTGCGGTTCCAGCGGCTGCATCGGCAGCGCCGTCGTGCGGGCGCTGCGCTGGCGCGGCCACCCTGTCGTCGAGACGACGCGGTCCGGTGTGGCCGGCCGCGGCGAAGCCGTCGCCCTCGACTTCACGCGCTCGACGAGCGTCGACGCCTGGACGGCGCAGCTGAGGGCGCTCGACGTCGACGCGATCGTCAACTGTGCCGGCTCGGCGCTGCCTGCCGCCGCGAGCGCGTCGGCCGACCGGCTTCATCGCGACGGCCCGATCGCGCTCTTTCGCGGCGCCGAGCGCGCCGGCGTCGCCCGCATCGTCGCCGTCTCCGCGCTCGGTGCCGACCGCTGCGACGCGGGCGGGAACGACCCGCCGGCGCGCGACGGCTGGCGCGCCCGGCACGACGCCGACGAGGCGCTGCTCGGCCTGAGCCTCGACGCCGCCGTCGTCAGGCCGGCGCTCGTCTATGGTCCCGGCAGCCGCAGCGGCGCGGCGCTGGCCGCGCTCGCACGTGCGCCGCGGCTCGTCCTGCCCGACGGCGGCACCCAGCGCCTGCAGCCGCTCCACGTCTTCGAGCTGGCCGAAGCGATCGCCACGCTCGTCGAGCGAACCGGCTCGGCGCGCGGCGTCTACGAGCTTGCCGGCGCGGCGATCGTGACCTACCGCGAGCTGCTGATCGCCTTGCGCGACGCGCAAGGCGGCGGCGCCGCGATCGGTCTTGCCGTGCCGATGGCGATCGCGCGCCTGGCCGCGCGTGCGCCGCGGCCGGGGTTGCGCGGCGTCCCGGACGGCGACGTCTTGCGCCTGCTCGAGCGCGTCGGCACGACGCGGCGCAATGCCGCGCCCGTGCTGCTCGGGCGCGCGCCTTCGACGCTCGCCGAGGGCCTCGCCGTGACGCCACCCCTTCGATCCGTGCCGCGAGCGCCGAATGCTTCGGCCAGGCGCGCCGGCGCGGCTTGGTTCCACCCACCCCATCGAGGACACTCGTGAACAGCGAATCGCTCGTCGACCGCCTGTCTGCCGCGCCGACTCGCGCGCCGACCGGCGCCGAGATCAGGACGCGCGTCCTCGCGTATTACAACGCGGCGACGACCGACTACCGCGCCTGGAGCCGCGAGTTCAACATGCACTTCGGCTACTGGCGGCCAGGGCTCAATCCGCTCCGGCGCGAGCCGATGCTGCACGAGATGAACCTGCAGGCGCTGGCGCGCCTGGACCTGCCGACCGATCGCCCGGCGCGCATCGCCGACCTCGGCGGCGGCACCGGCGCGACGGCGCGCGCCGCCGTCGCCGCTTATCCGCAGGTGACGGTCGACGTCGTCAGCCTCGTCGCCAAGCAGGTGACGCTCGGCCGCGCCGCCAACGCCAACGCGCCGCGCGGCGAAGCGATCGCGATGCACTGCGCCGACTTCACCGCAACGCGGCTGCCGGCGGCGGCGTTCGACGCCGTCTGCGCGATCGAGAGCGCCTGCCACGCCGAAGGCGCGACCAAGTCGCTGCTCGTGCGCGAGGCGTTCCGGCTGCTCCGGCCGGGCGGCACCTTCATCATGATCGACGCGATGCTCCTCGCCGAGCTGCCGACGCGCGGCGTGCTGGCACGGCTCACGCGCGTTATCTACCGGCGCTGGTGCACCTCGTGGGCCGTGCCCGAGCTCTGCCGCCACGACCTGCTGCCGCACGCGCTCGAAGGCGCCGGCTTCGCGGCGCCGACGATCGAGGACTGGTCGTGGCGGATCGCGCCGTCGGTCGCGCACGTGCCGTTCCTCGCCACGCGCTTCGCGGTCGCCGAGCTCGTCAAGGCGCGCGGCCGCTTGCCGCTCTGGCGCTGGCGCCACATCGTCGCCTCGTTCCTGACGCCGCTCCTCGGCTTGCGCCGCAGCGCGCTGCGCTACGTCGCCGTCGTCGCGCGCAAGCCGCTCGACGCGTTAGCAGACGCGACCGGCTAGAAAAGGGGCGCCAATGGCGCCCGGCCCTCCCTCTCGGAGGGAGGGCAGCGAAGCGGGAGGGAGCAATCCTGGACCGCGACCTCAAGGAGCGAACGAGACGTGTGAGGGTTGCACCCTCACACGTCGATGTTCGCGACGCGCAGCGCGTTGCCTTCGATGAAGGCGCGGCGCGGCTCGACCTCGTCGCCCATCAGCATCGTGAAGACGCGATCGGCCTCGAGCGCGTCGTCGAGCTGGACGCGCAGCAGGCGGCGCACCGCCGGATCCATCGTCGTTTCCCAGAGCTGCGACGGGTTCATCTCGCCGAGGCCCTTGTAGCGCTGGCGCGCGACCGCCGCCTCGGCCTGCTGGATCAGCCAGGCCATCGCTTCGCGGAAGTCGCCGACCTTGGCTTCCTTCTGGCGCTCGCCCTCGCCACGCTTGACGACCGCGTCTTCGCCGACCAGGCCGCGGAAGGTGCGGCCGGCGGTGCTGAGCGCCTCGTAGTCGGCGCCGTGGACGAAGTCGGCGGTGATGACACTCGACTTGACGTTGCCGTGATGGAGCCGGCTGATGCGCAGGACGTGCTTGTCGGTGCGGGCGTCGAACTCGGCCGCGACCTCTGCCGCGTTGTCGCCGTTCTCGAGCGCGGCCTGCAGCGCCCGCGCCGACTTCTCGGCCGCCTCGAGCGAATCGAGGTCGAGCTCGAGGCCGTTGGCGAGCGCGCGCAGCGCGTCGACGTCCATCCAGTTCGAGAGCCGCTCGACGACGTTCTTGGCGATCACGTATTTCTGCGCCAGCGCCTCGAGCGTCTCGCCCTGCAGGACGGGTGCGGTCGTGCCGCCGGGGTGGCGGCCGGTCTCGAGACGCGCGTCCTTCAGCGCCACCTTCATCAGGTAGGCGTCGAGCTCATGGCCGTCCTTCAGGTACTGCTCGTCCTTGCCGAACTTGACCTTGTAGAGAGGCGGCTGGGCGATGTAAATGTGGCCGCGCTCCACCAGCTCGGGCATCTGCCGGAACAGGAAGGTCAGGAGCAGCGTGCGGATGTGGGCGCCGTCGACATCGGCGTCGGTCATGATGATGATGCGGTGGTAGCGCAGCTTGGCGACGTCGAAGTCGTCGCCGCCGGTGCCCTTGCCGATGCCGGTGCCGAGCGCCGTGATCAGCGTCAGGATCTCGTTGCTCGTGATGAGCTTCTCGTAGCGCGCCTTCTCGACGTTGAGGATCTTGCCGCGCAGCGGCAGGATCGCCTGGAACTTGCGGTCGCGGCCCTGCTTGGCCGAGCCGCCGGCCGAATCGCCCTCGACGATGTAGATCTCGCAGAGCGCCGGGTCCTTCTCCTGGCAATCGGCGAGCTTGCCCGGCAGGCCCATGCCGTCGAGGACGCCCTTCCGGCGCGTCATCTCGCGCGCCTTGCGCGCCGCTTCGCGCGCGCGCGCCGCATCGACGATCTTGCCGCAGATGATCCTGGCGTCGGTCGGGTTCTCGGCCAGGTAGTCGTTGAGCGCCTTGCTCACCACGTCCTCGACCGGGCCGCGCACCTCGCTCGACACCAGCTTGTCCTTGGTCTGGCTCGAGAACTTCGGCTCGGGCACCTTGACCGAAAGGACGCAGGTCAGGCCCTCGCGCATGTCGTCGCCGGTGACCTCGACCTTGGCCTTCTTGGCGAGCTCGTTGTCCTCGATGTACTTGTTGATGACGCGCGTCATCGCCGCGCGCAGCCCCGTGAGGTGGGTGCCGCCGTCGCGCTGCGGGATGTTGTTGGTGAAGCAGAGGACGTTCTCGCTGTAGCCGTCGTTCCACTGCATCGCCACTTCGCTCGTGATGGTGGAGTGCTGGTCGCTGTCCTTCTTGCCGGTCGCGTAGAAGACGTTCGGGTGCAGCACCTTCTTGCCGGTGTTGATGAACTCGACGAAGCCCTTGACGCCACCGGCGTAGGCGAAGTCGTCCGACTTGTTGTTGCGCTCGTCGATCAGGCGGATGCGGACGCCGTTGTTGAGGAAGCTCAGCTCGCGCAGGCGCTTCGAGAGGATGTCGTAGTGGAAGTCGATGTTCGAGAAGATCTCGAGGTCGGGCAGGAAGTGGACCTCGGTGCCGCGCTTCTCGGTCTCGCCGATGACCTTCATCGGCGAGATCAGGGCGCCGTTCCTCTCGACGATCTCGCGGTCCTGCGGCACGCCCTGGCGGAACTCCATGTAGTTCGCGATGCCGTCGCGGCGCACCGTCAGGCGCAGCCATTTCGACAGGCCATTGACACAACTGACGCCGACGCCGTGCAGCCCGCCCGAGACCTTGTAGCTGTTCTGATTGAACTTGCCGCCGGCGTGCAGCTCGGTGAGCGCGATCTCGGCCGCCGAGCGCTTCGGCTCGTGCTTGTCGTCCATCTTGACGCCGGTCGGGATGCCGCGGCCGTTGTCGGTGACCGAGATCGAGTTGTCGGTGTGGATGGTGACGACGATGTCGTCGCAGAAGCCCGCCAGCGCCTCGTCGATCGAGTTGTCGACGACCTCGAAGACGAGATGGTGCAGGCCGGTGCCGTCGGAGGTGTCGCCGATGTACATGCCCGGGCGCTTCCGCACCGCCTCCAGGCCTTCGAGGATCTGGATCGATCCCTCGCCGTAGCTGGCGCTGTCGCTGTCGGCGACGCCGTCGCGCAGGGCCGATCGGTCGAGCGGGCTGTTGGTCGACTTGCTCGCCATGTCGGCGTGCGTGCCGGCGATCTCGGGCTGGGCGTCTTCCTGGTTTTCTTTGGAGGTCATCGAGGGTTCTTGTGTTCTCACGCTCAGATCCGCATCGGCATGACGACGTACTTGAAGCCGGCCTGGTCGGGCACGGTGATCAGCGCGCTCGAGTTGGTGTCCTGCAGCTCGACGGTGACCATCTCCTGGCCCATGTTGGCGAGCGCGTCGATGAGGTAGGTGACGTTGAAGCCGATCTCGATCGCGTCGCCGCCGTAGTCGATCTCGAGCTCTTCCATCGCCTCTTCCTGCTCGGCGTTCGACGAGGCGATGCGCAGCGTGCCCGGCTCGATGTTGACGCGCACGCCCTTGAACTTGTCGCTGGTCAGGATCGCGGCGCGCTGCAGGCTCTGCAAGAGCGGCGAGCGGCCGAGGGTGACGCGGTTCTTGTGGTTCTTCGGGATGACGCGGTTGTAGTCGGGAAACTTGCCCTCGACCAGCTTGGAGACGAACTCCATGCCGGCGAACGAGAACTTGGCCTGGTTCGGGGCGAAGCGCATCTCGATCGACGTGTCGTCGTCCCTCAGCAGCCGCTGCAGCTCGAGCACGGTCTTTCTCGGCAGGATCACCTCCTGCTTGGGGATCTCGGTCTCGAGCGTCGCCTGTGCGAGCGCGAGGCGGTGGCCGTCGGTCGCGACCAGCGTCAGGCTCTTGCCTTCGGCGACGAAGAGGATGCCGTTCAGGTAGTAGCGGATGTCGTGCACCGCCATCGCGAAGTGGACCTGCGCGATCAGGGTCTTCAGCGTCTTCTGCGGCACGCTGAACATCGGCCCGAAGTCGGCCGACTCCTGGACCAGCGGGAAGTCGTCGGCCGGCATCGTCTGCAGCGTGAAGCGGCTCTTGCCGCCGGCCAGCGTGAGCTTGGCCTGCGTCGCCGACAGCGTCACCGTCTGGTCCGCCGGCAGCGAGCGCAGGATGTCGATCAGCTTCCTCGCCCCGACCGTGGTCGCGAAGTTGCTCGCGTCGCCGCCGAGTTCGGCGCTCGTTCGCACCTGGATCTCGAGGTCGCTGGTCGTGAACTCGATCGTCCCGCCGGTCTTGCGGACGAGCACGTTGGCCAGGATCGGCAGCGTATGGCGACGCTCGACGATTCCGGAGACGGCCTGCAATGCGCCCAGGAATTTTTCTTGTGCGGCTTTCAAGACAATCATGTCAACCTCATGAGCTGGTCGTAGTAGTAGGCGAGGGGAACGTCTGTGGACAAGGCCATTTTCCTTTCTTCGGACAGCCACTTAGGCGCCGGCAAAGCCTGTCGACCGGGCCCTTGCGCCGAAGTCCGCCAAAGCGAATAACTCGGCCGAAGGGTCCTTCGCTGTGGACAGCTCGCAGTTGCGGTCGAGGTTGTCCCCAGCGTTGTGCCTTGACAGAAGAAAAAATCGCCGGCTCGCACGTGAAGGTTGAACAAGCTTCAGCCCTTGAGCGTCTGCTCGAGCACGTGCAACTGGTGGTTGAGGTCGGTGTTCTTCTGGCGCTCGGCGGCGATCTTGCGGACCGCGTGCAGCACGGTCGTGTGATCGCGGCCGCCGAACAGCTCGCCGATCTCGGGCAGGCTCTTCTGCGTCATTTCCTTGGCGATGTACATCGCGATCTGGCGCGGCCGGGCGATCGAGGCCGGGCGCTTCTTGGAGTACATGTCGGCAATCTTGATCTTGTAGAAGTCGGCGACCGTCTTCTGGATGTTCTCGACGCCGACCTGGCGGTTCTGGATCGAGAGCAGGTCCTTCAGCGCCTCGCGAGCGAGCTGGATCGTGATCTCCTTGTGCGAGAAGCGCGAGTAGGCGAGGATCTTGCGCAGCGCGCCCTCGAGCTCGCGCACGTTGGCGCGAACGTTCTTGGCGACGAAGAAGGCGACGTCTTCGGGCATCGGCGTCGCTTCCTGGTCGGCCTTCTTCATCAGGATCGCGACCCGCATCTCGAGCTCGGGCGGCTCGATCGCGACGGTGAGCCCGGCATCGAAGCGCGAGGTCAGGCGCTCGTCGATGTCGACCAGTCCTTTCGGATAGGTGTCGCTGGTCATGATGATGTGCGCGCGTTTGGCGAGCAGCGCCTCGAAGGCGTTGAAGAACTCCTCCTGCGTGCGCTCCTTGCCGGCGAAGAACTGGACGTCGTCGATCAGCAGCAGGTCGAGCGAGTGGTACTTCGCCTTCAGCTCGTCGAAGGTCTTCCGCTGGTAGTTCTTCACCACATCGGTGATGAACTGCTCGGCGTGCAGATAGAGGATGCGCGCGTCGGGCCGGTCGGCGAGGAGGGCGTTGCCGACGGCATGGATCAGGTGCGTCTTGCCGAGACCGACGCCGCCGTAGATGAAGAGCGGGTTGTACATGAGGCCGGGCGAGCCGGCGACGTGCAGCGCCGCGGTGCGCGCCATCTGGTTGGCGCGGCCCGGCACGAGGGTGTCGAAGGTGAGCGCCGGATTGAGCCGGCTGCGCGAAGGCAGCGTCGTCGACGAGCTGCCGGCGTGGTGGGCGACGCCGTTGGCGACGGACCCGCCCTCGCTGCCGTTGCGGACGCGTGCCGCGTGGCCGTTGACGCCGTCGGCGAACGCCGCGCCGCCCGCTGCGCTGCGCAGCGCTGCCTCGAAGGCCATCGGCCGCCCGGCCGCGGCCGGTGCCGCATCGCCCGTCCGGCCATTGCCGTCGCGCTGTGCGAGGGTGACGTCGAGGCGCACCGGCTTGCCCGCGAGCTCGCTGAGGACGGTCTCGATCCGGCCGGCGTACTGGTTGCGGATCCAGTCGAGCTTGAAGCGATTCGGCACCCGCACGGTGACGACGGCGGCTTCGCCGTTGTCGGCGACGTCGGCGTCGGGCAGGGGCCGGATCCAGGTGTTGAATTGCTGGTCGGGCAGCTCGGACGCCAAGCGTTCGCAGCCGCGTTGCCAGAGGTCGGATCGCATGTGTGGAGAAGTCACCCGGAAAAGCACGCCATTGTACGTCAGGAAGGCGTCGCGGCGGCAGTTATCCACAGGGGAAAACACGGTGGCGCGACGACCCCGCCTCGGCGTTGGACGATGACCCTGCGGGTTGACGGGGCCGGCCGTTCTTGCTGTAATCGCCGGTTGCCCAAATGGGCGCCATATTTCGCCGTCAGGCCCTGCGCTACTCGACGCACGTGGGCTCCAGGAAGCCATCATGAAACGCACCTACCAAGCCTCCAAAGTCCGCCGCGCCCGCACGCACGGCTTTCTCGTCCGCATGAAGTCGCGCGGCGGCCGCGCCGTCATCAACGCCCGGCGCGCCAAGGGGCGCAAGCGCCTCGCGGTCTGACCGCGGCGGGCGGCGATCGCATGCCCGGGCGGCCTCGTCCGGAGCCCAGGTTGCCGCGCCTGATCGTCTCGGCCGACTTCGAGCGCGTCCTCGGCCTGCGCAGCCGGGCCGCCACGGCCCACTTCGCCGTGCACCACCTCGCGACGGCGCCTTCACCCCGCCCCGGGCTCGCCAAACGGCCCTCGGCGGAAAAGTTATCAACAATCGATAGCCTCTCTCGACTATTGCCTGTGGAAGACTCGCCCGCAGCGGACCTTGCCGAGACCCGTTCGTGGGTCGGCGCGGTCGTCCCCAAGCGGCATGCACGCAGGGCCGTGACGCGCTCGCTCATCAAGCGGCAGATCTACGCCGCGACCGAGCGCCATCGCGACCGGCTGGCGCCGGGCCTGTGGATTGTTCGCCTGAGATCGCCCTTCGATCGGGCCGAGTTCGCGAGCGCGGCGTCGCCGGCGCTGCAACGCTGCGCGCGCGCTGAGCTCGATGCCCTGCTCGCCGCCGCTGTCGCGCGGGCTTCGTCATGAGGTCCTGGCCGCAGGCTGCACTGATCGGCGCAGTGCGCGCTTACCGTTTCTTCCTGAGCCCCTGGATCGGCAACGCGTGCCGCTTCGAGCCGACCTGTTCCGCCTATGCGCTCGAGGCGCTCGGCCGCCACGGCGCCGGCCCCGGCCTGGTGCTCGCGGTCGGCCGGATCGGCCGCTGTCACCCCTGGTGCCAGGGCGGCTTCGACCCGGTGCCGGCGACGCCGCCGCGGCTCTTCACCGCCCTGCTCGGGCGCGCTTCCAGCGCAGCGACATCACCGCGCGCCTCTTCCGACTCGACGTCATGACCGATATTCGCCGAACCTTGCTGTGGGGCATCTTTCTCGCCTCGCTGTTCTTCATCTGGGAGTCGTGGAACCGGCACAACGGCCAGCCCTCGATGTTCGGGCCGCCGCCGGCGGCGCGCATCGCCGCGCCGGCGGCCCCGGCGCCTTCGCCCGCGGCGACGCCGGTGCCCGGCAGCGGCCTGCCCGGCGCTGCCGCAGCCGCGGCGACGTCGCCGGTCGCGGCGGCGCCTGCCGCCTCGGCGCCCGCCGCCAACCAGCAGGTGACGATCTCGACCGATCTGGTCCGCGCCACGCTCGACAGCACCGGCGGCACGCTCGCCCGCGTCGAGCTGCTGAAGCAGGTCGATCCGTTCGACCACAGCAAGAACGTCGTCCTGCTCGACCGCTCGCCGAGCCGCCTCTATCTCGCCGAATCCGGCCTGGTGCCGCCGGCCGGGGGCGCCGGCCTGCCCAACCACCACACGCCGATGCACCTGCTGCCCGGCGAGCGCACGCTCGGCGCCGGCCAGAACGAGCTCAAGGTCGCATTCGAAAGCGATCCCGTCGGCGGCGTCAAGCTGATCAAGACCTACACCTTCCGGCGCGGCGACTACGTCATCGACGTCCAGCATCAGATCGTCAACGCCTCGCCGGCGCCGATCAATCCGCGCCTCTACCTGCAGCTCGTTCGCGACGGCAATTCGCCGCCGGGAGAGTCGAGCCTCTACTTCACCTTCACCGGCCCGGCGATCTACACCGACAGCGCGCACTACAAGAAGATCGACTTCAAGTCGATCGAGAAGCGCGGCCCCGGCGACAAGCCCGACCACGAGACGAGCGGAACGACCGGCTGGGTGGCGATGGTCCAGCACTACTTCGCGTCGGCCTGGCTCGCCGACAAGCCCGGCGCGCCCGCGCCGCCGCGCGAGTTCTTCACCGCCAAGATCGACACCAACACCTACTCGGTCGGCGAGCTCCTGCCGCTCGGCGAGATCGCGCCCGGCGCAACCAAGACCTTCGACGCGCGTCTCTTCGTCGGCCCGCAGGAAGAGGACAAGCTTGCCCAGCTCGCGCCCGGCCTCGAGCTCGTCAAGGACTACGGGTGGTTCACGATCCTCGCCAAGCCGCTGTTCTGGCTGCTGACGCAGCTGCACAAGCTGATCGGCAACTGGGGCTGGTCGATCGTCGGCCTGGTCGTGCTGCTGAAGATCGCCTTCTACTGGCTCAACGCCAAGGCCTATGGCTCGATGGCCAAGATGAAGGCGATCAACCCGCGCATCATGGAAATGCGCGAGCGCCTGAAGGACAAGCCGCAGCAGATGCAGCAGGAGATGATGCGCATCTATCGCGAGGAAAAGGTCAACCCGCTCGGCGGCTGCCTGCCGATCTTCGTGCAGATGCCGTTCTTCATCGCCCTGTACTGGGTGCTGCTGTCGACGGTCGAGATGAGGAACGCGCCGTGGATCGGCTGGATCACCGATCTGTCGGCGAAGGATCCGTTCTTCATCCTGCCGGTCCTGATGACGCTGACCAGCCTGCTGCAGACCTGGCTCAACCCGACGCCGCCCGATCCGGTGCAGGCGCGGATGATGTGGATCATGCCGCTCGTCTTCTCGGTGATGTTCTTCTTCTTCCCGGCCGGCCTGGTGCTCTACTGGCTGACCAACAACGTCCTGTCGATCGCGCAGCAGTACCTGATCAACAAGCGGCTGGGCGTGCTCGGCAAGTAGCGCCGCACTCGCCGCGCCGCCGGACGATCCGATGCTGCTGGCGCGCCACGAAGACCCGATCGTCGCCGTCGCGACGGCGAGCGGGCGCGGCGCGGTCGGCATCGTCCGCGTCTCGGGCGCAGCGCTCGCGCCGCTCGTCGCCGCGCTCTGCGGCCGCGCGCTGACGCCGCGCCAGGCGACTTACCTGCCGTTCCGCGACGGGCACGGCGCCGCGATCGACCAGGGTCTGGCGATCTTCTTCGCGGCACCGCACTCGTACACCGGCGAGGACGTCCTCGAGCTGCAGGCGCACGGCGGTCCGGTCGTGCTGCAGCTGCTTCTCGCGCGCTGTCTCGAAGCGGCGGCCGAGCTCGATCCGGCGACCGGGCACGCGCGCCTGGCGCACCTGCGCATCGCCCGCCCCGGGGAATTCACCGAGCGTGCCTTCCTCAACGACAAGCTCGACCTCGCCCAGGCCGAGGCCGTCGCCGATCTGATCGACGCCAGCACCGAAGCCGCGGCGCGATCGGCGGCGCGCTCGCTCGACGGCGCCTTCTCGAGCGAGATCGACGCTCTCGCCGAGATGCTGATCGAGCTGCGCCTGCTGGTCGAGGCGACGCTCGACTTCCCCGAAGAGGAGATCGATTTCCTGGTCGCGTCCGACGCGCAAGGTCGGCTCGTTCGCGCGACCGCCGGCGTCGACGCCGTGCTCGCGCGGGCGCGCCAGGGCGCGCTGCTGCGCGACGGCATCCGCGTCGTCCTGGCCGGCCAGCCGAACGTCGGCAAGAGCTCGCTCCTCAACGCGCTCGCCGGCGCCGAGCTGGCGATCGTCACGGCGACGCCGGGGACGACGCGCGACAAGGTCGCGCAGACGATCCAGATCGAGGGCGTTCCGGTCCACGTCGTCGACACCGCCGGCCTGCGCGACGCCGTCGACGAGGTCGAGCGCATCGGCGTCGCTCGCACCTGGGCCGAGATCGCGGCTGCCGACGCGATCGTCTTCCTGCACGACCTCACCCGCCTCGGCGAGCCGGACTACGAGACCGGCGACGCGGCGATCGCAGCGCGGCTGCCGGACGGCCTCCGCGCCGACGGACGCCTGCTGCACGTCTTCAACAAGCTCGACCTGCAGCGATCGGCGTCGGTCGACGACGGCCTCGTCGTCTCCGCGGTCAGCGGCGAAGGGCTCGACGCCTTGCGGGCGCGACTGCTCGCGCTCGCCGGCTGGCAGGCCGCGCCCGAAGGACTCTTCATCGCCCGCGCCCGCCACGTCGACGCGCTGCAGCGGTCGCGCCGGCATCTCGACCGGGCCGCCGCGCATGCGGCGCGCGGCAACGCCGCCCTCGAGCTCTTCGCCGAGGAGCTGCGCCTCGCCCACGACGCGCTCGGCGAGATCACCGGCGCGTTCACGTCGGAAGACCTGCTCGGCGCGATCTTCGGTCGCTTCTGCATCGGCAAGTGACCCCGCGCCCACGGGCCGAAGCGATGAGCGGGGCGTGCAGCGCGACAAATGGACGGCTCCGCCATCCGCGTGGCGGACCGGCGCTTTCGCTGCGGTCGATAATCCGTTCCAGACGAGTTGCCTCTCCGCGTCGGAGCGGGCGACCAGGCGGAGCCAGGCAATGGAAATCGACGAACTGGTCAAGGCGGTGCAGACGCTCAACGCAGACGATGCGTTTCGCGCCCGGCTCACGCTCGACAACTGGCGCACGATCGCGCCCTACCTCGCGCGCTACGAGATCCGCGCCGGCGACCTGCTCATCAAGCAGGGCGACGCCGATCGCTCGATGTACTTCCTCGCCCAGGGCAGCATGCAGATCTTCATGACCGGCGGCCCGCCCGGCAGCAGCAAGGTCGCGATCCTGCGCGCCGGCGCCGTCGTCGGCGAGCCGGGCCTGTTCGGCGACACGCCGCGGATGGCCAACGTCGAGGCGATGACGCCGTGCGTCGTCTGGGCCTTGCGCGGCCCGCGCATGGAAGAGCTCGCCCAGCGCTCGCCGGCGCTCGCGCTCGAGCTGCTGCGTGCCGCCGGCGCCGTCATGGCGACGCGCATGCGCGCGACGCTGTCGAAGCAGGCGCCGATCACCTAGGCGTTGCTGCCAGGCCCGGGCCTCCGGCTCGGCCCGGCGCCAGCAGCGCCGCTTCGGCGATCGCCAGCGGCTCGGGCAAGCCCGAGAGGACGAGCGTGTCGCCGGCGGCAAGCGCAAGCGAATCGCTCGGCTGCAGCACGGCGCCGGAAGCGCGCCGCAGCGAGACGACGGTGACGCCGCGCGTCGGCAGCGCCTGCTCGCCGAGCGTGCGCCGGATGCTGCCGCTGCCCTGCGGCAAGGTGACGCTGAGCAGGCGCGCGTGATCGAGCTCCTCGACGGTGTCGTCGTCGGCGCCGTGAAAGTAGCCGCGCAGGAGACCGTAGCGCGCGTCGCGCTGCTGCTGGACGACGCGCAGCACGCGTCGCATCGGCACGCCGACGAGCGCGAGCGCGTGGCTGGCGAGCATCAGCGAGCCCTCGATCGCCTCGGGAACGACCTCGGTCGCGCCGGCGGCGCGCAGCTTCTCGAAATCGGCGTCGTCGATGGTGCGGACGACGACCGGCACCTTCGGCGCATGCGAATGGACGAGGTGCAGGATCTTCAGCGCCGACGGCGTGTCGTGGTAGCTGACGACGACGGCGCTGGCCCGCGCCAGGCCCGCCGCCATCAGGCTTTGCAGGCGCGCCGCGTCGCCGAACACGACGCTTTGGCCGGCGGCGGTCGCCTGGCGCACGCGGTCGGGGTCGAGATCGAGGGCGATGTAGGCGATCTTTTCCGCCTCGAGCAGGCGCGCCAGGTTCTGGCCGCTGCGGCCGAAGCCGCAGATGATGATGTGCGACTCGGTGTTGATCGTTCGCCGGGCGATCGACGTCATCGCCACCGACTGCAGCAGCCAGTCGTTCGCCGACAGGCGCATGACGATGCGATTGCTGGCCATGAAGATCAGCGGCGTCGCCAGCATCGACAGCACCATGCTCGCCAGCACCGGCCCCTGCAGGTCGGGCGGCAGGAGCTGGCGCTCGCTCGCGACGCTGAGCAGGACGAAGCCGAACTCGCCCGCCTGCGCCAGGTACAGGCCCGTGCGCAGGGCGACGCCGGGCGCGGCGCCGAAGGCGCGCGCGAGCACGGTGACGAGGACGAACTTGAAGACGACCGGCAGCAAGGTGAGGGCGAACACCAGCGGCCAGCGCGAGACGACGATGCCGAGGTCGAGCTTCATGCCGACGGTGATGAAGAAGAGGCCGAGCAGGACGTCGTGGAACGGCCGGATGTCGGTCTCGACCTGGTGCTTGAACTCGGTCTCGGCGATGAGCATGCCTGCGACGAAGGCACCGAGCGCGAGCGACAGGCCCGCCTTCTCCGTGAGCCACGCCAGGCCGAGCGTGACGAGGAGCAGGTTGAGGACGAAGAGCTCCTCGCTCTTCCTGCGCACGACAAGGGTCAGCCACCAGCGCATCACCGCCCGGCCGCCGACCAGCAGCACCGTGAGGAGCGCGCTCGCCTTCAGGGCCGCGACGGCGAGCTCGCGCAGCAGGACCTCGGGCGTCGAGCCGAGGGCAGGGATCAGGACCAGAAGCGGCACGACGGCGAGATCCTGGAACAGCAGCACGGCCATGACGCGGCGGCCGTGCTCGCTCTCGAGCTCGAGGCGATCGGCCATCAGCTTGACGACGATCGCGGTCGAGCTCATCGCCAGCGCCGCGCCGAGGGCGATCGCGCTCTGCCAGCCGAGGCCCCAATGGCGGCCGGTCGCGGTGAAGAGCGACGCCAGCGCGGCATTGGCGGCGAGCGCGGCGAGGATCGTCAGCACGACCTGGCTGAGGCCGAGGCCGAAGACGAGCTTGCGCATGCTCTGCAGCTTCGGCAGGTTGAACTCGAGGCCGATCACGAACATCAGGAAGACGATGCCGAACTCGGCCAGGTAGCCGACGCCGGCGGCATCGCTGGCGACGCCGACCGCGCTCGGCCCGAGGACGACGCCGACCGCGAGGTAGCCGAGCATCGGCGGCAGGCGCGCGAGACGGCAGACGACGACGCCGGCAACGGCGGCGACGAGGAAGGCCAGTGTCAGTTCGAGCGTCGAGGCCATTCGATCGAAGGGTCGGGCGGCGCGCGGGGTGCGAACCCTAGAATCGGCCGATCCTACTGGACGCTCACTCGATCACGGTGCCCGCTTCGCCTTCCTTCGACGCCCACCGCGCGCTCTCGCTCGCGCGTGCGACGCTCGACATCGAAGCGCGCGCGCTCGACGCGCTGAAGGATCGCCAGGGCGACGGCTTCGTCGCCGCGCTCGCCGCGATGCTCGCCTGCCGCGGCCGCGTCGTCGTGATGGGGATGGGCAAGAGCGGTCACGTCGGCCGCAAGGTCGCGGCGACGCTGGCCTCGACCGGAACGCCGTCGTTCTTCGTCCATCCCGGCGAAGCGAGCCACGGCGACCTCGGCATGGTCACCGCCGGCGACGTCGTCCTCGCGATCTCGAACTCGGGCGAGAGCGACGAGATCGCGGCGATCGTGCCGGCGATCAAGCGCCTCGGCGTCACGCTCGTGGCGATGACCGGCAACGTCGAGAGCAGCCTCGGCCGTCACGCCGACGTCGCGATCTCGAGCGCGGTCGACCAGGAGGCGTGCCCGCTCAACCTCGCGCCGACGGCGAGCACGACCGCGCAGATGGCGCTCGGCGACGCGCTCGCCGTCGCCCTGCTCGACGCGCGCGGCTTTCGCGAGGAGGACTTCGCGCGCTCGCATCCCGGCGGCAGCCTCGGCCGAAAGCTCCTGATGCACGTCGCCGACCTGATGCGCGGCGGCGCCGCCGTGCCGCGCGTCGGCGCCGCCACGGTGATGGCCGAGATGCTGCACGAGATGACGCGAAAAGGCCTGGGCTTCACGGCGGTCTGCGACGACGGCGGCCAGGTCGTCGGCATCTTCACCGACGGCGACCTGCGCCGCCTCATCGAGACCGGCGCCGACCTGCGCGCGATGCGCGCGAGCGACGTCATGAACGCCGCGCCGAAGCTCGTCCGCGACGACGCGCTCGCGGTCGAGGCCGCCGAGCTGATGGAGCGCCATCGTGTCACGGGCCTGCTCGTCGTCGACCGCGCCGGCCAGCTCGTCGGCGCGATCAACTCGAACGACCTGATGCGGGCGAAGGTGATCTGATGGCAGCTCCGCTCGCGCCCGCCCTTGAATTCCCGCCCGGCCTGCTGCTCGCGGCGCGCGGCGGCGGCGCCGGCATCGGCGCGGCGATCTTCGACGTCGACGGCGTCCTCACCGACGGCCGGATCTACGTCGGCGCGGCCGGCGAGGTCTTCAAGGCGTTCTCGACCCTCGACGGTCAGGGCATGAAGCTGCTCGCCGACGCCGGCATCGTGCCGATCGTCGTCACCGGCCGAGACTCGGCGGCAGTGCGCCGGCGCATGGCCGATCTCGGCATCTTCCACGCCGCCTACGGCGCGGTCGACAAGATGGCCGCGGCGGCGACGCTCGTCGACGGCCTCGGCCTCGACTGGGACCGAGTCGCCGCGATGGGCGACGACTGGCCCGATCTGCCGATCCTGCGCCGCGCCGCGTTCGCCTGCGCGCCGCCGCAGGCGCACGTCGAGGTGCGAGCGGTCGCGCATCACGTCACCGAAGCGGCGGCCGGCCACGGCGCCGCGCGCGAGTTCTGCGACCTGCTGCTGGTCGCCTCGGGCCGCTATGCCGAGTTGTTGCGCGGTCCGCTGTTCGCGCTCGATGGCGCGCGATGAGCCCGGTGTCGCGCCGGCGAGCGGCGGCCTCGACGACGACGACGAGGTCGACCTCAGCTTCGCCGGTCCCGAGCCGGTCGCCGCCGCGCCCTGGCCATTGCGCCTGCTCGACGTCGTCTCGGCGTACCTGCCGCTGCTGATGATGGCCGTGCTCGCGTCGGCAACCTGGTGGCTGGTCCGCAATGCGCCGAACGTCGAGACGCCGCGCGCCGCGCTCGCACCGCGCCACGAGGCCGACTACGTGATGACGAGCTTCGTCGTCCAGCGCTTCGGCAGCGACGGCGTGCTGCGCACCCAGATCGAAGGCGATCGCCTGCGCCACTTCCCCGATGACGACACGCTCGAGATCGACCGGGCGCGCATCCGGGCGATCGGCAGCGACGGCGTGGTCACGCTCGCCAACGCGAACAGGGCGCTCGCCAACGGCGACGGCAGCGAGATGCAGCTGATCGGCGACGCCCACGTCGTGCGGCCGGCGCACGGCAAGGAGGAGCAGATCGAGTTCCGCGGCGAGTTCCTGCAGGCGTTCCGCAACGTCGAGCGGCTGCGCTCGCATCTGCCGGTCGTCGTCACCCAGGGCCGGAGCGTCGTTCGCGCCGACGGCATGGAATACGACAACCTGGCGCGCGTCGTCGACCTCAAGGGCCGCAACAGCGCGACCTTCGTTTCGCCGCCCCGGCCGCCGACGCGATGACGGCGACGACTGCACCGCTCGTCTTCATCACCGGCGCCTCGAGCGGCATCGGCCAAGCGCTGGCGGCGCGCTTTCATCGTGCCGGCTATCGCCTCGCCCTGGTCGCGCGGCGCGCCGACGAGGTCGCGCGCTGGGCTGCGGCGCAAGGCTTCGACGCCGCGACGTGGGCGGTCTACGGCGCCGACGTGCGCGACGTCGCCGCCATCACCGGCGCCGGCCGCGCCTGCATCGCCGCGCAAGGCATCCCCGACGTCGTCATCGCCAACGCCGGCATCAGCGTCGGCATGGACACCAGCGTGCTCGCCGACCTCGAGGTCATGCGCGCGACCTACGAGACCAACAACATCGGCCTCGCCGCGACGTTCCAGCCGTTCGTCGCGGCGATGGTCGAGCGGCGCAGCGGCACGCTCGTCGGCATCGCCAGCGTCGCCGGCGTGCGCGGCATCCCCGGCCACGGCGCTTATTCGTCGAGCAAGGCGGCGGTGATCTCCTACTGCGAGAGCCTGCGCGGCGAGCTGCGCCCGGCCGGCATCAAGGTGGTCACGATTGCGCCGGGCTACATCGACACGCCGCTGACGCAGGGCAACCGCTATTCGATGCCGTTTCTGATGAGCGCCGAGCGCTTCGCCGATCGCGCCTTCGCGGCGATCATCGCCGGCGATCGCTTCCGCTTCATCCCCTGGCAGATGGCGATCGTCGCGCGGCTGCTGAAATGGATGCCGAACGCGCTCTACGATCGTGTGCTGGCAGGCCGGCCGCGCAAGAAGCGCCAGCAGGAATCCTGACGCCGCCATGAAAAAGGCGGTGCGCTCTCGCTGCACCGCCTTCTGACGCAAGGGCCGCTGTTGCGGCCCGGAGCGCTCGCCTCAGTAGCCGCCGCGGCTGCCGCCGCCGCCACCTCCGGAGCGGCCACCGCCGCCGCCGCCGTAGCCGCCGCCACCACCGCCCGAGCGGCCACCACCGCCGCCGCCGTAGCCGCCGCCACCGCCGCCGTAGCCACCACCGCCGCCGCCCGAGCGACCGCCGCCGCCGAAGCCGCCGCCACCGGTGCCGCCACCGCCGCCGAAGCCGCCGCGGCTGCCGCCACCGCCGAAGCCGCCCGGACGCTCTTCGCGCGGACGGGCCTCGTTGACGACGATGGCGCGGCCGTCGAGGGCCTGGCCGTTCATGCCGTTGATGGCGGCTTGCGCCTCGGGATCGGAGCCCATCTCGACGAAGCCGAAGCCCTTCGAGCGGCCGGTGTCGCGGTCCATCATGACCTTGGCCGACGACACGGTGCCGTACTGCGCGAAAGCCTGTTGCAGATCGTCGTCGCGCACGTTGTACGAGAGATTGCCGACGTAGAGTTTGTTGCCCATGGAAAAGCTGCCTTCCTGTTCTTTACCGAGATGTGGAGCTTCTACCCGTCGTGAACTATTTCAAGAAGGCTCTGCTGCCATGCACAGACTGGCGAATATAAGTGAATTGAGGAAAAAATTTGATTCGGACCGTCCCAATTTGTTGTTTTGAGGCCGCCCGGGCCGAGCCGCCGTGACAGTCAGCGACGCCCCGGCGCCCCGCATCGCCAGCCTCGTGCCCAGCCTGACCGAGTTGGTCTTCGCGCTGGGCCTGGGCGAGCGCCTGGTCGCCCGCACCGGCTTTTGCGTCCATCCGAGTGCCGGCGTCGCCGGCGTCGCCAAGGTCGGCGGCACCAAGGACGTCAACCTCGCCAAGCTGCGCCGCCTTGCACCGACCCACGTGCTCGTCAACGTCGACGAGAACCGGCGCGAGACCGTCGACGCGATCGAGGCCTGGGGCGACGCCGCCCCGAAGGTCGTCGTCACCCACCCGCGCGATCCGGTCGACAACCTCGCCCTGGTCGACCAGCTCGCGAAGGTGTTCGCCGGCTCCCCCGGCCTCGCCGAACGCGCCGCCGCGCTGCGTCACGACCTGGCCGCTGAGCTGGCGGCGACGAGCGCGGCCGGCCGGCCGGTGCGCCGCGTCCTCTACCTGATCTGGCACGGCCCGTGGATGACGGTCGCGCGCGACACCTACCTGTCGCGGATGCTCGCCCGCGTCGGCTGGCGGACGCTGCCCGATGCGAGCGGCGGCTTCGCCGGGGCGGCCCGCTATCCGGTGCTGACCGGCGGCGAGCCCTGGCTCGGCGACGTCGAGCGGATCCTCCTCAGCTCGGAGCCGTTCGGCTTCCAGGAACGCCACCTCGACGAGGCGCAGGCGCTCTGCCCGGCGGCGACCGTGCTGCGCGTCGACGGCGAGCTGCTCTCCTGGTACGGCGCCCGCGCCGTCGCCGGCCTGCGCTACCTGCGCGCGCTGGCCGACGACAATGTCGCGCCGCCCGCCCGCGCCTGAAGCGCTGCCGGGCACCCTTCGCCCATGGACATCCTGAAGCCGCTGATCGCGCTGCTGGCGATCGTCAATCCGATCGGCGTGCTGCCGTTCTTCATCCATTTCACCGAAGGCTTCAGCCGCGAGCAGCGGCGCCGCACGATCCGCGTCGCCGCCGTCAGCGCCTTCGTCGTCATCGCCGTCAGTGCGGTGGCGGGCCTGCGCATCCTCGAGTTCTTCGGCATCTCGCTGCCGTCGTTCCAGGTCGGCGGCGGCATGCTGCTCCTGCTCTCGTCGCTGCAGATGCTCAACGCGCAGCCGGCCGAGAGCCGCACCAGCGACCTCGCCGAAGGCAGCGACAAGATCGACGCCGGCGACTCGATCGCGATCGTGCCGCTGACGATTCCGCTCCTGACCGGCCCGGCGACCATCTCGACGATGGTCATCTACGCCGAGAAGGCGCGCCACTGGTGGCAGATCGCCGTCCTCGTCGGCTACGGCGTCGTCATCGCCCTGGCCATCTGGATCGCCTTCGGGCTCGCCGGCCGCATCGCCCGCGTCATCGGCCGGACCGGCATCAACGTGATGACGCGGCTGATGGGCCTGCTCCTCGCCGCGCTGGCCGTCGAGGTGATGTCGGACGGGCTGGTCAAGCTCTTCCCGGTGCTCGCCAGCACCGTCCATTGACGCATGGCCGACGTCCGCTACGACTACATCGTCTGCGGCGCCGGCACGGCCGGCTGCCTGCTCGCCAACCGCCTGAGCGCCGACAGGAACAAGCACGTCCTCGTGATCGAGGCGGGCGGCCCGGACAACTACCTCTGGGTCCATATCCCCGTCGGCTACCTCTACTGCATCGGCAATCCGCGCACCGACTGGCTCTACGCGACCGAGCCCGCGGCCGGACTGAACGGCCGAAGCCTGCGCTACCCGCGCGGCAAGGTGCTCGGCGGCTCGAGCAGCATCAACGGCATGATCTACATGCGCGGCCAGGCGCGCGACTACGACGGCTGGGGCAACGGCGACGGCCATGGCGCCAACCCCGGCTGGAGCTGGGCCGAGTGCCTCTCCTACTTCCTCAAGCACGAAGACTTCTACAAGGGCGCCGATGCCTTCCACGCCGCCCCCGGGTTCGACCCGACCGGCAAGCGCCCGGGCGGCGAATGGCGCGTCGAGAAGCAGCGCCTGCACTGGCCGATCCTCGACGCGTTCGCCGCCGCCGCCGTCGAGGCCGGCCTGCCGCGCTGCGACGACTTCAACCGCGGCGACAACGAGGGCGTCGGCTACTTCGACGTCAACCAGCGCACCGGCATCCGCTGGAACGCGACCAAGGCCTTCCTGCGGCCGGCGTTTCCGCGCGGCAACCTGCAGGTCTGGACCGGCGCCCACATCAACCGCATCGTCTTCGACGGCGCGCGCGCGAGCGGCGTCGAGATTTCGCCGCTCGGCGGCGGCGCACCGGTCACGGCGCAGCTCGCTGCCGGCGGCGAGGTCGTTCTCGCCGCCGGCTCGATCGGCAGCCCGCAGATCCTGCAGCTCTCCGGCATCGGCGACCCGGCGCTGCTGGCGGCCAACGGCATCGCGACGCGCGTGCCGCTGCCCGGCGTCGGCGCGAACCTGCAGGACCACCTGCAGATCCGCGCCGTCTACGGCGTCGAAGGCGCGAAGACGCTCAACACGATGGCGGCGACGCTTTGGGGCAAGGCGCTGATCGGCCTGCACTACGTCCTGAAGCGGAGCGGCCCGATGAGCATGGCGCCGTCGCAGCTCGGCGCCTTCACGCGCAGCAGCCCGGAGCGCCCGCATCCCAACCTCGAGTACCACGTCCAGCCGCTCTCGCTCGATGCCTTCGGCGAGCCGCTGCATCGCATCGATGCCTTCACGGCGAGCGTCTGCAACCTCAATCCGACGAGCCGCGGCCAGGTGCGCATTCGCTCGGGCGACCCGGCGACGCCGCCCCGGATCGCTCCCGACTACCTCGCGACCGACGACGACCGCCGGATCGCCGCCGAGAGCCTGCGCGTCACGCGCCGCATCGTCGCCCAGCCGGCGCTGGCGAAGTTCAAGCCGCGCGAGATCAGGCCCGGCGTCGAATTCGAGAGCGACGCCGACCTCGCCAAGCTCGCCGGCGACATCGGCACGACGATCTTCCATCCGGTCGGCACGGCGAAGATGGGGCCGGCGCGCGATCCGATGGCGGTCGTCGATGCGCGCCTGCGCGTCCACGGCGCGGCGGGCCTGCGCGTCGTCGACGCCAGCGTCATGCCGACGATCACGAGCGGCAACACCAACGCGCCGACGCTGATGATCGCCGAGCGCGCCGCCGAGTGGATCCTCCGAGGCGACGCCTAGCGCGAGGCGCGGCATACTGTTCGCTCATGGTCGAACAGGGGTCGCGATGAAAGTCCATGCGGTAACGAAAGTCCGCCTCGACGCCGACGGACGCGTCACCGGCGTCGAGTGGGGTCCCGTCAACACCGAGACCAACGAGTGGCACACCGAGCCACAGGTCGCCGACGTGGCCGAAGTGGTCGCCGCCCTGCACCACGGCGACGACGTCTTCGCGCTGTTTCCCACCGCGCACGGCATGATGCCGATGCGGCGCTTTCGCGTCGTCGAATACGACAACGGCTGGGAGACCGTCAACCTCGACGGGCCGCCGACACACGAGCACGAGATCCACGACATGCTCCACGTCGCGCCGTAGTCCGTGGCAGCCGAGCGGCCCTGGGTCGCGTGCCTGTGCGCCGCGTGGTGCGTCGCCTGCCGCGAGTACGACGCGACCTTCGCGGCGCTGGCAGCGCGGTTCGGCGCCGACGCCGATTTCGCCTGGATCGACATCGAGGACGACGCCGACGCGCTCGGCGACCTCGACATCGAGAACTTCCCGACCTTGCTGATCGCCGACGCCGGCGGCGCGCGCTTCTATGGCCCGGTCATGCCGCAGGCGCAGACGGCCGAGCGGCTGATCCGCGGCGCCCTCGCCGGCGGGCTCGCCGCGGCGACGGACCCGGCGCTGGTCGAGCGCGTCGGCGCCCTCGTGGCGACACGCCGCATCGGCGCGTCAGCGAGCTGAATCGCCGGCCGCCGCCCGGCATAAGCTTGCAACGAGGTGATCGTTGCCGGCGCCGGCGCTGACCTAACATGCCGGGCTGGCCTTTTGAGCCTCTCCGCCATGACCACCTCCCTGACTGTCGCCGCGCGCCGCGGCATGCTCGCCGCCCTTCTCGCGGCTGCGTTCGCGCCGTTCGCCGCCCAGGCGGCAGGCGCAACGCTCCTCAACGTCAGCTACGACGTCGCGCGCGAGCTCTACAAGGACATCAACCCGGCGTTCCAGCGCAGCTGGAAGCAGCAGACCGGCGAGGACGTGACGGTCAACCAGTCGCACGGCGGCTCGAGCAAGCAGGCGCGCGCCGTGATCGACGGCCTCGAGGCCGACGTCGTGACGATGAACCAGTCGAGCGACATCGACGCGATCGCGCGCGCCCGGCTGATCCCGGAAGACTGGGTCAAGCGGCTGCCCAACAACTCGGCGCCGACCACCTCGGTCACCGTGATCCTCGTTCGCAAGGGCAATCCGAAGGGCATTCATGACTGGCCCGATCTCGCCAAGGCGGGAACGAGCGTCGTCATCCCGAACCCGAAGATCACCGGCAACGGCCGCTACACCTACGTCGCCGCTTGGGGATCGGCGATCAAGGCCGGCGGCACGCCGGCGCAGGCGAAGGAGCTGGTGCAGAAGATTTTCGCCAACGTGCCGGTGTTCGACGGCGGCGGCCGCGCCGCGACGACGACCTTCGCGCAGCGCAACATCGGCGACGCGCTCTGCACCTTCGAGAGCGAGGTCAATCTCATCAAGGCCGAGTTCGGCGACAACTTCGAGGTCGTCTATCCCAAGTCGACGATCCTCGCCGAGAACCCGGCCACGGTGATCGACAAGGTCGTCGACAAGAAGGGGACGCGGAAGCAGGCCGAGGCCTACCTCAAGTTCCTCTGGTCCGACGAGGCGCAGGAGATCGCCGCGAAGCACCAGCTGCGGCCGCGCTCGGCGGCGCTGCTCGCCAAGTACGGCAAGGACTTCCCCAAGGTGCAGACCTTCACGATCGACGAGATCTTCGGCGGCTGGTCGAAGGCGCAGAAGGATCACTTCGACGACGGCGCGCTGTACGACCAGATCCTCGCCGCCAAGAAGTAGGAACCAGCGAGCCGCCGCGGCATGTTGCTGTCCCGCGCGCTGCTCAAGCGCCACAGCGTCCTGCCGGGCTTCGACCTCGCGCTCGGCTTCACGCTGCTCTATCTCTCGTTCATCGTCCTCATCCCGCTCTCGGCGGCGTTCCTGAAGACGTTCACGATGACCTGGCCGGCGTTCTGGGGCGCCGTCACCGCGCCGCGGGTCGTCGCCTCGTACCGGCTGACCTTCGGCGCGTCGTTCGCGGCGGCGCTCGTCAACGCGGTCTTCGGCCTGGTCGTCTGCTGGGTCCTCGTCCGCTACGAATTTTTCGGGCGCCGCTTCGTCGATGCGCTCGTCGACCTGCCGTTCGCGCTGCCGACGGCGGTCGCGGGGATCGCCCTGACCGCGCTCTATTCCGGCAACGGCTGGATCGGCCGGTGGCTGCCGTTCAAGGTGAGCTTCACGCCGGTCGGCGTCTGGGTCGCGCTCACCTTCATCGGCCTGCCGTTCGTCGTCCGCACCCTCCAGCCGGTGCTCGAGGACCTGCAGAAGGAGGTCGAGGAAGCGGCGGCGATCCTCGGCGCGACAAGGCGGCAAACGTTCACGCGCGTCATCCTGCCGATCCTGACGCCTGCCCTTCTCACCGGCTTCGCGCTCGCCTTCGCGCGCGCCCTCGGCGAGTACGGCTCGGTGATCTTCATCGCCGGCAATCTGCCGATGATCTCGGAGATCACGCCGCTCCTCATCATCACCAAGCTCGAGCAGTTCGACGTCCCCGGCGCGACGGCGATCGCCGTCGTCATGCTCGTCGCGGCGTTCGTGATGCTGCTCGCCATCAACGGCCTGCAGGCGTGGACGCGATCGAGGCAGGGGCGATGAGCGCGAGCGCCCTGGCTGTCGCCGACGCCGCGGCTCCCGCCATCGCGCCGCGCCGCGTCAGCGATGCGACGACCGAGCCGGCGTGGGTGCGCCGCGTCCTCATCGCCGTCGCCCTCGCCTTCCTCGCCGTCTTCCTGTTCGTGCCGCTGATCGCGGTGTTCGTCGAGGCGCTGAAGAAGGGCGTCGACGTCTACCTCGCCGCGATCAGCGAGCCCGACGCCGTCTCGGCGATCAAGCTCACGCTGATCGCGGCTGGCATCTCGGTGCCGCTCAACCTGGTCTTCGGCATCGCCGCCGCCTGGTCGATCGCCAAGTTCGATTTCCGCGGCAAGAACCTGCTCCTCACCTTCATCGACCTGCCGTTCTCGGTCAGCCCGGTCATCGCCGGCCTGATCTTCGTCCTCGTCTTCGGCCTGCAGGGCTGGTTCGGCGAGTGGCTTCGCGACCACGACCTGAAGATCATCTTCGCCCTGCCCGGCATTGTCATCGCGACGATCTTCATCACCTTCCCGTTCATCGCCCGCGAGCTGATCCCCCTGATGCAGGCGCAGGGCACCGAGCAGGAGGAGGCCGCGCGTGTGCTCGGCGCCGGCGGCTGGCAGATCTTTCGTCGCATCACGCTGCCCAACGTCAAGTGGGCGCTGCTCTACGGCGTCATCCTCTGCAACGCGCGGGCGATGGGCGAGTTCGGCGCCGTCAGCGTCGTCTCCGGCCACATCCGCGGCCAGACCAACACCATGCCGCTGCACATCGAGATCCTCTACAACGAATACCAGTTCGCGGCGGCGTTCGCGGTCGCGTCGCTGCTCGCCGGCCTGGCGCTGGTGACGCTCGCGCTCAGGTACGTCGTCGAGCGTCGCGTCGGCCGTGTCGGCGGTGCAGCGGGGGCGCGACCATGAGCCGCACGGCCGCTCCGGAGGCGATTGCCGCAGCGCGCAGCGCGAAGGCCTTTCGATGAGCATCGAGGTGCGCCATCTGCAGAAGCGCTTCGGCGCGACCGTCGTCTGCGACGACCTCAGCCTCGACATCCCCGCCGGCCAGCTGGTCGCGCTGCTCGGGCCGTCGGGGTCGGGCAAGACGACGCTCTTGCGCATCATCGCCGGCCTCGAGGTGCCCGATTCCGGCACCGTTCTCTTCCACGGCGAGGACGCGACCGATGCCGATGTGCGCGAACGCCGCGTCGGCTTCGTCTTCCAGCACTACGCGCTCTTCGGCCACATGACGATCTTCGACAACGTCGCCTTCGGCCTGCGCGTCCGGCCGAAGTCGGTGCGGCCCGACGAGTCGGCGATCCGGGCGAAGGTCGCCGAGCTGCTCGCGCTCGTCCAGCTCGATCGCCTCGCCGACCGCTATCCGCACCAGCTCTCGGGCGGCCAGCGCCAGCGCATCGCCCTCGCCCGCGCGCTCGCCGTCGAGCCGAAGGTGCTGCTCCTCGACGAGCCGTTCGGCGCGCTCGACGCCAAGGTGCGCAAGGAATTGCGCCGCTGGCTGCGCCGCCTGCACGACGAGATGCACGTGACGAGCGTCTTCGTCACCCACGACCAGGAAGAGGCGATGGAGGTCGCCGACCGCATCGTCGTCATGAACCAGGGCCGGATCGAGCAGGACGGCGCGCCCGACGAGGTCTACGACCATCCGGCGTCGCCCTTCGTGCTGCAGTTCCTCGGCGACGTCAACCTGTTCCGCAGCGGCGGCGCCGCGGGCGCGGGACAGGGCGGCTTCCAGGGCGACGCGCGGACCGCGTACGTGCGGCCGCACGAGCTGCAGGTCGTCGCCCAGGCGGAGCCGGGATCGGTGCCGGTGACGCTGGCGCAGGCGCTCACCGTCGGCCCGAACACGCGCCTCGAGTTCCGGCGCTGCGACGACCAGGGCTACGTCGACGTCGAGATGCCGCGGCCCGAATGGCTCGCGCTGCGCGAGCGTCTCGGCCTGAAGCCCGGGTCGAGCGCGCACCTCCTGCCGCGCAAGGTGACGCGCTTCTCGAGCGAGGACATCGATCCCGCCGCGATGATCTGATCTGAGCCGGCGCGTCCGCGCCTCGACAACGAGGCCGACATCCGCCGACATGCGCCGACGCGTGACGCCGGCGTGACGATGCCGCGCCTACAAACCGGGCGCGGCCTCGCTCATCAGGGGCCTTCGGAGGCTCCCATGCAGGCATCGACACTCTCTCGTCCCGAAGCGCGCCGCGCACGGTCGGCGCCGCGGCGCCTCCTCGCCGGCGCGCTGCTGCTGATCCTGGCGGCGTGTGGCGGCAACGACGACGCCGCCGCGCCCGGCGCGCCGAGCCCGAGCATCGCCGCCGTCTCGGTCACGGCCGCCGCCGACCACGTCGCGGTCGGCCAGACCGCCCGGGTCACGGCCGAAGCGCGCGACAGCGACGGCGCCGTCATGGCCGGCGCCGCGTTCACGTGGACCTCCTCGGACACCACCGTCGCCGCCGTCGTCGACGGCGTCGTCACCGGCGTCGCCGCCGGCGCGGCGCGGATCACGGCGTCGAGCGGCGGCGTGACGAGCGATCCGGTGACGGTCGCCGTCGTCGTCGTGGCGAAGGGCAGCGTCGTCGTCGACCGCGCCTCAGTCTTCTTCACCGCCGCCGGGCAATCGCGCCGACTGACCGCGCTCGCCGCCGACGCGCAAGGCGCGACCGCGACGGCGCCCGTCACCTGGACGTCGAGCGCGCCGACCAAGGTCTCGGTCGATGCGTCCGGCAACGTCACGGCGCTGGCGATCGGCTCGGCGCAGATCACCGCGAGCGCGGCCGGCATCGACTCGGCGCCGACGCTGATCGTCGTCGCCGAGCCGCAGCCGGGGGCGCTCCTCGTCAGCGATGCGCAGGTCGTGTCGGTCGGCGCACCGTTCCTCGTTGCCGGCGCCTTGCCGACGGCAGCCGCGCAGTACGAGGTCACCTTGCAGGGCGTGACGGCGCCGCTGCCGGGCAGCGTCGTCCTCGCGGCCGAGTCGGCGCCGATCGCCGGCAAGGTCGTGGCGACGCGCCAGGACGCGGCCGGGCTGATCGTCACGCTCGCGGTGGCGCCGTTGCCGCAGCTGTTTCGCGCCTACGACATCGACTGGACGATCCGCTTGTCGGCGTTTCCGGCGCTGCCGGCCGAAGCCGTGCCGCAATCGCTGGGCGCCGCGTGGAGCCAGGCGCGCTTCGCGAAGATGCATCCGCTCGCCTCGAAGCGGCCGCTCGACACGCTGAGCCCGTTCAAGCCGCTCGACTGCGACGCCGGCATCGCGCCCCAGATCGGCGAGAAGAAGGCGACGCTCGCGCTCGACAACAAGCTCGACCTCGTCGTCAAGGACACCGTCGGCTACAGCCGCCACTCGCTCGAAGGCACGGCGACGATCACCGGCAGCGCGAGCCTGGCGCTGAAGGCCGGCATCGGCGCGAAGGGACGCTGCGACGCGACCGCGCAGATCAAGCTGCCGGTGCTGGGCTGGGTCAGCGTGATCGTCATGCCGGCGGTGCGCTTCGGCCTCGGCGCGAGGATCGGTCTCGAGATCCTGCTGCTGCAAGGCGAGGTCGGCGTCGAGGGCGACATCGTCTTCTCGGTCACCATGGGCTGGGAATGCGGTGGCGTCTCGGCCGACTGCCGCTCGCTCGACGACGCCTCGGTGCAGAACCACTTCACGCCGAAGGGCCGCTTTCCCACCGAGCACGACATGCAGGCCAAGGTGTCGGGCCAGTTCTACGTCCTCGCCGGCCTCGATGCATCGCTCTTCATGGGTCTCGGCAACGCCAAGATCGTCGAGGCGCGGATCGGTCCGACGCAATCGTTCAACCTCGCGTTCGAGAACGACCAGGCGGCGCGCGCCGACTACGCGTCGAGCTACGACCTGAAGCTCGAGGGCGTGATCGAGCCGGGATCGGCGTTGAAGAAGGCGATCGAAGCGGTGATCGGCGACGACTCGGTCGAGCTGACCTTCAAGGCCGCGTTCTCGAAGCCGCTCTCGGACTCGCCGAAGGGAACGCTGAGCGTCGACAAGGCGCGCGTCGCGATCGGCGCGCCGATCGTCTTCAGCGTCGACTTCGACGCGAACACGGTCTCGTACGCGGTGATCGGCTACAACGTCACCGGTGTCCAGCTCTATCGGCGGCGCGACGACGAAGTCGAGTTCACCGCATGGAAGGCGATGGACATGATCGCCTCGACCAAGGCGACCTACCGATGGACGCCCGAAGCAGCCGACGCCGGCAACTACGAGTTCGCGGCCTTCGTCAACACCGAGATCCAGCCGCTGCCGTGGCTCGAGGTCGCGCCGGGTTCGGTGCAGAAGGTGGAGGTGAGCTGCTTCACGGCGGGCGTCCACGCGCTTGCGCCCGGCCGGGCGCAGATCCAGGCGGCTTCCGGCAAGGGCGTTCGCCCGCAGGCGACGACGTGTGCCGACACCTGGGTCGGAACGACCACGACGGGAGACCTGGCCTACGGCCCGAACCAGACCGAGGCGAGGCTCACGCTGAAGGTCGACGATCGCGTCAGCGGCCAGGGACCCGGCCAGGTCTTCTACTACGCCGAAGGCGTCTTGAAGGTGAACCGCCGCGTCACCGATCTCAACGGCGTCCACTGCGAATGGCTGCCGTTCGAGATCGTGATCGACAAGAACACCGGTGCCCCGGGCCAACCGGGAGCGAACCAGTTCTCGGTCGACTACGCCGCGAGCCCGCCGACCGCGGGCGGTGCCGGCGGCGCCCTCGGCACGCAGACGATCGTCTGCGACGGCGGCTATACGACGACGATCACCAACACCTATTCCTTCATGTCGGCGCCGCAAGGCGAGCTCAACGCCGACGGTCTCAGCTGGAGCGCCAGCCACCAGCCGTTCTATTCGTATCAGTTCACTCGACCGTAGATCGGCAACGTAGAGTGCGGAACCGGGCGGCCCTGCCCGCCGGTGCCGCAAGCCCCATGGCCGCTCTTTCCGCCCGAACCGAGCCAGCGAAGGCCGCCGCGTTGCAACTGCGCGGCGAGCCGCGCTGCATCGTCGCAGCCGGCGCGGCCGTGCCGCTCGAAACGAGCGACGCCTTGCTGCTCGCCTACCTCTGCCTCGAGGGCCCGACCTCGCGCGCCCGGATGGCGACGCTCCTCTGGCCCGACGCCGACGAGGCGCGCGCGCGCGGCAACCTGCGCCAGCGGCTGCTGCGCCTGCGCAAGTCGATCGGCGCCGACCTCCTGACCGGGCGGGCGCAGCTGGCGATCGGCGCCCACGTCACGCACGACACCGAAGGCGACACCGAGCTGCTGGCGTCGATCGCCGTCGAGAGCGCCGGCGGCCTCGGCGAGTGGCTCGAGGGCGCGCGATCGCTGCGGCGCCATGCGCGCCTCGAGGCGCTCGCCGGCGAAGCGTCGCGGCTCGAGTCCGGCCAGCGCATCGCCGAGGCCCTCGTCATCGCCCACCAGCTGGTCGGCGCCGATCCGGCGTCCGAGCACGCGCACCGGCGCGTCATGCGGCTGCACTACCTGCGCGGCGATCGCGCCGCGGCGCTCACCGCGTTCGCCGACTGCGCGGCGGCGCTGGCGCGCGAGCTCGGCGCCGAGCCGTCGGCGGAGACGCTGCAGCTGAAGACCCAGATCGAGCGCTCGACCGCGCTCGCGCTGCAGGGCGCGCAGACGCCGCTCTGGCTCCTGCGGCCGCCGCGCCTGGTCGGGCGCGCCGCGGCGATCGCCGAGCTGGCCGCAGCCGTCGGCGCGCAAACCCACGCCCTCGTCCTCGGTGACGCGGGCATGGGCAAGAGCCGCCTGCTCGAAGCGTTCGTGCAGCAGCACGCAGCGGTGGCGGTGCAGGCGCGGCCGGGCGACGAGCACAGCCCGTTCATCGTCCTGGCGCGCCTGCTGCGCGCGCTGTTCGCGGCCGGCGTCCAGCCCGCGCCGGAGGCATGCGCCGAGCTCGCGCGCATCGTCCCGGAGTGCGGTCGCGCGGCGACGGCGAAGTTCGACCGCGCCAGCTTCGAGAGCGCCGTCGAGGACACGCTCGTGCGCGCCGGCACGAGCCTCGTCGTCGTCGCCGTCGACGACCTCCATTTCGCGGACATCGCCAGCGTCGAGCTGCTGGCGCGGATCGGCACGGCAGCGCTCACGCCGCGCCTAGTGCTCGCGGCGCGCGCCAGGGAAGCCGAAGCGGCGCTCGCGGTCCTGAGCGCGGCCTTCGGCGACGGTCATCGCCTCGCCCAGATCGATCTCGCGCCGCTGCCGCGCGAGGCGATCGAGGAGCTGCTCGTCTCGCTCGAGCTGCCGCGGGTCGCGCCGGTGCCGCTCGCTGCGGCGGTGGCGCGCCACACCGGCGGCAATCCGCAGTTCATCCTCGAGACGCTGAAGGCCTTGCTCGCCGATGGCAGCGCCGGTCCGGGCCAGGACGGCCAGCTGCCGCTGCCGCGCAGCGTCGGCCTCCTGATCGAGCGGCGCCTGCGCCAGTTGAGCGCGCCGGCCATCCGCCTCGCCCGCGTCGCCGCCGTCGCCGGCTCCGACTTCTCGCCCGGCCTTGCCGCCGCGGTGCTCGCGTGCGGCCCGCTCGACCTCGCCGATCCGTGGAGCGAGCTCGAGGCCGCCGCCGTGCTGCGCGACCACCGCTTCGCCCACGACCTCGTCTACGAGACCGTGCTCGCCGGCGTGCCGCGCGCGATCGCGCGCGAGATGCACGGTGCCGTCGCGCAGCTGCTGCAGCGCGAGGGCGCTGGCGCGGCGCGAATCGCCGAGCACTGGCTCGACGCCGGCGCGACCGACAAGGCGCTGCCGCTGCTGCTCGCGTCGGCGCACGAGGCCAAGGAGGCGATGTGCTACCACGAGGCGGCGCAGTGCTTCGACAAGGCGATCGCGATCCTCGCGCGCGGCGAAGACGCGGTCGCCGAATCGGCCGCGCTGCTCGCCCTCTTCGACTGCCTGCTCGATCTCGATCGCCAAGCGCGCGTCGACCTCGTCCTGGCGCGCCTCGACGCGCTGGCCGTCACCGCGGCGATGCAGGCGCGCGCGCTCGAAGCGCGGGCGCGGGCGCTGTTGGTCCGCCTCGAGCTCGACGCCGCCCTCGCCGCCGGCGCGGCAGCGCTCGAGCTGGCCCTTGCCGCGAAGGAGGTCAACGCCGTCTTCGACGCGCGCCTCGTCATGACGCAGATCCTCGCCAAGCTCGACCGCCTCGAGGAGGCCGAGGCCTTGCTGGTCGCCGCGCGCGCGTTCGCCGAGAGCGAGGCGAGCACGCAGCAGCGCGTCTATTTCTTCGAGGCGGCGGCGTTCCTGGTGACGCAGAACGAGCGCTTCGAGGAGGGCCGCGCGCTCTGGCAGAAGCTTGAGGCGAGCGCCGGCGAGATGAAGTCGCCGCGCACCGTCGCGACCGCGCTCAACTACCAGACCCTGTGCGAAGGCAACGTCGGCGCCTTCGCGCAGGCGGCCGCGACCGCCGAGCGCTGGCGCGACTACGTCGTCGACCACGGCCTGCTCGGCGAGGCGCGCCAGTTCCTCGACCTCAACCTCGCCTACGTCTACCAGAACCTCGGCCGCTACGCCGACGCGCTGGCGGCGATCGAGCGCGCCGAGGCGCTCAACGTCGCCCATCTCGGCGGCCTGCACGTCCGCTATGCCAGTGCCTACACGGTCCTCGGCCAATTCGCGCGCGTGCGCCGCCACCTCGACGTCATCGGCGAGCAGACGCCGATGACGCCCGGGCTGCGCCTGACGGCGATGATCCTGCGCCTGCGCCTGTTCCGCGTCGCCGGCACGCGCGCGCCGCCCGGGCAGGGCGTCGACGAGGTCCTGCGCCAGGCCGAGCAGGTCGCCGTGGCGTCGCAGAAGGTCGCGCCGCGGGTCCGCTGGCTGCTCGCGCGCGCCGAGTTCCTCGACGCCGATGCGGCGGTCGAGGCGGCGCGCGAGGCCGGCGCGCTGGCGCTGGCCAAGGGCCTGCACGGCTCGCGCATCGGCGCCGAGGTCCTGCTCGCGCGCGCCCTCATGCGCCAGGGCGAGGCCAAGGCGGCGCTGCCGCGGGTCCGCATCGCCCTCGGCCTGGCAGCGAGCTACCAGCCCGACGTCGTCTACTTCGCCGAGATCGGCCAGGCCGCGCACGAGGTGCTGACCGCGAACGGCGAGAACGGCGCCGCGATCCTGCGCGACACGGTCGACTGGATCCAGCGCGTGACGGCGCACCAGGTGCCGGCCGAGTTCCGCGACAGCTTCATGCACCGGAATCCCGTCAACCGCGATCTCCTCGCCGCGGCGAGCCGGCTCGGCCGCGGCGACGCCCTCCTGCGCTGAGTGTCAGGAGAGCAGCTGCTTCCTCGCGCGGTGGACGCGGACGAACAGGTTCTCCTCGCTGATGCCGAGCTCGGCGCACACCGAGGCGGTCGAGCGGTCCTCGACGATGCGCAGCCGCATCGCGTCGCGCAGTGTCGGCGGCAGGCGCTCGATGCCGGCGAGCGCGCGCGCCAGCTCCTGGCGCTGCTCGGCGATCTCGTCGGGACGCGGCCGCAGGCAGGCGACGCCGTGGGCCGCGCCTTCGCTGCCCTCGTCGTCGTCGAGCGCGTCGTGGTGGCTGCTGCGGCGCAACGCGTCGACGATCTTGTTCTTCAGGACTGCCGTCAGCCACGAGCGCAGCGCGGCGCGGCCACCGAAGCGGGCGCGGCCGGAGAGGACGGCTTCGATCACGTCGTGGACCGCGTCCTCGGCGAGCGCCGGGTCACGCAGCTTCCTGAGCGCGAAGCGGACGAGATAAGGCCGGTGCGAGACCAGCTCGGCGATCGAGATCGGCAGCGATTCGGCGCGCGGCCCGGACGGCGCGGCGGGGACCGGACGCTGCGCTGCGGCGTTGCGGGAAGGGCTCGGCGAGAGGAGGGCGTTCATGCGGGCGATCCGATCCGTTCGGGGCGATGCGCCACTGTTGCCGCGCCGTATCGCGGCAGCCTCGCGAAAGATCACGCCCAGATCACATCGCTGTAAGACGATGCGCCGGGGCGAGACAATCCGGGCATGCCGCCCGCCTCGATCCTCGTCGCCGAGGACCAGACCGACATCCGCGAGCTGCTGGTGATGAACCTGCGCAGCGCCGGCTACGACGTCAGCGCCGTCGCCGACGGACCCGCCGCGCTCGCCAGCCAGAGCGAGCGCGAAAGCGACCTGCTCGTCCTCGACCTGATGATGCCGGGCCTCGATGGCCTCGAGGTCACCAAGGCGCTGCGCGCGAAGGGCCGCTCGACGCCGATCCTGATGCTGACGGCGAAGTCGACCGAGCTCGACCGCGTCCTCGGCCTCGAGCTCGGCGCCGACGACTACCTCACCAAGCCGTTCTCGCTCGCCGAGCTGCTCGCCCGCGTCAAGGCGCTGCTGCGCCGCGCCGACCTGCTGCGTGCCGCGCAGGCGGCGAGCGCCGCCGAGCCGCGCCTGCTGCGGAACGGCGAGCTCGAGATCTGGCCGGCGAAGCGCCAGGTGCGCTATCGCGGCACGCCGATCGACTTCACCGCGCTCGAGTTCGACCTGCTCCTGCACTTCGCCTCGCACCCGGGCCACGTGTTCTCGCGCGGCCAGCTGCTCAACGCCGTCTGGGGCTACACCCACGACGGCTACGAGCACACGGTGACGACGCACATCAATCGGCTGCGCGCCAAGCTCGAGGCCGACCCGATGCGGCCGGAGCTGATCCTCACGGTCCGAGGCGCCGGCTACAAGATGCGCGACAGCCCGTGAGCGTCCGCGCCAAGCTGGCGCTGACGATCTTCGCGACCGGGCTGCTCACTGCGCTGCTCGTCATCGCCACCGTCGTCTACGCCTTCCAGCGCTTCGAGAACGAGACCGCGTACCGGCGCGGCATGGGCTTTCTCTCGCGCGTCGTCGGCATGTACGACAACATCTTCGACATGCACGAGAAGGACGCGGCCGCGTTCCAGGCGTGGCTGCGCGCGCTCGTCCTGTTCGAGCCCGACACCGAGCTCTACCTGCTCGACGCGAGCGGCATCGTCCTCGCCAAGACCGGGCCGACGCCGCTCAAGCCGGGCACCCGAGTCGCGCTCGCGCCGGTGCGCGAATCGATCGAGCAGAAGGACGCGTCGTACGTGATGGGAGACGATCCCGAACGCATGGACGCCGGCGCCGTCGTCGTCGCCAAGCCGGTGCGGCGCGCGCAGCCGCGCGGCGGCTCGGCCGAGGCCGGCTACCTCTATCTCGTCCTGCACACGCAGCAGCTGCCCGAAGGTCGCTGGGACGTGCTGCGCAGCAGCTTCGCGCGGCCGGCGCTCGGTGCCGTGCTCGCCGTCGTCGCCCTGACGACGCTGCTCGCGGTGCTCATCATCTCCACCGTGACGAAGCCGCTGCGCCGCCTCACCGAGGCGGTGTCGACACTGTCGCAGCGCGGGCTCGCCGAGGGTCTCGCGGTCGCGCCGGGCAGCTCCTTGCCGGCGCCGACGCGGGACGAGTTCGGCCAGCTGACGAGCGCCTTCGAGATGCTGCTCGACATCTGCCGGCGCCAGTGGAACGCGCTGCGCCGCACCGATCACTTCCGCCGCGAAGGCGTCAGCAATCTGTCGCACGACCTGCGCTCGCCGCTGACGGCGACGGCCGCCTGCCTCGAGACGCTCGACGGCCGCTGGACCGACAACGCCGAGCGCGCCGAGGACCGTCGCCTGGTCGAGATCGCGCTGCGCAACACGCGCAACGCGGCGCGCATGGTGCAGTCGCTCGGCGATCTCGCCAAGCTCGACGAGCCCGAGTTCACGCTGCGCAGCGAGGCGGTCGACGCCGGCGAGCTGCTCGACGACATCGCCGTCCGCTTCGCCGAACGCGCGTCGCGCCAGGGCGTCCGGTTGCAGACGGCAGCGCCGGCGGGCGACGGCGCCGGGCCGCGCGCCGAGCTCGACGTCGAGCTGTTCGAGCGCGCGGTCGCGAACCTGATCGACAACGCCCTCAAGTTCTGCCCGCGCGGCAGCACGATCACGCTCGCTGCCCTGGCGCGCGGCGACCGCGTCGAGGTGAGCGTGACCGACGACGGGCCCGGCATTCCGGCGGCCGACCTGCCGCAGCTCTTCGATCGCTTCTACCAGAGCCGGCCGACCGTCGCGCCGGCCACTGCCGAAGGCGGTCGCGGCCTCGGCCTGGCGATCGTCAAGCGCATCGCCGAGCTGCACGGCGGCGACGTCGCGGTCGAGAGCACGCTCGGCCGCGGCACGCGCGTCGTCGTCACCTTGCCCGCCGCGGCCGCGGTCCGGTCCGACGAGCCGCCGCGCCGCTGAGCGAGCCACCGGGTAACTCCGGGTGCCCGCGTTCGGGGCGCTGGCTAGAGTGCGGGCTCCGGCGCGGCACCTGCATGGTGCCGCGACGCGAAGACCGACGAGGAGACAAGGGCGCCAACGCGCTTTCGAACGCAGGCCGAAGGCCGACGCAGAACATGAAAAAGGGCGCCGCAACGGTGCCCTTTTTCATGGCGCTCGCTACTTCGGGCCGACGGCGCCTGCGGCCGGCCAGTCGGTGGCGCCGATCCGCTTCAGCCTCATCTCGAAGATGCGCACTGGCTCGCGGCCTTCGATGACGACGTCGCCGACTTCATGCAGCTCGTCGGCGCTGACGCTGGCGACGTAGCGAACCCGGCCCGACGGCAGCGGAATCTCCCACCGGTAGCCGTCGCCGGTCGGCACGAAGGCGATGCGCTCGGTCTGGACGAGGCGATGCGTGGTCCGGCTCCCGATGCCGATCGACTCGGCGTTGGCGGGAATTGTGCCGCGCGGCCGATGACGAAAGCGGCGATCCGGCGCAGCCAGATCGTTACCATTCGGGCTGCTCCGCGCCTCGGCACCTCCGCATGCAAGACAAATCGAACCGACGCCTCCTCGACGTCGACATTCCCGCCCAGCCCGAGGTGCTGGTCAAGCTCTCGCTGCTGCTGGCCGAGGACGAGGTCGACTTCAACGCCGCGAGCCTGCTCATCAGCTCCGACATGGCGCTCGCCGCGGCCGTGCTGAAGGCGGTGAACTCGGCCATGTACGGCCTGCGCGGCCGGGTCCAGAGCGTCCAGCAGGCGATCACCTACCTCGGCACGCGCGAGGTCGCGTCGGTCACTTTCGAGATGGGCCTGCGCGCCGTCTTCCCCGATGCGCCCGAGCTGCAGCCGCTCTGGGAGCGGGCGCGCGTGCGCGGCCTCCTGATGGGCCGCATCGCCGGCACGCTCGGCGTCGATTCCTGGGCCGCGCACTCGGCGGGGCTGTTCGAGGAATGCGGCAAGGCGGTGATGTTCCGCCATGCCACCGACCGCTACAAGCCGATCCTCGTCGAAGCCAAGAACGACGAGGAGCTGCTGATGCTCGAGCACGCCAAGTTCGGCGTCAGCCACGACACGCTCGGCGCCGCGCTCTGCGAGAGCTGGGGCCTCGCGCCGCAGGCCGTCGACAGCGTCCGCTACCACGTCATCGTCAACAGCACGCTCGAGCTGCCGATGCACTTGCCGCGCCGGACGATGTGCGCGATCTCGGCGCTCGCGCACGCGCTGATGACCGACCCCGACACGCTCGAGGACGTCGCCCGCAAGGTCGCGCCGCAGGCCGACCTCGATCCTCTGCTCGCGCAGCGCGGCGCGCGCAAGGTGCAGGAGCAGATCGAGATGGCGGTCGAGCGCGCGAAGACCGAGTAGCCGGGCGCGCGGCCGGCGCCGTCAGTCGACCTTCGCGCCCGACGTCTTCACCACCGCCGCCCACTTCTTCGACTCGGCGGCGATGAAGCGGGCGAAGTCGGCCGGCGCCATGCCGCCGGGCACGGCGCCTTGCGACTGCAGGCGTTCCTTGAGCGCCGCCGAGCCGAGCGCCTTCGCCGATTCCTGCTGGACGCGATTGACGATCTCGGCCGGCGTCCCCGCCGGCGCCAGCAGGCCGAACCACGAGCTCGCCTCGAAGCCCTTGACGGGGCCGGCCTCGGCGACGGTCGGCACGTCGGGCAGAGCGCCGCTGCGCTCGCTGCTCGTCACCGCCAGCGCGATCAGCTTGCCCGCCTTGATCTGCGGCAGCGCCGACGGCAGGTTGTCGAACATCAGGTCCATCGTGCCGCCGATCAGGTCGAGCAGCGCCGGCCCCGAGCCGCGGTACGGGAAGTGGACCATGTAGGTGCCGGTCATGGTCTTGAAGAGCTCGCCGGCGAGATGGATCGAGGTGCCGTTGCCGCTCGACGCCATGTTGAGCTTGCCCGGATGCGCGCGCGCGTAGGCGATGAACGTCCGCACGTCGGTGATGCCGTCGGCCGCCGCCTTGGCCGGGTTCATCACCATCACGTTCGGCACGCCGGCGACGAGCGTGATCGGCACGAAGTCCTTGACCGCGTCGTACGGCATCTTCGGATAGAGCGACGGATTGATCGACTGCGTGCCGACCGTCCCCATCAGCAGCGTGTAGCCGTCGGGCGCCGACTTGGCGACGAGGTCGGCGCCGACGTTGCCGCCGGCGCCGGCCTTGTTCTCGATGATGAAGGGCTGGCCGAACGCCTTGGCGAGCTCGGGCGCGAGGGCGCGCGCGAGGATGTCGGTGGTGCCGCCGGCGGCGAACGGCACGATGATGCGGACCGGCTTCGCCGGCCATGCGCCCTGGGCGCGAACCCAGGGCGAAGCGGCGGCGGCGAGGCCGAGGCCGACGAGAGAACGACGACGAAGCGACATGGGCGGCGACCCGCGCCCCGACGAGGGCGCTTCGCCGCGAGTGTGGCGAGCCGCGAAGTCGACCGTCAGAGGGCTTGCCCCGAGGCTGCGGCGGCGCGAAGACAAAGAAGGAGGAGCGGGACAACAGGCCGGGGCTCGCTCTCGAAAAGCCCCGATTGCCCGCTCCTCCTGGACGTTCGCCGGCCGGCGGGATCGACCCGTCGGACCGGTGCCAGGCGCGAGCGAGTGGGGGTCACTGGCTCGCGTCCGGCGCGTCGTCCGAAAACCTTTTCGCTAGCGCCGACCTCCCGGCGGACCGAACAAGGACAACTGCTGCGGCATGTGCGGCGGCCGCGCCAGCACGAGCGGCCGCTGCGCGGTCGCGGCGAGGCGTGCCGGCGCCGTGCGCGGCCCGCTGCCGCGGCTGATCAGCGAGGTGGAAGCAAAGGCGGAGGTCAGCATGACGATCGACACGAGGTTGCTCAGGAAGACAAGGCGACGCCGGCGCGCCGTGCGCTGAGCGGCAAGCCGATGACGTGCTCGACGCCGGAGCCGGCCGGATCGGCAAGCTCGCACCAGCCGCTCGCGCGCGCCGCGGCGACGCGTTGCGGCACGCCGCCGAAGCCGAGGCGCAGCAGCGACGAGGCACCGCCGTGGCAGCGCGGGCCGGCCGGGCGGCGCAGCGGCGAGGAGGCGAGGGACGAGCGGCGTGACGACGACATGGCGCGGGCTTTCGTGGCACTGCGCGAGGGCAACATCTCGTTGCAGGACTTCGCGCGTGACAGGGTGGAGCGCAACGACTGTGCCAGGGCGGCCGCGTGATCGATGCCACGTGACGCCCCGGCGCGCCGCGCGGCGGTGGCCGCGGCCGCTGACAAGACGGGCGAAGGCGCGACGGGCCGCGTCGGAGTCGCAAGCAGGTGTTACGCGCGACTGTCACCGCGCTGTCTTGATCCGACGTAAAGATGAAGAACGCCGGAACGCGAGCACGGCTCGGCGGTCCGACCTCCGAATCACCGAGGAGCCAGCGATGTCCGACGAATTCGATGATGCGGTCGACCCGATCGCGGCGAGCGCGCCGCTCGTCGTGGCCGCGAGCGATCCAGCCGGCGGTCGCGCCGCGCGCCTGATGGCACGCCTCTACGGCTCGGCCAACCTGGCGCTGCGAACGCGCCTGGTCGCGTGCTTGCTGCGCCCGCTCGGCTCGCTCGGCGTCGCCGCGGTCGCGGCTGGCGCCTTCACCGTCGTCCTGTCGCGCCACAGCGCGGGCGGTCTCAGCGTCGCGATGGCCGACGTCGCCCAATTCTCCAAGGAGCAGGTCGCCGAGCTGGCGCGCTTTGTCGAGCAGGTCAGCCCCGACGCGCTGCGGCAGGCGGCGAGCCTGGTCGCCGACAACCCGTTCGGCGTTGGCGCATTCACGGCGTCGGTCGCGCTGCTGCTCGCGCTCGAGCTGCGCCGCGCCACCGGCGTCGACCGGCGCCGCGGCGCGCGCGCCGCTCAGGCGGCGGGCGCGTAGCCGCGCGGAATCGCGGCGAGGAGCCGCCGCGTGTACTCCTGCTGCGGCCGGTCGAGGATCTGCTCGACGCTCGCCTGCTCGACGACCTCGCCGTCCTTCATCACCAGCACTTCGTCGGCCATGAAGCGGACGACCGCGAGGTCGTGGCTGATGAAGATATAGGACAGGCCGAGCTCGTCCTGCAGGTCCTTGAGCAGGTTGAGCACCTGCGCCTGGACCGAGACGTCGAGCGCGCTCACCGCCTCGTCGAGGACGAGGACTTCCGGGTCGAGCGTCAGGCAGCGCGCGATCGCGACGCGCTGGCGCTGGCCACCCGAGAACTCGTGCGGGTATTTGTGCACCGCGCTCTCGTCGAGGCCGACCTTGACGAGCAGCGCGCGGGCGCGCTCGCGCCGCGCCTCGTCGTCGGCGCCGATGCCGTGGATCGTCATCGGCTCGATCAGCGTCTGGCCGATCGTGAAGCGCGGATTGAGCGAGGCATACGGGTTCTGGAACACGACCTGGATGCGCTTTCGCATCGGCAGCAGCTCGGACTTCGAGAGCGCGAGCAGGTCGCGGCCGTCGAAGATCGCCCTGCCGCCGGCCGGGCCGCCGCTCGGCTCGTGCAGGCGCAGGAGGGTCAGGCCGAGCGTCGTCTTGCCCGACCCCGATTCGCCGACGACGCCGAGCGTGTGGCCGGCGCGGAGGCGGAAGGTGGCGCCGCGCACCGCCTTGAATTCCTTGCGGCCGAAGACGCCGCTCCGGATCCAGAAGCTCTTGGTGATGTCGGTCGCGTCGATGACGACGCGTGCGTCGGCGTCCTTCTTCTTCGCCGCGCCGGCGCCGCCGCGGCCGGCGATGTGGCCGGCGATGTGGTCGTCGACGACGAGCAGGCGCGGCGAGCGCTGGTCGAGGCTCGGCCGGCAGGCGAGCAAGGCCTTGGTGTACGAGTCCTGCGGCGTGGCGAAGATGTCGGCGACGGCGCCCTGCTCGCGGACGATGCCGTGGCGCATGACGACGACGTGATCGGCGATCTCGCCGACGACGCCGAGGTCGTGGCTGATGAACAGCATGCTCATCCGGTGCCGCCCCTTGAGGCCGGCGAGCAGCTCCAGGATCTGGCGCTGGATCGTGACGTCGAGGGCGGTCGTCGGCTCGTCGGCGATCAGGAGCTTGGGCTCGCAGGCGAGCGCCATCGCGATCATGACGCGCTGCTGCTGACCGCCCGAGAGCTGGTGCGGATACGCCGAGAGGCGGCGCTTGGGCTCCGGCATGCCGACCTCGGAGAGAAGCGCTTCGGCGCGCGCCGTCGCCTGGCGCGCGCTCATGCCGAGGTGCTTCCGCAGCGGCTCGGCGATCTGCTGGCCGACCGTGAAGACCGGGTTGAGCGAGCTCATCGGATCCTGGAACACGCAGGCGATCTCGCGGCCGCGCAGCGCCTGCAGATCGGCGAGCTTCGCGGCCAGCAAGTCGCGGCCCTGGAAGGTGATGGCGCCGGTGCGCTCGGCGTTGTCGGGCAGGAGGTTGAGGATCGACATCGCCGTCACGCTCTTGCCCGAGCCCGACTCGCCGACGAGCGCGACCGTGGTGTTCTCGGGCAGGTCGAAGCTGACGCCCTTGACGGCGTCGACACGGCGCACGACGCCGTCCTCGCGGCCCATGCGAAAAGAGACGTGCAGGTCGGCGATCGACAGCAAAGGGGCGCGGGTGCTCGCCGTGGACGGGACGGCGCTCATTCGAGGCCCCGCAGCTTGGGATCGAGGGCGTCGCGCAAGGCGTCGGTCATGAGCGAGAAGGCGGTGACGAAGACGGCCATGAAGACGGTGGCGGCGGCGAGCTGCCACCAGTGGCCGAGGATCAGCTCGCTCTGCGCCTCCGAGAGCATCGTTCCCCACGACACCTCGTCGACGCCGACGCCGAGGCCGAGGTACGACAGGATCACTTCCGACTTGATGAAGCCGACGACGTGGATCGAGAGCTGGACCAGGATGACATGGCTGACGTTGGGCAGGATGTGGCGGAACATGCGCGACAGGTTGCCGGCGCCGATCGCCTCGGCCGAGCGGACGTAGTCGCGCACGACGTGCTTCATGAACTCGGCGCGGACGAGCCGGTAGATGCCGGTCCAGCCGGCGAGGCCGAGGATCAGGACGACCGAGCCGATGCCGCGCCCGAACACCGCCGCGAACGCGAAGATGAGGAGGATGCCGGGGATCGCGGTGAAGACGTTGTAGACCCACTCGAGCAGGTCGCCGACGAGGCCGCCGAAGAAGCCCGCGGCGGCGCCGAGCAAGGTGCCGATCGTCGTCGCCAGGAGCGCCGCCGAGACGCCGACCAGGATCGACACCTGCGCCCCCTTGATCGCCTTGGCGAGGACGTCGCGGCCGAGCCGGTCGGCGCCGAACGGCAGCGTCTCGGCCTTGACCGACGCCGTCGTCTCGTACTTCTTCGCCGCTTCGGCCCATTCCTTGTAGCGCGGCGCGAGCGGATCGACGGCCGAGATGTCGACGTTGGGGCCGCTCGGCGCGGCGATGGCGATGCTTTCGGTCTGCTTGGCCGGACCGACGAAGCTGGGCGGCGCGTCGGGAACGCCGCGCTCGACCTGCCAGTCCTTGGCGACCAGGCCGAGCGCCGAGCAGACGACGAGGAGGAGGAACAGCGCGGCGATCGCGAGCGAGACCATGCCGACGCGGTCGCTGCGGAAGCGCCGCGCCGCGGCCGACCAGACGCCGGCCGAGCGGCGCGCCGGTGCCGGCGCCGCGATCGGCGCGTCGATGACGGCGCTCACGAGAGCACGACCCGCGGGTCGACCAGCTTGTAGAGGACGTCGGTCAGGAGGTTGACGACCATGGTGATGACGGCGATGTAGATGGCGAAGGCCTGGATGACGGGGTAGTCGCTGCGGTTGACGGCGAGCAGGATCTCGCGGCCGAGGCCTGGGATCGAGAAGAAGACCTCGATCAGGAACGAGCCGACGAAGATGCCCGGCAGGGCGACGGCGACGTTGGTCAGGATCGGGATCAGCGCGTTGCGCAGCACGTGCTTGAGCAGGACGACGCGCTCGGTCATTCCCTTGGCGCGCGCCGTGCGCACGTAGTCGTGGCCGATCTCGTCGAGGAAGAAGGTGCGGTAGAGCCGGGTCGTCGGCGCCAGCGAGACGGCGACCGCGAGCAGCACCGGCAGCGGCGCGTAGACGCGCAGGTTGGTGGCGACGCTGTCGCTCCAGCCCTGGACCGGGAACAGGCCGAGCTGGAAGGCGAAGAAATACTGGCCGACGATGACGTAGACCAGGAACGAGATCGAGAGCGCGACCGTCGTCGCGACCATGATCGAGCGGTCGGTGAGCGAGCCGCGCACGTAGGCGACGCCGAGCGCGAACGGGATCGCGAGCAGGGTGTCGAGGAGGAGGATCGGCACCATCACCGTCAGGGTCGCCGGCAGGCGCGTCGCGAACAGGTGGGCGACCGATTCGTTGGTGGCCCAGCTGCGGCCCCAGTCGAAGGTGACGATCTCCTTCAGGAAGATCCAGAACTGGGTCCAGATCGGCTCGTTCAGGCCGAGCTGCTGGCGGATCGCGTCGACCTGCGCCTGCGTCGCGTTCAGGCCGGCGAGGATCTCGGCCGGGTCGCCGCCGAACTGCTTGAAGAGGAGAAAGACGAGCAGGACGACGCCGAACAGCGTCGGCGCCATCTGCCACAGGCGTCGGATCAAATACGCGGCCATCGCCGGAACACTCCTCGTCGAAGTCAGTCATACGGCGGATCGTGCTCGTGACACGCCCGCGCCTGGCAGCCCCGAAGGACATGCGCCGCGAAGTCTAGAGCCTCGGGCGGCCCGGCCGCACCGCGTTTGCCCGCCGCCGCCGCGCCGCAAGTCGCGCGCCACCCCCCTACACTTGCAATTTCGCCCGCGTCGCCGTCCCGTCCGCCCGCTCCGTCAAGGTCGCTACCGCCCGTGAACCGCTTCGGTCGCCCCGTCGTCCCCGGCCTCTTGCGCGCTTCGGCACGCATCGGCGGTCTGGCGCTGGTCGCCTGCATCGCCGCTGCCCAGACGGGAACTGCGCCGGCCGCTGCGGTCGATGCCGGCGCGACCAAGGTGCTGCGCTACGCGATGCGAGTGGCCGAGACCGGGTTCGATCCGGCGCAGATCTCCGATCTCTACTCGAGCACGCTGGCAGCGAACATGTTCGACGCGCTCTACGAGTACGAGTTCCTGGCCCGCCCGGTGCGCCTGCGGCCGAACACGGCGACCGAGATGCCCGAGGCTTCGGCCGACTTCAAGACCTTCACGATCCGTGTCCGTCCCGGCATCTACTTCGCCGACGACCCGGCCTTCAAGGGGCAGCGGCGCGAGCTGACCGCGGCCGACTACGTCTATTCGATCAAGCGCCATTTCGATCCGCGCTGGAAGAGCCCGACCTACACGAGCCTCAACAACAACCGCATCCTCGGCCTCGACGAGGTCCGCCAGGCCGCCCTGCGCGACAAGAAGCCGTTCGACTACGACAAGCCGGTCGAAGGCATGCGCGCGCTCGACCGCTACACGATCCAGTTCAAGCTCGGCGAGCCGAACCCGCGCTTCGCCGACCAGCTCAGCGACCCGGCGCGCACCGGCGCGGTCGCGCGCGAGGTGGTCGAGCTCTACGGCGACAAGATCATGGAGCACCCGGTCGGCACCGGGCCGTACCGGCTCGCCCAATGGCGGCGCAGCTCGCTGATCACGTTCGAGAAGAACCCGAGCTACCGCGACGTCTTCTACAACGAGGAAGCGCCGCCCGACGACCCGCTCGCCCAGACCGCCGCGAAGCGCCTCGCCGGCCGCAAGCTGCCGATGGTCGATCGCATCGAGGTCAGCGTCATCGAGCAGCCGCAGCCGCGCTGGCTGGCGTTCGTGAACCGCGAGATGGACCTCATCGAGCAGGTTCCGGAAGACTTCACCTACGTCGCGATCCCCAACAACCACGTCGCCCCCAACCTCGCCAAGCAAGGCATCTACGAGGTCCGCTATCTGCGCAACGACGCGGCGATGTCGTACTTCGCGATGGAAAACCCCGTCGTCGGCGGCTACACGCCCGACAAGGTCGCGCTGCGCCGGGCGATCGCGCTGGCGGTCAACGTCGACGAGGAGATCCGGGTCGTGCGGCGCGGCCAGGCGATCACCGCGCAATCGATCATGGCGCCCGGACTGTTCGGCTACGACCCGGCGTTCCGCAGCGAGATGGGCACCTTCGATCGCGCCAAGGCGCAGGCGCTGCTCGATCTCTACGGCTACGTCGATCGCGACGGCGACGGCTGGCGCGACCGGCCCGACGGCTCGCCGCTCGTCCTCGAGTACGCGACCCAGCCGAACGACCTCGACCGCCAGCTGATCACGCAGTGGAAGAAGAACATGGACGCGATCGGCGTCCGGATCGTCTTCAAGACGGCGCAGTGGCCCGAGAACCTGAAGGCGTCGCGCGCCGGCAAGCTGATGATGTGGGGCGTCGCCTGGAGCGGCGGCCCCGACGGCGAGGAGTTCCTCGTCCTCGGCGACGGCCCGGAGAAGGGCCAGGCCAATCACGCCCGCTTCGACAACGCCGAATACAACCGCCTCTTCCAGCTGCAGCGGACGATGCCCGACGGCCCCGAACGGATACAGGTCATGGCGCGCATGAAGGAGATCCTGGTCGCCTACATGCCGTACAAGGCGCACGTGCACCGCATCTGGACCGACCTCGCCCAGCCGTGGGTCGTCGGCTACCACCGCAACGTCTTCCTGCGCGAGTTCTGGCGCTACGTCGACGTCGATCCGGCGGAGAAGGCGCGGCGCACGAAGTGAGCACGGCGAGCGAAAGCGAGGGCTGACACCATGGCGATCACACGTCGAACCGTCGTCGCGGGCGCTGCCGCGGGCGCGCTCGTGCCGCACCTGGCCCGGGCCGCGGGCGCCGACGACGGCATCGGCGCGACGGCGCCGGCGAAGGTCCTGCGCTACGCGTTCGAGGTCGCCGAGACGAGCTTCGACCCGGCCAAGATCAACGACCTGTATTCGCGCACGCTGACGCCGCACATCTTCGAGGGCCTCTATACCTACGACCACCTGGCGCGGCCGGTGAAGATCAAGCCGCTCACCGCCGACGGGATGGCCCAGCACTCCGACGACTTCCGCGTCTGGACCGCGCGGGTCCGGCCCGGCATCTACTTCGCCGCCGATCCGGCGTTCAAGGGCCAGCGACGCGAGCTCGTCGCCCAGGACTACGTCTACTCGTGGAAGCGCTTCGCCGATCCGGCGAACAAGAGCCCGGTGTGGTCGGGCATGGAAACCGAAGGCTATCTCGGCCTGCCCGAGCTGCGCCAGCGCGCCCTCGGCCAGAAGAAGCCCTTCGACTACGACAAGGAGATCGAAGGCATCCGGGCCGTCGACCGCTACACGATCCGCTTCACGCTGAAGGAGCCGCGACCGAGATTCGACCAGACGATGGCCGGAGGCGATCTCTACGGTGCGGTCGCGCGCGAGGTGGTGGAGTTCTACGGCGCCGAAGCCGAGGCGCACCCGGTCGGCACCGGCCCGTTCAAGCTCGTCCAGTGGCGGCGCAGCTCGTTCCTCGCCCTCGAGCGGAACCTCGGCTTTCGCGAGATGCTCTACGACGCCGAGCCGGCGGCAGACGACGCCGAGGGCCAGGCCCTGCTGGCGCGCTTCAAGGGCCGGCGCCTGCCGATGGTCGACCGCGTCGAGATCTCGATCATCGAGGAGGAGCAGCCGCGCTGGCTCTCGTTCGTCAACGGCGAGGCCGACGTCGCCTACCGCGTCGGCTACCAGTTCGCGCCGCAGGCGATGCCGAACGGCAAGGTTGCGCCCAACCTGGCGAAGAAGGGCATCAAGGGCTTCCCGGTTGTCGAGTCGGCGAGCAACTACTACCTCTTCAACATGGACGATCCGGTGATCGGCGGCTACAGCCCGGCCCAGGTCGCGCTGCGCCGGGCGATCAGCCTCGGCATCGACTCGAAGAAGATCATCGACTATGCCTACAACGGCCTCGGCACCGTCGCGCAGGGGCCGACGCTGCCGAACACGACCGCCTACGACCCGAAGCTGAAGACCGAGTTCAGCGACTTCGACCCGGCGCGTGCGCGCGCCCTGCTCGACCTGTTCGGCTTCGTCGACCGGAACGGCGACGGCTGGCGCGAGCGGCCCGACGGATCGCCGCTGGTGCTGCGCGTCTCGACGCAGGCGCAGTTGCGCGACCGCAAGATCGCCGAGGTCCTCAACAAGGGAATGAAGGTGCTCGGCATCCGGATCGAGCTCGCCGTCGCCCAGTGGCCCGAGAACCTGAAGGCGGCGCGCGCCGGCAACTACCAGGTGTGGTCGGTGGGCGGCTCGTCGGCCGCGCCCGATTCCGAGGGCGGCTTCCAGCGCTTCGACAGCCGCCAGATCGGCGGCCAGAACATGGGGCGCGTCCGTCTGCCGGCGCTCGACCGGCTCTACGACCGCATCCAGACCCTTCCCGACGGCCCCGAGCGGCTGGCCGTCTTCCGCGAGGCCGAGCGCATTGCGATCGCCTACATGCCGTACAAGTTCGTCCTCAACCGCGTCTCGCTCGACATGACGCAGAAGCGCGTCATCGGCTACCGCCGGCCGGTGTTCTGGCAGGACTGGTGGCAGTACGTCGACATCGACGACGGCGCCGGCGCCGGCGCGAAGAAAGCGTCGGCTTGAGGTCATGACGCGCGGCATCGATCGCCGTCGCTTCGCCCTCGGCAGCGCCGGCCTCATCGCCGCGGCGCGGGCGCTGCCGGCCCTCGCGCAGGAGGGCGAGGCGCCGCCCGGCGCCAACGTCCTGCGCATCCTGTTCGAGGCGGCCGAGACCGGCTTCGACCCGGCGCAGGTGAGCGATCTCTACTCGAACCGCGTCAACTCGCACATCTTCGAATCCCTGCTCGGCTACGACCCGATCGCCATCCCGGTGCGCATCGTGCCGCTGACGGCCGAGGCGATGCCGGATGCGTCGGCCGACTTCACGACCTGGACGGTGCGCCTGAAGCGCGGCATCCGCTTCGCCGACGACCCGGCGTTCAAGGGGCAGCCGCGCGAGCTCGTCGCGGCCGACTACGTCTATTCGTTCAAGCGCATCTACGACCCGGCGATCAAGAGCCCGGCCTACACCTCGCTCGAGGAAGACGGCATCGTCGGCCTCGAGGCCGTGCGCGCGCGAGCGCTGCGCGACAAGGCGCCGTTCGACTATCGCGCCGACGTCGAAGGCCTGCGCGCGCTCGACCGCTACACGATCCAGTTCAAGCTCGCCAAGCCGCGGCCGCGCTTCACGACGACGCTCGCATCGGTCACGTATTCGGCGCTTGCGCGCGAGGTCGTCGAGGCCTACGGCGCCGACATCATGGCGCACCCGGTCGGCACCGGCCCCTACCGATTGAAGGCGTGGCGACGCAGCTCGCGCATCGTCCTCGATCGCAATCCGGGCTTCCGCGACGTGCGCTATCAGAGCGAGCCGGCCGCCGACGACGCCGACGGCCAGGCCTGGGCGCAGCGCTTCAACGGCCGCCGCCTGCCGCTCAACGACGGCGTCGAGATCTCGGTGGTCGAGGAAAGCCAGCCGCGCTGGCTCAGCTTTCTCGGCGGCCAGGCCGACTTCGCTCGCGTCGCGCCCGAGCTGTCGCAGGTCGCCGCGCCGAACGGCCGGATCGCACCGAACCTCGCGCGCCAGGGCATCCGCCTCCATCGCTACGTCAACTCCGACATCGCGATGTCGTACTTCAACATGGAAGATCCGGTCGTCGGCGGCTACAGCGCCGACAGGGTCGCGCTGCGCCGCGCGATCCACCTGGCCTACGACATCGACAAGGAGATCCGCATCATCCGGCGCGGCCAGGCGATCGCCGCCCAGTCGCCGACGCCGCCGGGCACCTACGGCTACGACCCGGCCCTGCGCACCGAGAACGGCACCCACGACGTCGCGCGTGCCAAGGCGCTGCTCGACATCTACGGCTACCTCGACCGCAACGGCGACGGCTGGCGCGAGCGTCCCGACGGCTCGCCCCTGCTTTTGACGATGTCGAGCGAGACCGCGCTGATCGACCGCCAGTACAACGAGAACTGGCAGAAGAGCCTGGCCGCGGTCGGCATCCGCATGAATTTCGAACGCGCCCAGTGGCCAGAGAACATGAAGGCGGCGCGCGTCGGCAAGCTGCAGATGTGGTTCCTCGGCAGCACCGCGACAGATCCCGACGGGCAAGGGCTGTTCGAGTACATGTACGGCGAGTCGATCGGCCAGAGCAACCTGGCGCGCTTCAAGCTGGCCGACTTCGACGCGATCTACAAGCGCATGCTCGACCTTCCTGACGGCGCCGAGCGCGAGGCGCTGTTCAGGAAGGCGAGCGCGCTGATCGTCGCCTACATGCCGTACCGCGTCCACGTGCACCGCATCTACAACGACTTCTCGTGGCCCTGGATCACCGGCTACCGCCAGCCGTTCTTTCGCCAGCAGGTCTGGCACCACATCGAGGTCGACGGAGAGCGACGGGCGAAGGCGCTCGCCTGAGCCGCTAGCGCGCCAGCAGGTGCGGCAGCCACAACGACAGCGCCGGCACGTAGGTGACGATGAGGAGCGCCGCGCACATCGCGCCGTAGAACGGCCAGAGCTCGCGCGAGACTTCCTCCATCGTCACCTTGCCGATCGCGCAGCCGACGAAGAGCGTCGGCCCGACCGGCGGCGTGATCAGGCCGATGCCGGAGTTGACGAGCAGGATCATGCCGAAGTGGACCGGGTCGATGCCGAACTTGAGGATCACCGGCAGGAGGATCGGCGTGCAGATCAGGATCATCGGCGCCATGTCCATGAAGGTGCCGAGCAGGATGAGCAAGACGTTGATCATCATCAGCAGCTCGTACTTGTTGCCGGCGATGCTCAGGAAGAAGTGGGTCGCGCGCGCCGGCACCTGCATCAGCGCCATCATGTAGCCGAAGGCGGCGGAAAAGCCGATCAGCATCATCACCATCGCCACCATCTTGGTGACGCGATGGAGCAGCATCGGCAGCTCGGCCCAGCGGTAGTCGCGGTAGACGAACATCGTGATGCAGAACGCATAGAGGCAGGCGACCGCCGCCGACTCGGTCGGCGTGAAGACGCCGGAGAGGATGCCGCCGAGGATGATGACGACGGTGACCAGCCCCCACAGCGCCTCGACCGCGATCCTGCCGGCCTGGCGCAGCGTCACCTTCTCGCCCTTCGGGTAGTCGCGCCGGTACGACAGCAGCAGGCACAGGCCCATGACGCAGGCGCCGAAGAGAAGCCCGGGCAGTACGCCGGCGAGGAACAGCGACGCGACCGAGATCGTTCCGCCGGCGGCGAGCGAATAGAGCACGGCATTGTGCGAAGGCGGGATCAGCACCGCCTGCACCGAGCCGCAGATCGTCACGTTGGTGGCGAAGACCTTCGGGTAGCCCTGCTTGACCATCTGCGGGATCAGCACCGAGCCGATCGACGCGGTGTCGGCGACCGACGAGCCCGAGACGCCGCTGAAGAACGTCGAGGCGATGACGTTGACGAGCGCGAGGCCGCCGCGCACCGCGCCGACGAAGATGCGCGCGAGGTTGACGAGCCGGACCGCCATCCCGCCCTCGGCCATGATCGCGCCGGCGAGGACGAAGAACGGGATCGCTAGGAGCGAGAAGCTGTTGACGCCGCTCGAGACCTGGATCATCACCGCCTCGAGCGGCACGTCGATCCAGAGCGCGCCGAGGATCGCCGCCAGGCCGAGCGTGTAGGCGACCGGCATGCCGATCATGCACAGGACGACGAAGGCGCCGAGAAGAATCGCGATGTCGATCATGGCGGCAGCCTCAGTCGGCGAGCGGCTGGTCGCGGTACATCACGGATTCGGGCGGCGGCATGCCGAGCCAGAGCCGCTCGACGATGAAGAGCAGCGTGAACAGGCCGCCGATCGGAATCGGCAGGTAGGTGATGCCGACCGAGAGTGTCGGGAACTCGGCGATCGTCTGGTTCCAGGTGGCGCGGACGAGCTCCGTGCCGTAGATCATCATGAAGAGCGCCGTCGCGACCATGGCGAGGTCGGCGAGCGTGAGCAGCGCCTTGCGCGCCGGCGGCGGAACGGCGTCGGTCAGCATCTGCACGCAGATGTGGGCGTTGGCGCGGTACGCGGCCGCGCCGCCGACGAACGAGAACAGCACCATCGCCAGCACCGAGAACGGCTCCGGCCAGCTCGACGCCGAGCTCATGACGTAGCGCATGAAGACGCCGTACGGGATCACCAGCGTGATCGCCACCAGCGCCGTCGCCGAGATGACGATGCACGCGAGGTAGAGCCGCTCCATGGCGACCGCGTAGGCGGCCTTCATGGCGCTACTTCGTCTCTTCGATTCGCTTCAGCAGCGCCGAGTACTTGAGGCCGTACTTGTCGCGGATCGGCTGGGTCGCCTTGTAGAACGCGGCCTTGTCGGCAGGAACGAAGGACACGCCCTTGGCCTTCAGCTCGGCCTCGGCGCTGACGGTCTTTTCGTCCCAGAGCTTCCTCTGCTCGAACTGGGCCTCGCGCGAGGCCTTCTTGAGCAGCGCCTGGTCGTCGGCCGTCAGGCCGTCCCAGGTCCGCTTCGAGAAGATGAAGATCTCGGGGATGATCAGGTGGCCGGTCTGCGTGTAGACCTTGCTCACCAGGTAGTGGTTCTGCGCCAGCAGCGTCGGCGGGTTGTTCTCGGCGCCGTCGACGACGCCGGTCTCGAGCGCGCTGTAGAGCTCGTTGAAGCCCATCGCGACGCCGCTGCCGCCCATCGCGTTCATCGTCTCGACGAAGATCGGGTTGCCCATCATGCGGATCTTCTGGCCCTTCAGGTCGGCCGGCGTCGGCACGGGCTTCTTGCCGTAGACGTTTCGGACGCCCGCATCCATCCAGCCGAGGGCGACGATCCGCGACGCCGGGTTCGAGTTGATCTTGTCGAGCAGCTCGGCGCCGATCGGGCCGTCGATCACCTTCCTCATGTGCGCTTCGTCGCGGAAGATGAACGGCAGGTTGAAGACGTTCAGATCGTCGACGACCGGGCCCATCGCGCCGACCGAGATGCGCGCGATCTGCAGCGCGCCGACCTGCGCCTGCTCGATCATTTCCTTCTCGCCGCCGAGCTGCATCGACGGGTACATCTGGATCGAGATGCGGCCGTTGGTCTGCGTCTCGAGCTTCTTGCCCATGCGCACGATCGCCTCGACCGTCGGGTAGCCGAGCGGATGCACGTCGGCGGCCTTCCAGACCACCACCTTCGACTGCGCCGACGCGGGCGCGCACAGGAGCGCCACGGCCAGGCCGAGCATTGCGCCGGCGAGCCGGGCGAGTAGTTGCTTCATCATGTCTGCCTCCTGCCGTTGTACGTGAGCCGGCAGCTCCTGTCGCGCAGGGAGTGCGCGAGGCCGCAGGCGGTCAGGCGATGATGCCGCGTCAGCCCCGGGCGCCGTCTGGTCACCATCCCTGAGTTGTCCGGACGACCGCCCGAGAAGCGGGCCCAGCGGGCCCGGCCCCTCCCTCACGGAGGGAGGGGAGCGAAGCGGGGAGGGAGCAACCCTGGTCAGCGAAGCGGAGTTGCCTCTGTAGCGAAGCTACAGCGGCAACTCCGTGAAGTAGCGTCCGCCGTGGAAGATCAGCGGGCTCGCGCCGGCGCGGCGCGTGCAGGCCTCGACCTCGCCGACGAAGATGACGTGGTCGCCTTCCTCGTAGCGGCTGCGGTTGAAGCACTCGAACGCCGCCGCGGCGCCGTCGAGCAGCGGCACGCCGCTCGCGCCGGGGCGGAAGGCGACGCCGTCGAAGCGAGCGACGTCCTTGCTCGCGAACCGTTCGGCGAGGGCGCGCTGGTCGGCGGCGAGGATGTTGATCGCGTAGTGCGAGCCGCGCGCGAACGCCGGCATCGAGCCGGCCTGGCGCGACAGGCTCCAGAGGACGAGCGGCGGTTCGATCGAGACCGAGTTGAACGAGTTGGCAGTGAGCCCGATCGGCTTGCCGTCCGCGCCGCGCGCGGTGACGATCGTCACGCCGGTCGCGAACATCGCGAGGGCGGCGCGGAAATCATCGGCGCCGAAGGAAGGCGGCGCGGCGCGCGGGGTTCGGGCCATGGGCGATTGTCGATCGTCGGCCGCGGCGGCGCTGCGCAGGCCGGCGCCGGGCGCCACCTATGATCGAATCCTGGACCCGCACCGCCCCCCACTGCCCGTCTCGCGCCTGGACCTGAAGGCGCTGCACCGCCTCGCCGCGGTCACCGTCCTGGGCTTCGCCTCCGGCCTGCCGCTCGCCCTCACCGGCCAGGCGATGCAGGCCTGGCTCACGGCCGACGGCGTCGACATCGCGACGATCGGCTTTCTGAGCCTGGTAGGCCTGCCGTACACGTTCAAGTTCCTCTGGGCGCCGCTGATGGACCGCTTCGAGCCGCCGTGGCTCGGCCGGCGCCGCAGCTGGCTCGTCCTCACCCAGCTCGCGCTCGCCGGCGCGCTGTTCTGGATGGCGGCGACGCCGCCGCGCTCGGCGCTCGGCGCGTTCGCGCTCCTCGCCGGCCTGGTCGCGTGGCTCTCGGCATCGCAGGACGTCGTCGTCGACGCCTATCGGACCGACCTGCTGCCCGCCGCCGAGCGCGGTTTCGGCTCGTCGCTGACGGTCCTCGGCTACCGCCTGGCGATGATCCTCTCGGGCGGCATCGCCTTCATCTGGGTCGACCCGCGCCAGGGCGGCGGCTGGAGCTGGCCCGAGGTCTACCGGG
>DASYKC010000051.1:0-12855 GCA_035995885.1 Caldimonas sp. | reverse complement strand
GCCTGGCTCACCTCGGGCTCGTAGCGCAGCGACGAGTCGTTGAGCTTGAGCTTCTCGAGGGCGTCGCGCAGCTGGTCGTACTCGCTCGCCTCGGTCGGGTAGAGGCCGGCGAAGACCTGCGGCTGGATCTCCTTGAAGCCGGGCAGCGGCTCGGTCGCGACGCCGGCGTTGTTGGGCAGCTTCTTCTCGAGCGTGATCGTGTCACCGACCTTGGCCGCCTGCAGCTCCTTGATGCCGGCGATCAGGAAGCCAACCTCGCCGGCCGAGAGCTTCTCGCGCGCCACCGAGTTGGGCGTGAAGACGCCGAGCTGGTCGGCGCCGTAGACGGCGTCGCTCGCCATCAGGCGGATCCGCTCGCCGCGCAGGAGCTGGCCGTCGACGATGCGCACCAGCATGACGACGCCGACGTAGTTGTCGAACCAGGAGTCGATGATCATCGCCCGCAGCGGCCCGTCGGGATTGCCGCGCGGCGCCGGCATGCGGTGGACGACCGCCTCGAGGATCTCGTCGATGCCCTCGCCGGTCTTGGCGCTGCACGGGATCGCGTCGTCGGCATCGATGCCGATCACGTCCTCGATCTCGGCGCGGGCTCGGGCCGGATCGGCCTGCGGCAAGTCCATCTTGTTGAGGACCGGGACGACCTCGACGCCGAGGTCGAGCGCGGTGTAGCAGTTGGCGACGGTTTGCGCCTCGACGCCCTGGCTCGCGTCGACGACGAGGAGCGCGCCCTCGCACGCCGAGAGCGACCGGCTGACCTCGTACGAAAAGTCGACGTGGCCCGGCGTGTCGATCAGGTTGAGCTGGTAGGTGCGCCCGTCCCGCGCCGTGTATTGCAGCGCCGCAGTCTGCGCCTTGATGGTGATGCCGCGCTCGCGCTCGATCTCCATCGAGTCGAGCACCTGCGCCTCCATCTCGCGATCGGAGAGGCCGCCGCAACGCTGGATCAGGCGATCGGCGAGGGTCGATTTGCCATGGTCGATGTGGGCGATGATCGAAAAATTGCGGATCTGATCCATGCTCACAGCGAACGTCGAAGAGCGGCAACCGTCGGCGCCGACGACCGGCATCGCAGCACGAGAGAAACGCTCAGCACCGCGATTTCAGGGGGCGCCGAGGGTCGCCGCGGAAGACAAAAAAAAGGCACGTCGAATCTATGACGCGCCTTCCAACAAAACGTATGGCAACTGCTTGTTGGGACTTTCATTGTAGTCAAAACGCCCCCGCCACAAGCCGCGCCAAGGCTTGAATTCTCTACGTTGCAGCGCGCCAACACGAATTCTATCCACAGATTGTCCACAAACGGCTGTGGACGTCCGGGGGCAATTTCGGCGCCTCGAGCGGGCTCTCCCCGCTCGCGCCGCCACCCTCTAATAGAAGCAGCCGGAAACGGTCTCGACCGGCTAGGCCGAGAAGTCAGCGAGTGCTCACGACCGACTACTTCGCGGGACGAACGATCACGAACTTGGCCGACTCGCCCTGGCGGATGAGCATGGTGACCGGCTTGGCCTTGTCGAGCTTGGCCATGACCGATTCGAACTGCTTGGCTCCCGTCACTTCGACGTTGTCGACGCTGAGGATGACGTCGTTCTCGTGGATCCCGGCGCGCGCGGCGGCTCCTTCCACGCTTTCGACCTTGACGCCGTTCTTGACCTTGAGCTCGCGCTTCTGCGCATCGGTCAGGTCGGAGACCGCGACGCCGACGCTGCTGACGGTCGGCGGCTTGGCGTTGTCGCGCTCGGGCGGCTTGCGCGCGACGACACGCTCCGGCTCGAACTCGGCCACCACCACGCTCAGGTCGCGCGTGCTGCCGCGCCTGAACACCTGCAGTGTCGCCTTCGTTCCCGGCTTGATGCCGCCGACGATGCGCGGCAGCTCGACCGAGGTGTCGACGGCGCGGCCGTCGACCTTGGTGATGACGTCGCCCGGCTCGACGCCGGCCTTCTCGGCCGGGCCGCCGGCCTCGACCGACTGCACCAGCGCGCCGACCGGCTTGCCGAGGCCGATCGACTCGGCGACCTCGCGCGTCAGCCGGGCGATGACGACGCCGATGCGGCCGCGGATGACGCGCCCGCCGACCCGAAGCTGCTCCGAGACGCGAATCACCTCGTCGATCGGGATCGCGAACGAGATGCCCATGTAGCCGCCCGAGCGGCTGTAGATCTGCGAGTTGATGCCGACCACTTCGCCACGCATGTTGATGAGCGGCCCGCCCGAGTTGCCGGGGTTGATGGCGACGTCGGTCTGGATCAGCGGCAGCAGGTCGCCGGTGTCGCGCGACTTGGCACTGACGATGCCGGCGGTGACGGTGCTCTCGAGGCCGAACGGCGAGCCGATCGCGATCACCCACTCGCCGACCTTGAGCTTCGAGACGTCGCCGATGCGAACCGTCGGCAGACCGCTCGCCTCGATCTTGACGAGGGCGACGTCGGACCGCTTGTCGGCGCCGATCGGTTTGGCCTTGAACTCGCGCTTGTCGGCGAGCGTGACGATCACCTCGTCGGCGCCCTCGACGACGTGAGCATTGGTCAGCACGTAGCCATCGGCATTGAGGATGAACCCCGAGCCGACGCCGCGCTGCTGCGGCTCGCCGTCGGGCGGCTGCGGGCCGCCCCGCGGGTTCGGGCGATTCGGCTGTCCCGGCACGCCGAAGAAACGCCGGAACAGCTCGGCCATCTCGTCGTCCTGATCGTTGCCCGAGCCGCCGCGCGCTGTCCGGCCACGCTCGGTGGTGCGGATGTTGACGACAGCGGGGCCGACCTTTTCCACCAGCTCGGTGAAATCGGGCAGGCCCTGCGCGCCGACCGGCGAAGGCGCCACCGACGCGAGCAGGCTAAAGGACAACGCGAGCGCGGCATACGCCAGTCGGTTCGCGGGCGAGCGGGGCGAAAGCGGCAGGAGCGACATGGCGTGGTGTCCGTCGAAGCGACGAGGTTGGCGAAGCGGAGAAATGGCGGCGCGAAGGCGAAAGCCTACGGCTTTCTTCGCTCGAGCGCTGCGGCAAACATTCTGAGCGTTGCCGGCGGCGTGTCGCCGATGACCGTCACCCACCAGTCGCCCTGGCGCTGGGCCAGGGTCGAGGTCGCTCCCATCGCGGCGAACGTCGGCTTGGCATGGCGTTCAGGGCGAAACGGCTCGATGAACACCGAGACATAGGTCAGGCCGTCGGAATAGATGCTCTGGATCACCGGCGGCGCGGCGACCTCGCCGGCGGCGTCGCTCGGCGCTTCGATCTGGCGGCTGACGCAGCTGACGGCGCGAAAGCCGGGCGCGAGCTGCCGCATCGTCCAGCCTTCGGCCTCGAGGCGCGTCGGCGTCAGGACCGGGCGCACGACGCGATAGCCGTCGAGCCGGCGCATTGCGCTCAGCACGCTCTCGGGCTGCGCCCGGATGCCGATCACGACGTCCGAGAACGCGGAGGTCTCGAGGACGTCGCCGCGCTCGCCGACGACCTCGGCGCGCAGCAGCAGCCCCGAGGCGCGGTCGGCCCAGAGCCGGTAGCCGTAGCGGAGGCCGTCGCGGGCGCGGATCGCGAGCACGTCGGCCTCGTGACCGGCGACGCGCTCGCTGCCTTCGGGGCGAACCTCGTACCAGTCGGCGATGCCGTCGTCGCCGGCCTGCAGCAACGCCGGGAACGAGCTCAGCATGCCGCGCTGCTCGATCATCGCGACATGGCTGACCGGCCACACGGTGTGGACGACGTCGTTGTGGCGATAGACCCGGCGCTGACGGCCGTCGAGGGACTCGATCCGCTCGTACTGGTTCGGCCCCTCGCAGAAATGGGCGATTCGCGCGCTGGCGACGTTGCCGCCGCCGCTGACGACGAAGGTGCCCTGGAAATTGCGCCGGCTGGCGGCATCGTGGATGCGCAGCAGCCAGGCGCGCACCGCGCTCGGCGCGGCTGCCGGCGTCGCGGTCGCAACGACCGCCTGGCTGCACGCCGGCGCCGCATGGCCGAGCGTCGCCCAGGCCAGGGTGAGCAGGACGGCGACGCGCAGCAGCACGGCTCGACCGCGATCAGCGCCAGGCGGAATCGACGGTCGCACTGCGCAGGAAGGTCGACGGCACGCCGAGCGCGGACGTCCCGGCGAATTGCTTGTGTGCCTCGAGGTAGCGATCGAGCTGGGCGTCGCGAATCAGCTTGCTGTCGGCGACGATCGCCACCGGCGGCGCGGCGATGTCGACGACGACGGGAGCGCGGGCGACTGGGGCGCGGGCGACGGTCGAAGCAGCGCCCAGTGCGCCATCACCGAGGGCCAGCCGCTCCGGCGCCGGCGAATCGCCGGGGCGAATGACGGCGAAGGTGCCGACGACGAGGACGACACCGGCGGCGACCGCGGCGCCGCCGGCCCAGCGCCCGGGCCGGGCGCGACGCCCGAAGCGCGGGCCCACCGCGGCAGCGAGCGCCGGGGTCGGGGCCAGCACGACCGGCTCGCTGCGCAGGCGCGCCTGCACTGCCGCGAACAAGCGGCGATCGCGGCACGGGTCGGCAGCGAGATCCTCGGAGCGCAGCACGTCGCCGATGAGGTGCCAGGCGTGCCAGTCGGCCCGGAGCGCGGCGTCTGCGCTCCAGGCGGCGCAGGACGCTGCCGACGCCGTCGAATCGAGCTCGCCGTCAGCCAAGGCCGACAGCCGCTCCTTCGCCGAGTCGTCAAAACTGCCTATCGCCATGTCATTTCTCCAAATCCGACCCTAAAGCTACCCTGGCTGGCCATCACCACCGGTCACCCTCTCGGGTGTCGAGGAGCGGGCGGAGCCGCGCGGCAATGGCTTCTCGCGCCCTGAAGATCCGTGACCGGACGGTGCCGATCGGGCAGTTCATCAGTTCGGCGATTTCCTCGTAGCTGAGACCCTCGATCTCGCGCAGCGTGATCGCCTGCCTCAAATCTTCCGACAACGCTTCGACCGCAAAGTTCACCGCGGCGGCGATTTGCTTGCTCGCCAGCACGGCGTCGGGAGTCGCCGCATCGCTCGGCTCGTTCTCGACCCGCGGATTGTCGTCGTCATCGTCGCGGCTCGCTCGGGCCGATTCGGTGACGAGCGGGTCGCGCTTGAGCTCCATCAGCGATTTCTTGGCAGTATTGACCGCGATCCGGTAGAGCCACGTGTAGAACGCGCTGTCGCCGCGGAACTGGGGCAAGGCGCGATAAGCCCGGATGAAGGTCTCCTGGGCGATGTCGGGGACGAGATCGACGTCGCGCACCATGCGACCGATCAGCCTTTCGATTCGGCGCTGGTACTTGACGACCAGCATCTCGAAAGCCTTGACATCGCCTTGCTTGACGCGCTCGACGAGCGGTGCGTCGGCGTCCGGAGCGTTCATTCAGTGGTGAGTGGGGGCGCCGTCGGCGAAGCTCCGGCGACTGGCGGCGGCGAATATACCGCGCAACGCAGGGCGTGCCACTCGCGCTCCAGGCCGCGCCGCTGCACCGGCAGCCAGGTAGTGACACGGCCGCGGTCGACGAGGCGAAGAAGAAGGAAGGCGCCGAAGTCGATCGCAACCTCGAGCGCACCCGAGCGAGCGACGCCGACATCCGGAACGTAGGTCCAGAGGCCGTCGCGGCAGGCCAGGATCTCGGCTTCGACGCGCGCCAGCGAAAGCCCCGCCGCGATGGTCATCATCGCCAGCAACGCGGCCGATCCGACGACGAGGGCGGCGCCCGTCTGCGACTGTGCGTCCCACATCGCGACGGCCCAGGCCGTCACGGCGGCGATCGCCGCGAATGCGACCGTGCCCGACGCCATCTGCCACACCTCGAACCGACGAACCCTCACCTCGAAGAACAAGCTCTCGCGCATGGCCGGCAGCGCCGCGGGCGCTCAGACCCGCTTGAAGACGAGGGTACCGTTGGTGCCGCCGAATCCGAAATTGTTCTTGACCGCGTGCTCGATCTTCATCGGCCGCGCCGTGTTGGCGCAGTAGTCGAGATCGCACTCCGGGTCCTGGTTGAAGATGTTGATGGTCGGCGGCGAGATCTGGTCGTGCAGCGCCATCACGGTGAACACCGACTCGATGCCGCCGGCGCCGCCGAGCAGGTGACCGGTCATCGACTTGGTCGAGTTGACGACGAGCTTCCTCGCGTGGTCGCCGAAGGCGAGCTTGATGGCGTTGGTCTCGTTGACGTCGCCGAGCGGCGTCGACGTGCCGTGCGCGTTCAGGTACTGCACGTCGTCGGCGTTCAGCGCGGCGGAGCGAAGCGCCGCCTGCATCGAGCGCTTCGGGCCGTCGACGTTCGGCGCCGTCATGTGGAAGGCGTCGGCGCCCATGCCGAAGCCGATCAGCTCGGCGTAGACCTTCGCGCCGCGCCGCTTGGCGTGCTCGTACTCCTCGAGGACGAGAACGCCCGCGCCTTCGCCGAGGACGAAGCCGTCGCGGTCCCTGTCCCACGGCCGCGAGGCGGTGGCGGGATCGTCGTTGCGCGTCGAAAGCGCGCGCGCCGCAGCGAAGCCGCCGACGCCGAGCGGCGAGACGGTGGCCTCCGAGCCGCCGGCGATCATGACGTCGGCGTCGCCGTGCTCGATCAGCCGGCCGGCCATGCCGATCGAATGCAGGCCGGTCGTGCACGCCGTGACGATCGCCAGGTTCGGCCCCTGGAAGCCGAACATGATCGAGACGTGGCCGGAGATCATGTTGATGATCGACGCCGGCACGAAGAACGGCGTGATCCGGCGCGGGCCGCGCTTCTCGAGCTCGGCCTTGGTGCCCTCGATCAGCGGCAGGCCGCCGATGCCCGAGCCGACCAGGCAGCCGATGCGTTCCGCTTCCTCGGCGCCGAGCTGGTCGTTGGTCGGCAGGCCGGCGTCGCGAACCGCCTGGATCGAGGCGGCGAGGCCGAAGTGGATGAAGGCGTCCATGTGACGCGCTTCCTTGGCCGGGAAATAGTCTTCGACCTGGAATCCCTTGACTTCGCCGGCGAAGCGGCAGGCGAAGGCCGAGGCGTCGAACTTGGTGATGTCGGCGATGCCCGAGCGTCCGGCAAGCAGGTTCTTCCAGCCTTCGGCGACGCTGTTGCCGACCGGGCTGATCAGGCCGAGGCCGGTGACGACGACACGGCGCGAATTCATCGAAAGGAGAACGAAACCCGGTCGCTCAGGCCGCCTTCTGGTGCTTCGACGCGTAGTCGATGGCGAGCTGGACCGTGGTGATCTTCTCGGCCTCTTCGTCGGGGATCTCGATCCCGAATTCGTCCTCGAGCGCCATCACGAGCTCGACCGTGTCGAGCGAATCGGCGCCCAGGTCGGCGACGAACGCCTTTTCGTTCGTCACGTCGGCCTCGGGGACACCCAGTTGCTCGGCAATGATCTTCTTGACTCGTGCTTCTATGTCGCTCATGACTCCTCCGGGAGCTTTGTGAAAAAGTAGACGCGGATTCTAAGGCGTGGCGCCTGCGGCGCCCGGGTGCGACAGCCTGTCGTCAGGACATCAACATCCCGCCGTTGACGTGCAATTCGGTGCCCGTGATGTAGGACGCTTCCGGCGAGGCGAGGAACGCCACCGCGGCGGCGACCTCGCTCGCCTGGCCGAGACGGCCGACCGGGATCTGCGCCAGCAGCGCCGCCGATTGCGCCTCGGCGAGCGAGCGCGTCATGTCGGTCTCGATGAAGCCCGGCGCGACGCAGTTGACGGTAATGCCGCGGCTGCCGACCTCGCGCGCGAGCGAGCGCGTCATGCCGGCGACGCCGGCCTTGGCGGCGGCGTAATTCGCCTGGCCCGGGTTGCCGCTCGCGCCGACGACCGAGGTGATGTTGACGATCCGCCCGTAGCGCTGCTTCATCATCGGCCGGATGGCGGCCCGGCTGGCGCGAAAGACCGCCGTCAGGTTGGTCGCGAGGACCGCGTTCCAGTCGTCGTCCTTCATCCGCATCGACAGCATGTCGCGCGTGATGCCGGCGTTGTTGACGAGGACGTGGAGCGCGCCGCCGTCGCGGACGACGGCGTCGATCGCGGCGCCGACGGCGTCGCCGTCGGTGACGTCGAGGACGATGCCGCGGCAGCCGGCGTGGGCGGCGAGCGCTTCGCCGATCCCGGCCGCGCCGGCCGCGGTCGTCGCCGTGCCGACGACGCGAAAGCCCTTCGCGGCGAGGGCGAGCGCGATCGCCCGGCCGATGCCGCGCGAGGCGCCGGTGACGAGGGCGACCTGGCCGTCGCTCGCGGCCGGATCGCTCATCGCAGCAGCGCCGCCGCCTCGACGAGCGAGGCGGGATCGAAGACCGCGGCCGAGACCGCGTCGGGCGCGATGCGCTTGACCATGCCGGCGAGGACGCGGCCCGGCCCGCATTCGAAGATGTGGCTGACGCCGCGGGCGCGGATCGCCTGGATCGTCTCGGCCCAGCGCACGGCGCCGAACGCCTGGCGATAGAGGGCGTCGCGGATCGCCGCCGGCTCGCTCTCGCTCCTGACGTCGACGTTGTCGATCACCGGGATGAACGGCGCGTCGACCAGCGTCGTCGCCAGCCGCTCGCGCAGGCGCTCGGCTGCCGGCTTCATCAGCGCCGAGTGGAACGGCGCCGAGACGGCGAGCGGCAGCGCGCGCTTGGCGCCTGCCGCCTTGAGCAGCTCGCACGCCCTGTCGACGCCGGCCTTGGTGCCGGCGATCACCGTCTGCTTCGGATCGTTGAAGTTGGCCGCCTGCACGGTCTCGCCGGTCTGCCGCGCCGCTTCCGCGCAGCCTTCGCCGACGGCGGCGGCGTCGAGGCCGAGGACCGCCGCCATTGCGCCGGTGCCGACCGGCACCGCTTCCTGCATCGCCTGGGCACGAAAGCGGACGAGCGGCAGCGCGTCGGCGAAGCTCAGCGCGCCGGCGACGACGAGCGCCGTGTACTCGCCGAGCGAATGGCCGGCGACGACGTCGGGCGCGGCGTGGGTTTCGGCGAGCCAGGCGCGATAGCAGGCAACGCCGGCCGTCAGCATCACCGGCTGGGTATTGGTCGTCAGGTCGAGCTGCTCCTTCGGGCCTTCGCGGATCAGGCGGGCGACGTCGAGGTCGAGCGCCGCCGCGGCCTCGGCGAGCGTCTCGCGCACGGCCGGATGGTCGCCCCAGGCGTCGAGCATGCCGACCGATTGCGAGCCCTGGCCCGGGAAGACGAAAGCGAACGGAGTCATTCGAAAAGATCGGAAGGGGTCGAACAGCGTCAGTAGTCGAGCAGCGCCGCGCCCCAGGTGAAGCCGCCGCCGACGCCTTCGAGCATGACCGTGTCGCCGCGCTTGATGGTGCCGGCGCGCACCGACTCGTCGAGGGCGAGCGGGATCGACGCCGCCGAGGTGTTGCCGTGGCGGTCGACCGTGGCGATCAGCTTGCCCGGCGCCAGCTTCAGCTTCTTCGCCGTGCTCTGCATGATGCGGATGTTGGCCTGGTGCGGGATCAGCCAGTCGATGTCGGCGTCGCTGCGGCCGGCCTTCCCGAGCACCGAGCGGGCGACGCTCTCGAGCACGCCGACGGCGAGCTTGAAGACCGCCGGGCCGTCCATCTTCAGGAGCGGATCGCCGAGGATGGTGCCGCCCGAGACGGTGCCGGGAACGCAGAGGATGCCGACGTAGCGGCCGTCGGCGTGCAGCTCGGTCGCGAGGATCCCGGGCGTCTCGCTCGCCTCGAGGACGACGGCGCCGGCGCCGTCGCCGAAGAGGACGCAGGTGGTCCGGTCGGAGAAGTCGAGGATGCGCGAGAAGACCTCGGCGCCGACGACGAGCGCCTTCGTCGCCGCGCCGGTCTTGATCATCGAGTCGGCGACCGAGAGCGCATAGACGAAGCCCGAGCAGACCGCCTGCACGTCGAACGCGGCGCAGCCGGCGACGCCGAGCTTGGCCTGCAGGATGCACGCCGCCGACGGAAAGACCATGTCGGGCGTCGACGTCGCGACGATGATCAGGTCGATCGCGCCCGGGTCGCAGTCGGCGGCTTCGAGGGCACGCCGCGAGGCGATCAGGGCCAGGTCGCTGCTCGTCACGTCGGGCGCGGCGAAGTGGCGAAAGCGGATGCCGGTGCGCTCGACGATCCAGTCGTCGGAGGTGTCGATGCCGTCCTTGGCGAGGCGCGCCGCGAGGTCGGCATTGCTGATCCGGTCCGGCGGCAGGTAGCTGCCGGTGCCGCTGATTCGCGAGTAGCGAGGAAGGGTCGTCATGCGGACTGGATCGAGCCGAAGGCAGTGGTGTCGCCGAACGCGGTCGCCTCGCCGTGCGGCGCTGCCGCGGGCATGGCCGCGATCGTCGCGCGAATGCGGTGCTGGACCCGGTCGAGCAAGCCGTTTCGCGCCGCATCATAGGCGCGGTTGAGCGCCTGCTCGAAGGCGAAGGCATCGGCCGAGCCATGGCTCTTGAACACCAGCCCGCGCAAGCCCAGCAGCGCGGCGCCGTTGTAGCGGCGCGGGTCGACGCGGCGCTTGAACCGGTTCAGCACCGGCAGGGCGGCGAGCGCGGCGAGCCGCGTCAGCGGCGTGCGCCGGAACTCCTGCTTGATGAAGGTCGTCAGCATCGAGGCGAGCCCTTCGGCGGTCTTCAGCATGACGTTGCCGACGAAGCCGTCGCAGACGACGATGTCGGTCGTTCCCTTGAAGATGTCGGTCGCCTCGACATTGCCGTGGAAGTTGACGAAGCCGGCGGCCGCGGCCTCGCGCAGCAGCTCGCCGGCGGCCTTGATCGACTCGCTGCCTTTGATCGCTTCCTCGCCGATGTTGAGCAGGCCCACGGTCGGCTCTTCCTTGCCCCAGACGGCGGCGACGAGCGCGCTGCCCATGACCGCGAACTGGAGCAGGTGCTCGGCCGTGCAGTCGACGTTGGCGCCGAGGTCGAGCACGGTCGTGAAGCCGTCGCGCTCGTTGGGCATCACCGTCGCGATCGCCGGCCGATCGATGCCGTCGACCGTCTTCAGCACGTAGCGCGACACCGCCATCAGCGCGCCCGTGTTGCCGGCCGAGACGCACGCCTGGGCCAGCGAGGCGCGGTCGACGTGCGGCTTGACCTGGCTCACGGCGACGCGCAGCGAAGAATCCTTCTTGCGACGCAGTGCGGTCTCGACTGAGTCGGTCATCTCGACCACCTCGCTCGCGGCGACTTGCGTGCAGCGAGGCCAGCCGGCCGCCTGCGCGATCGCCTCGTCGCGGCCGACGAGAACGAGCTCGGCGTCGGCGTGGGCGGCAAGGAAGGCACGGCAGGCCGGCAGCGTCACGGCAGGGCCGTGATCGCCGCCCATCAGGTCGACGGCGAGGCGGATCGGAGGGGCGGAATCGGCCGCCATGGGGCGCTGCGTGACGGTCGGGTCAGGGTCGCGGGCCGTGCTCACGCCAACGGCTGGACCCCGGCTCGCGGTCAGGCTTCGACTTTGGTCTTCAGCACTTTTCGGCCGCGGTAGAAACCGGTCGGGCTGACGTGGTGGCGGAGGTGCGTCTCGCCAGTGGTCGGCTCGATGGCGAGGCCCGGCTTGACGAGGGCGTTGTGCGCGCGGTGCATGCCGCGCTTGGAAGGCGACTTCTTGTTCTGTTGAACGGCCATGGAATTCTCCTGAAATCCGCCAGCAACCCGAACGTGGGCGGACGGCGCGACCGGGCTCCGACAGGGGCCGGGCAGTCGCGAAAAGCCGGGCATTGTAGCAGTGGCACCCGGCGCCGACGGCCCGCTCAGTTGGGCCGCGGCCCGCGTTTCAGCGCCGCCAGCACGGCGAACGGGTTGTCGGCCGGATCGATCGCCGGGTCGTCCTCGACGAAGGCGCGCGGCAGCGGCTCGGGGCAGAGCTCGTGGCGCGGCACGAGCGGCAGGGCGAGGAGGAGCTCGTCCTCGATCAGCTCGACGAGATCGAGCGCGGGTGTCAGTGCGAGGACGTCGTCCTCGACCTCGGCATCGAGCGCCGCCGCGGCGTCCTCGCCGTCGACGAAGAAGATGCGCCGCTCGGCATGCAGCGGCAGCCGCATCGGCTGCAGGCAGCGCTGGCATTCGAGCGTCACTTCGGTGTCGGCGCCGATGGCGAGCGAGGCCTGCGCGCCGGCGCCGGCGAGGACGTCGCGCTCGCCCTGCGCGCGCCAGGCGATCGACGGCTGCGATGCGCCATCCGCGGGCGCCAGCGTGGCCGAAGCCAATCGCTTCAAGCGATCGGCCGGCCACTCGCCTTCGATGCCGGCGCCCGCGGCGGCGAAAGCGGCGACGTCGAGGCGGCGCGGGTCGAGCTCGCGAGACGAGGAAGCCATCGGCCCAGTTTAGGGGGCGCCGCAACCACCCACGGCGGCGATGGAAAATGACGGATGCGCCGCCGCCTCGTCCTCGCCTCGACCTCGCCCTATCGGCGCGAGCTGCTCGGCCGCCTGCGCCTGCCGTTCGACATCGAGGCGCCCGCGGTCGACGAGCAGCCGCGGCCCGGCGAGACGCCCGCCGAGACCGCGCTTCGCCTGGCGCTCGCCAAGGCCGACGCGGTCGCGGCGCGCCACGCCGAGGCGGTCGTCGTCGGCTCCGACCAGATCGCCGACCTCGACGGCCACGGCCTCGGCAAGCCCGGCGACCACGGCCGTGCCACCGCCCAGCTGCGCGCGATGCGCGGTCGCGTCGTCGTCTTCCAGACCGGCGTCGCCGTCGTCTGCCGCGCGAGCGGCTTCGCCGCCTCGGCGCTGGTGCCGGTCGCCGTCCGCATGCGCGACCTGAGCGACGCCGAGATCGAGCGTTACCTGCGCGCTGAGCGGCCCTACGACTGCGCCGGCAGCGCCAAGATCGAGACGCTCGGCATCGCCCTCGTTGCGGGCGTCGACTGCGACGATCCGACGGCGCTGATCGGCCTGCCGCTGATCAAGACCTGCGAGCTGCTGCGCCAGGCCGGAATCGACCCGCTCGGCGAGCCGGCCGCGGCATGACCGCCAGGGGCACGCTCTACCTCGTGCCGA
>DASYKC010000050.1:0-38063 GCA_035995885.1 Caldimonas sp. | reverse complement strand
TCTTCAACGAGCCCGAGCAGGACGCGGTCTTGCGGGTCTTGACGACCTGGCTCGATACACTGCCTCTTTTGCCGACGAGGAGCCCGCGATGAACGCACGCGACCCGCTGCAGCCGATCCAGAAAGACGAGGCCGAGGCGCTCGGCCGCTACGCCGAGCGCGTCTGGGACGACGAGATCGTCCCGCAGATCACGAAGTACATCGAAGTGCCGGCGAAGAGCCCGATGTTCGACGCCGAGTGGCAGGAGCACGGCTTCATCGACCGCGTCGTCGGCGACGCCGCGGCGTGGGTCGAGCGCCAGCAGGTGCAGGGCCTGAAGCTCGAGGTGATCCGCCTCGAAGGCCGGACGCCGGTGATCTTCTTCGATGTGCCTGCCACTCGCCCCGGCGGCAACGACGCCGGCGCCGAGACGATCTGCCTCTACGGCCACCTCGACAAGCAGCCCGAGTTCAACGGCTGGAAGAACGGCTACGGGCCGTGGACGCCGCGCTTCGAAAACGGTTTGCTCTATGGCCGCGGCGGCGCCGACGACGGCTATGCGATCTACGCCGCGATCACCGCGATCAAGTCGCTCGACCTGCAGGGCATCGCCCGGCCGCGCTGCGTCGGCCTGATCGAGACCTGCGAGGAGAGCGGCTCGCCCGACCTGCCGTTCTACGTCGACGCGCTGCGCGATCGGCTCGGCCACATCGGCCTGGTCGTCTGCCTCGACAGCGGCGCCGGCAACTACGACCAGCTCTGGCTCACGACCAGCCTGCGCGGCAACATCACCGGCACGCTCAAGGTCGAGATCCTGACCGAAGGCGTCCATTCGGGCGACGCCAGCGGCCTGGTGCCGTCGAGCTTTCGCATCCTGCGCCAGGTGCTCGACCGGCTCGAGGATTCGAAGAGCGGGCGCCTGTTGCCCGAGAGCTTCCACTGCGCGATGCCGGCCGACCGTCTCGAGCAGGCGAAGGCGACCGCGAAGATCCTCGGCGACCAGGTCTGGAAGCGCTTCCCGTGGGCGTGCGGCGCCGACGGCGGGCCGACCTTGCCGACGACGACCGACCCGGTCGAGGCGCTCGTCAACCGCACGTGGAAGCCGACCCTGTCGGTGACCGGCGCCGACGGTTTCCCGGCGCTGAAGGACGCCGGCAACGTGCTGCGTCCGTACACCGCGTTCAAGCTCAGCCTGCGCACGCCGCCGCTCGTCGACGCCAACCTCGCCGCGCAGGCGCTGAAGACGCTGCTCGAGGACAACGCGCCCTACAACGCCAAGGTCACCTTCTGCACCGATGGCCGCGCCGGCCATGAAAGCGATGCCTCGGGCGCAACCGGCTGGAACGCGCCCAGCCTCGCGCCCTGGCTCGAGGACGCGTTGCACGCGGCGTCGCAGGCGCAGTACGGCGCGCCGTGCGGCTTCATCGGCCAAGGCGGGACGATCCCGCTGATGGCGATGCTGCAGCAGAGCTTTCCGAGGGCGCAGATGATGGTCTGCGGCGTCCTCGGCCCGAAGAGCAACGCGCACGGGCCGAACGAATTCCTGCACGTCCCGTACGGCAAGAAGCTGACAGCGGCGGTGGCGCAGGTGATGGCGGCCTGCGCCTAGTCGACGCCGAGCATCGCCCGCGCGACCGCTTCGGCGGTCTCGATGCCGTCGACCGCTGCCGACATGATCCCGCCTGCGTAGCCGGCGCCTTCGCCGGCCGGATAGAGGCCGCGCACGTTGACACCCTGGCGATCGCGCCCGCGCGTCGCCCGCAGCGGCGACGAGGTCCGGGTCTCGACGCCGGTCAGCACCGCATCGTCCATCGCGAAGCCGGGGATCTGCCGCTCGAAGGCGGGCAGTGCCTCGCGGATCGCCTCGATCGCATAGGCGGGCAGCGCGGCGCGGTCGGCGGCGCCGAGATCGACGCACTCGACACCCGGCTGGTACGACGGCAGCACGCTGCCGAACGCGCTCGACGCCTGGCCGCGCAGGAAGTCGCCGACGCGCTGGCCGGGCGCGCGATAGCCGCCGCCGCCGAGCTCGAACGCGCGCGATTCCCAGAAGCGCTGGAAGGCGATGCCGGCGAGCGGCTCGACGCTGTCGAGCGGGCCGACGCCGCCGTCGCGCGTCTCCTTTGATGGTGTCCGCGCCAGGGAGTAATCCGCCGCCGCGATGGCGACGACGATGCCGGCGTTGGCGTTGCGCTCGTTGCGCGAGTACTGGCTCATGCCGTTGGTGACGACGCGCCCGGCCTCCGACGTCGCCGCGACGACGGTGCCGCCGGGGCACATGCAGAAGCTGTAGACGGCACGCCCGTTCTTGGCGTGGTGAACGAGCCGGTAGTCGGCCGCGCCGAGGAGCGGATGGCCGGCGCTCGCGCCGAAGCGGGCGCGGTCGATGAGCGACTGCGGGTGCTCGATGCGAAAGCCGATCGAGAACGGCTTCGCTTCGAGGTGGACGCCGCGCTCGTGCAGCATCGCGAAGGTGTCGCGTGCGCTGTGGCCCGGCGCGACGACGACGTGCTCGGCCGCGATCTCCTCGCGCTGCTCGCTTGCCGCGGCGCCGCCGTCGCCCGCATCGCCGGCATCGCCGGCATCGCCGGCATCGCCGGCATTGCCGGTCGGCGATCGCGCGACGACGACGCCGCGCACCGCGCCGTCCTCGATGTGCAGGTCGACGACCCGTGCGCCGAAGCGGATCTTGCCGCCGAGGCGCTCGATCTCGTGGCGCATCCGCTCGACGACGGCGACCAGGCGGAAGGTGCCGATGTGCGGCTTGGCGACGAAGCGGATCTCCTCGGGCGCGCCGGCGCGAACGAGCTCGTCGATGACCTTGCGCGTCAGGTGGCGCGCGTCGCTGATCTGGCTCCACAGCTTGCCGTCGGAGAAGGTGCCGGCGCCGCCCTCGCCGAACTGGACGTTCGACTCCGGATCGAGGACGCCACGCCGCCACAGGCCCCAGGTGTCGCGCGTCCGCTCGCGCACGGCGCGGCCGCGCTCGAGGACGAGCGGGCGGAGCCCCATCTGCGCCAGGACGAGCGCTGCGAAGATGCCGCACGGCCCGAAGCCGACGACGATTGGCCGCGGCCGGCCGCTGGTCGCGAAGTCCGCGGGCGCGTGGGCGACGAGCCGGTAGGCGGTGTCGGGCGCCGGCCGCACGTGCGGATCGCCCGCGTGGCGCGCGAGCACCGCCGCGTCGTCGGCGACCTCGGCGTCGATCGTGTAGACGAAGACGATCGCCGCCTTCTTGCGCGCGTCGTAGCCGCGCCGGAAGACGGTGAAGCCGAGCAGCGCGGCGTCGTCGACGCCGAGACGGGCGACGATGGCGGCGCGCAGCCCGGCGTCGCTGTGGCCGAGCGGGAGGCGGAGTTCGGTCAGGCGGATCATGGCGGCGGTGGAACAGAGATTGTCGCGACCCGCGACCCGCGATCCCGCGCATCGCGGCCGACAGCGCGGCGCGCGACCGCCGCGTCAGCGGAACACTTCGATCGTCGTCGCGCCCATCAGCGGCTCGAGCAGGCGGGCGAGCGGGCGCAGCGTCGAGTAGCGCGTCGCGACCTTGTGCGCGTAGGCGAAGAAGCGCGGCAGATCCCGGCTGTACGCCGGCTTGCCGTCGCGGTGCTTGAGGCGCGAGAAGATGCCGAGGACCTTGAGGTGGCGCTGCAGGCCGATCCATTCGACGTCGCGCCAGAGCTCGCCGAAGTCGGCCGGCACTGGCAGGCCGGCGGCGCGCGCCGCCTCCCAGTAGCGGATCGCCCAGTCGAGCTCCTGCGCCTCGTCCCACGAGACGAAGGCATCGCGCAGGAGCGAAGCGAGGTCGTAGCCGATCGGGCCGCCGACGGCGTCCTGGAAGTCGAGGATGCCGGGGTTGGGCACGGCGACCATCAGGTTTCGCGGCATCCAGTCGCGGTGCACGGCGACGACGGGCTGCGCCAGCGCGGCGGCGACGAGCTGGTCGCATGCCGCGTTCCAGGTCGCCGTCTCGGCCGCGGTCCAGGTCACGCCGCATTCGCGCGCGACGCACCAGTCGGGAAAGAGGGCGAGCTCGCGTCTGAGGAGGGCGTCGTCGTACGGCGGCAGCGCCGCCGCCGGGACGTTCAGCTGCCAGGTGACGAGGGCGGCGATCGCGTCGCGCATCAGTCGGTCGGCGCCTTGCGCGTCGCCACTCGCCTGCGCGGCCAGCAGCGCCTGCAGGTAGAGCTCGTTGCCGAGGTCGTCGAGGAGGAGAAAGCCGTGCGCCGCGTCCGCCTCGAGGACGCGCGGCGCGTGCAGGCCGGCGGCGGCGATCAGGCCGGCGACGCGGACGAACGGCCGCACGTCTTCCTGCGGCGGCGGCGCGTCCATGACGACGACGCTGCCGCCGTCGCTGCGGTCGGCGCGGAAGTAGCGGCGAAAGCTGGCGTCGCTCGACGCCGGCCGCAGCGTCGCGGCGACGACGCCGTGGCGCGGGCCGACCCGGCCGAGCCAGGCGAAGAACGCGTCGGCGCGGGCGGCGTCGCTCCAGGCGATGGCGGGCGCGGGCGAGGGAGAGAGGGTCACGAGTGGGAAATGAGAGGCGCGTGCAGGCGAGGAAGTGAACGCCTCGTGGATAATCGATTCTACAAATCGGTGCCGATTCGGCCGGGGGCTGCGGCACGCGACCCACGTCCGGCGGCGCCCGCATGCGGAAGCCGGCCTCGCGCCCCGAGCGCATCCGCCCGCCTCGCCCAGTGAGTCCAGCCGCTCGCCAAGATTCACGATCCAGCGTCCGCGCGCGGCCACGGATCGGCGCGCCTTGGCGGGCGATGCCGCTCGCTGCCCTCGCCGCCGCCGCGTTCGCGCAGCCGGCGCCGCCGACGGCGGCGAGCGCGTCGGCCGCGCCGGGCGCGGTGCGCGCCGGCAGTCCGGCGAGCGCGGCGAGCGCGGCGAGTCAGGTGGCCGCCGCAAGTTCGGCGAGTGCTACGAGCGCCGCGAGTCCTGCGAGTGCCGCGAGCGCGGTCGGCGCGGCCGCGAGCGCCGGCATCGAGCTGCGCCGCGCCGACGTGCTGCAGGCGCCGGCGCGCGGCGATGCGGCGCGGCAACTGCCGATCATCCTGCGTGCTCGCGAGGTGCACGGCCGCCCCGACCTCGACGCCGTCGCCGAAGGCGACGTCGAGTTCCGGCGCGGCGGCACCGTGATCCACGCCGACAAGCTCACCTACGACCAGGCCGAGGACCTGGCGCGCGCGACCGGCCATGTCGTCGTCACCCGCGACGGCAATGTCTTCAACGGGCCCGAGCTTCAGCTCAAGGTCGAGCGCTTCGAAGGCTTCTTCCGCACGCCGACCTATCGCTTCGCACGCACCGGCGCCGGCGGCAAGGCGAGCCTGATCGAGTTCATCGACGACCAGCGCGCCGTCGCCAGCGACGCGACCTACTCGAGCTGCACCGTCGCCGACGGCGACGGCGACCCGGTCTGGATCCTGAAGGCGCGCGAGATTCGCATCGACAACGAGGCCAACGAGGGCATCGCGCGCGGCGCGGTGCTGCGCTTCTACGGCGTGCCGATCCTCGCCTCGCCGGTGCTCAGCTTCCCGCTCAGCGAGGAGCGCAAGTCGGGCTTCCTGCCGCCGAGCTTCGGCATCGACAGCCGCAGCGGCTTCCAGGCGGCGATCCCGTACTACTGGAACATCGCCCCCAACCGCGACGCGACCTTCACGATGCAGGAGAGCGTTCGCCGCGGCCCGTCGCTCGAGACCGAATTCCGCTACCTCGAGCCGGCGTTCTTCGGGCTCGTCGACGGCAAGCTGATGCCGCACGACTCGGTCGCCGACCGGTCGCGCTATTCGCTGCGCGCCGACCACCAGGGCGCGCTGCCGTACGGCGCCTACGCCCAGCTGAGCGTGATGCGCGTCTCCGACGACGACTACTGGAAGGATTTTCCGGGCGAGGTGAAGAGCCTGACGCCGCGCCTGCTGCAGACCGACCTGCTCGTGTCGCGCCCGTTCGGCGACTGGACGACTTACGCGCGCGCCCTGACCTGGCAGGTGCTGCAGACGGTCGATCCGACGACCCGGATCGATTCGCCGTACGAGCGCGCGCCGCAGATCGGCGCGCGCTACGCCGGGCCCTGGCGCGGCGGCTTCGACACCGGCCTCGAGGCCGAGTTCAATCGCTTCGCCAATCCTTCCGACCATTTCCTGGCCGCCGACCGCCAGACCGGCGTGCGCGTGCACGCTCTCGGCAGCATCACCCGGCCGTTCTCCTCGCCCGGCTGGTCGGTGACGCCGAAGCTTTCGTTCAACGCGGCGAGCTATTCGCTCGACCTGCCGCTCGCCGACGGCCGGCGCAGCGCATCGCGGGTGATACCGACCTTCAGCCTCGACAGCGCCTGGACGCTCGAGCGCGAGACGAACCTGTTCGGGCGGGCCGTGCGGCAGACGCTCGAGCCGCGCCTCTTCTACGTCAACACGCCCTACCGGCGCCAGGACGACCTGCCGAACTTCGACTCTGCGCTCAAGGACTTCAACTTCGACTCGCTCTTCACCGAGAACACGTTTTCTGGCGTCGACCGCGTCTCCGATTCGAACCAGCTCACGGCCGGCGTGATCTCGCGCGTGCTCGACCCCGACACCGGCGCCGAGGCGCTGCGCGTCGGCTTCGCCCAGGGCTACCGCTTCCGCGACCAGCGCATCACGCCCGACAACGTGCCGCTGACGCAGCACTTCTCCGACATCCTCGTCTTCGGCTCGACCAGCCTCGTGAAGCGCTGGCTCTTCGACACCGCGGTGCAGTTCAATCCGGACAGCCACCGCATCGCGCGGTCGCTCGCCAGCGTCCGCTATTCGCCCGGGCCGTTCCGCACCGTCGGGCTGACCTACCGGCTGACGCGAGGCCTGTCGGAGCAGGTCGAGCTCGGCTGGCAGTGGCCGGTGTACGGGCCGGCCCGCTCGGGCGAGCGCGGCGAGCGCGGCGCCGGCGGCAGCGCCGGCAACGGCTGCAGCGGCACGCTCTACAGCGTCGGCCACGTCAACTACAGCACCCACGACAGCCGGCTCACCGACTCGCTCGTCGGCCTCGAGTACGACGCCGGCTGCTGGATCGGCCGGGTCGTCGTCGAGCGGCTTTCGACCGGCCGCAGCGAGGCGACGACGCGCCTTCTGCTGCAGCTGGAACTCGTCGGCCTGTCCCGGCTCGGATCCAATCCGCTCAAGGTCTTGAAGGACAATGTCCCCGGCTACCAGCTCCTGCGCGACGAGCGCACGACGACCTCACCGTTCACTCCCTATGACTGACCTGAAACTCCTCTGCCGGCGCGCCGTCGTCGCGGGGGCTCTCTGCTTCGCTGCCGCCCACATCGCCGGCCAGACCGGCGACTACATCGTCGCCGTCGTCAACCAGGAGCTCGTCACCGCGAGCGAAGTGCAGCAGCGGCTGGCGCGGGTGCGCGACGAGGCGGGGCGCAACCGCACGCCCTTGCCGCCGGCCCCGGCGCTCAGGAAGCAGGTCCTCGACACGCTGATCGACGAGCGCGTGCTCGTCACCAACGCGCGCGAGAGCGGCGCGCGGATCGACGACCCGGAGCTCGACCGCGCCGTCGCCAACGTCGCCACCCAGAACCAGCTGACGCCGCCGCAGCTGCGCGAGCGGCTGCGCCAGGAAGGCATCCCGTATAACAAGTTCCGCGACAACATCCGCGATCAGCTGCTGGTCGAGCGGGTGCGCGAGCGCGAGGTCGTGAGCCGCATCAAGGTCAGCGACGTCGAGATCGACGAGATGATCGAGAAGCGCCGCACCGCCGCGGGAACCGGTGCCCAGATCAACGTCGCGCAGATCCTGGTGGCGGTGGCCGAAGGCGCGAGCGACGGCATCGTCGCCGAGCGGCGCGGCCGCGCCGAAGCGGCGCTCAAGCGCGTCCGCGCCGGCGAGGACTTCGCCGCGGTCGCGCGCGAGGTCTCCGAGGACAGCAACCGCAGCCAGGGCGGCGAGATCGGCTTGCGCGCGCTCGATCGCCTGCCCGACCTGTTCGTCCGGGCGGCGCAGCGGCTGCAGCCGGGCGAGGTCGCGCCCGAGCTGGTCCGCAGCGGCGCCGGCTTTCACGTCCTCAAGCTCGTCGATCGCAAGGAATCGCCGCCGTTCACGGTCGACCAGTCGCGCGCGCGGCACATCCTGCTGCGGCCGTCGCCCGAGCTGACGCCGGAGGCGGCGGCGCGCCGGCTCGTCCAGTTCAAGCGCGACATCCTCTCCGGCGCGCGCACCTTCGAGCAGCTCGCGCGCGACAACTCCGAAGACGGCAGCGCTGCCCAGGGCGGCGACCTCGGCTGGTCGGCGCCCGGCTCGTTCGTCCCGGAGTTCGAGGAGGCGATGGTCGCGCTCCCGGTGGGCGGCATCTCCGATCCGGTGTCGACGCGCTTCGGCCTGCACCTGATCCAGGTCGTCGACCGGCGCCAGACGACGCTCGACAACCGGCAGCTGCGCGAGCAGGCGCGGAACATCCTGAAGGAGCAGAAGTTCGAGCCGGCGTTCGCCGAATGGCTGCGCGACCTGCGCGGCCGCGCCTACATCGAGTACCGCGAGCCGCCGCAGTAGCGGCGGCAAGCCGGCCCGTGCAGCACGCAAGGAAGCGGTTCGGGCAGCACTTCCTCGTCGACGGTTCGGTGATCTACCGGATCGTCGACGCGATCGACCCGCGGCCGGGCCAGCCGCTCGTCGAGATCGGCCCGGGCCGCGGCGCGCTGACGGGTCCGCTGCTGGCGCGCTGCGAGGCGCTGACGGTGATCGAGCTCGACCGCGATCTCGCCGCCAGGCTGCGCCGGACGGTCGGCCTCGACGTCGTCGAGGCCGACGTCCTCGACGTCGACTTCGCGCGCCTGCCCGCCGCGGCGGCGGGAGCGAAGCTCCGCGTTGTCGGCAATCTGCCCTACAACATCTCGACGCCGATCCTGTTCCACCTTCTCGAGGCGAGCAACACCATCGCCGACCAGCATTTCATGCTGCAGAAGGAGGTCGTCGCGCGGATCGCCGCGCGGCCCGCCACCAAGGACTACGGCCGGCTTACCGTCATGCTGCAGTGGCGCTACGAGATCGAGGCGCTGTTCGACGTCCCGCCCGAGTCGTTCGAGCCGCCGCCGCGGGTCGACTCCGCGGTGCTGCGGATGACGCCGTTGCCGATGCGCGAGGACGTCGATCCAGCGCTGCTGCGCGAGCTCGTCACCGTCGGCTTCTCGCAGCGCCGCAAGCTGCTGCGCCACACGGTCGGCCGCTGGCTGGACGCGCGCGGCGCGAACCAGCCCTTCGACCTGCAGCGCCGCGCCGAGGAAGTCCCGGTCGACGAATGGATCGCCCTCGCCGTCGCGCTTGAAAAAGCGACCCCGACGGGGTCGGCCCCTCCCTCTCGGAGGGAGGGGAGCGCAGTGGGGAGGGAGCGATCCTGAGTCGGTTGTTGAAGCGGCTACGCCGCTTCAACCCAACCCGTGTCGAACGCGCTGCTCATGACCGGCATGTTCGCGCCGAAACTGCTGTTCGCCGCCGTCTTGGCGGCCTTGACCGGCTTGTCGCTGCCGTTGACGCTTTGTGCTCCGGGGGCCACTTCCGTCGCCCGCTCCCATGACCCTGATTCTTGGGAGCGGGCTACTGAAAAGAATAGAAGCACCTGAACGGGACTTTGCGCTCCGCCCAGAAGTCGGCCGCGTCGCGAAAGACGTCGAGCAGCTGCTCGCGCGCCTCGCGATCGAAGCGCGGGTTGTCGGGGAGCTGCTCGAGGACGACGACGAAGCCGGGTTGCGGGCCCGCCTTGTGGACGAGGTCGGTCATGCAGTCGAAGAGAGCATCGAGGTTCTTGCCGAAGTGAGCCGGGAAGGTGAACGAATCGGCGATTGCTTCGAGCACGTCCTGTTTGGATTGCGCCGCAGTCAGGTTGGCGTAGAGGAAATGCTGGTCGGCGTGGCGCGCCGCCTGCATCAGGTCGTCGACCCGGTAGGCCCGTATCGACTGGACGATATTCGGACGGACTGTCTGCAAGAGCATGTCGCGTTCCTCCTGTTCAAGAAAAATGGCTGAAACAACTGCGCTCATGGCGTGATCCGGTAGAAGGTCAAGTAGTGGTTCGCGGTGTAGTAGCACGCCAGCGGCGCTGTCGGCTCGATGCCGCCGCAGACGATGCGCCGGCCGCCGCGGTCTCTCGTGCCCGGCGTCGGCACGGTGTATTCGCGGTAGAAGCCGCGCCGCGCGGCTGGAAGCAAGCGCTCGCGGTTGCCGAAGACGATGCCGTCCTTGGGGAAGGCAAACGGGCCACCGCGACGAATGGCGACCTCGACCGACTGCGCCTCGACCGGGAGCGCTGCGATCGCGACGACGGATGGAGCCGAAGCCTGCTCGCGCGCCTGAACGGCCCCGACCGACAGCAACCCTGCGACACCGACGCCCGCTCCCCACCGGAGCAGTGGCCGCCACAGCTGCAGCCAACCCGACAAAACCACGGGAAAATCCCTGAAAAACAATCGCGGGATGTTACCGAATCGGTGCAGAAACCTCAACCCTTTGCCTCAAATTTGGGCACTGATCGAAGGAATTAAGTAAGCACACGCTCGTCGCGCAAGAAAGTGGAGTCGTTGGTAGGGCTATACAACGAGGCGCATGGGACACGCCAAATTAATCAGCGTGCGGCGTTCGCGTCGGCAACCGCGAGGGCGGCCATGTTGATGATCCGGCGCACCGTCGCGGACGGTGTGAGAATGTGCACCGGCAGCGCCGCGCCGAGCAGCACCGGGCCGATCGCGATGCCGCCGCCGGCGGCGGTCTTGAGCAGGTTGTACGAGATGTTGGCGGCGTCGATGTTCGGCAGGACGAGCAGGTTGGCCTCGCCGGTGAGCGGGCTCGACGGCATGATTTCCTGGCGATAGTGGCTGTCGAGCGCGGTGTCGCCGTGCATCTCGCCGTCGACCTCGAGCCAGGGCGCGCGCGCGCGCAGCAGCTCGAGCGCCTCGCGCATCTTCAGCGCCGAAGGCTGGTTGCTCGTGCCGTAGTTGCTGTGCGAGAGAAGCGCCGCCTTCGGGCGCAGGCCGAAGCGCATCATCTCCTCGGCGGCCATCACCGTGAACTCGGCGATCTGGTCGGCGCTCGGGTCGTAGTTGACGTGCGTGTCGACGAGCATCACCTGGCGGCCGGGCAGGATCAGGCCGTTCATGCAGGCGTAGGTCCTCGCGCCTTCGCGCCGGCCGATCACCTGGTCGATGTACTGCAGGTGCATGCCCGTCGTTCCCCAGGTGCCGCACAGCATGCCGTCGACCTCGCCGGTCTTCAGCAGCATCGCGCCGATCAGCGTCAGGCGCCGGCGCATCTCGATCTTGGCGAGCTGCGCCGTCACGCCCTTTCGCGCCGTCATCTGGTGGTACATCTGCCAGTAGGTGCGGTAGCGGTGGTCGTTCTCGGTGTTGACGAGGTCGTAGTCGCGCTCGGCCTGAAGGCGCAGGCCGAACTTGGCGATGCGCTGCCTGATCACCTCGGGACGGCCGATCAGCGTCGGCCGGGCGAGGTTCTCGTCGACCACCACCTGGACGGCGCGCAGGACGCGTTCTTCCTCGCCCTCGGCGAAGGCGATCCGCTTGTTCTTCGCCGTCTTGGCGAGATTGAAGATCGGCCGCATCGTCGTTCCCGACGCGTAGACGAAGGTCTGCAGCTTGGCGCGGTAGGCCTCCATGTCGGCGATCGGCCGCGCCGCGACGCCCGAATCCTCGGCCGCCTTGGCGACGGCCGGAGCGATCCGCATCATCAGGCGAGGATCGAAGGGCTTCGGGATCAGGTACTCCGGGCCGAAGCTCAACGTCGCGCCGGCGTAGGCGGCGGTGACGACCTCGCTCAGCTCGGCCTGCGCCAGCTCGGCGATCGCGTGGACCGCGGCGATCTCCATCTCGACCGTGATCGTCGTCGCGCCCGAATCGAGGGCGCCGCGGAAGATGTAGGGGAAGCAGAGGACGTTGTTGATCTGGTTCGGGTAGTCGGTGCGGCCGGTCGCGACGATCGCGTCGCTGCGCACCGTGTGAACCTCTTCGGGCAGGATCTCCGGCGTCGGGTTGGCGAGCGCGAAGATCACCGGCCGCGGCGCCATCCGGGCGACCATCTCGGCCTTCAGCACGCCGGCCGCGGACAGGCCGAGGAAGATGTCGGCGCCGGCGATGACGTCGGCGAGCGTCCGGTGCGGCGTGTCCTGCGCGAAGACGATCTTGTCCTCGTCCATCAGCTCGGTGCGGCCCTTGTAGACGACGCCGGCGAGGTCGGTGACCCAGATGTTCTCGCGCGGGATGCCGAGCTTCACGAGGAGCCCCAGGCAGGCGAGCGCGGCCGCGCCGGCGCCCGAGGTGACGAGCTTGACCTCGTCGATCTTCTTGCCGCCCACCTTGAGCGCGTTGAGCACGCCGGCGCCGACGACGATCGCCGTGCCGTGCTGGTCGTCGTGGAAGACCGGGATCTTCATGCGCGAGCGCAGCGCCCGCTCGACATAGAAGCAGTCGGGCGCCTTGATGTCCTCGAGATTGATGCCGCCGAAGGTCGGCTCGAGGGCGGCGATCAGGTCGATCAGCTTGTCGAGGTTCTTCTCGCTGACCTCGATGTCGAAGACGTCGATGCCGGCGAATTTCTTGAACAGGACGCCCTTGCCTTCCATCACCGGCTTGGCGGCGAGCGGGCCGATGTCGCCGAGGCCGAGCACGGCGGTGCCGTTGGTGATCACCGCGACGAGGTTGCCGCGCGCGGTGTAGCGGAACGCGTTGGCCGGATCGGCGACGATCTCCTCGCACGCCGCGGCGACGCCGGGCGAGTAGGCGAGCGAGAGGTCGTGCTGGTTGACGAGCTGCTTGGTCGCGGCGATGGCGATCTTGCCCGGCGTCGGAAACTCGTGATAGTCGAGCGCGGCGCGGCGCAGTTCGGCGGCCTTCTTTTCTGAGTTCGACATGATTCGCTCGGCAGCAGGGCGTGAGGCTCGGCCGTATCGCGACCGCCGGCCATCATTGCAGATCGGCGCGACGGGGCGGACGCGAGGTTCCCCGGGTCGCGGCGTGTCGACGCCCGAGCCGGCGCCGATAATCGGCCGCCACATGCCTGACCTCGGCGAATTCGAGCTCATCGAGCGCTTCTTCACGCGCCCGGCGCGGCGCGCCGCGCTCGGCGTCGGCGACGACTGCGCGCTGCTCCAGCCGACGCCCGGAACGACGCTCGCCGTCTCGACCGACATGCTGGTCGAGGGGCGTCATTTCCTCTCGACCGTGCCGCCGGATCGCCTCGCCCACAAGGCGCTCGCCGTCAACCTCAGCGACCTGGCCGCGTGCGGCGCGCGGCCGCTCGCATTCACGCTCGCCCTCGCCCTGCCGCGCGCCGACGAAGCCTTTCTCGGCGACTTCGCGCGCGGCCTGTTCGCGCTCGCCGACCGCGAAGCCTGCGAGCTCATCGGCGGCGACACGACGCGCGGCCCGCTCACCGTCTGCATCACCGTCTTCGGCGAGCTGCCCGCGGGCGGGGCGCTGCTGCGCTCGGGCGCGCGCCCGGGCGACGACCTCTACGCCAGCGGAAATCTCGGCGACGCGCGCCTCGCGCTCGAGGCATTCCGCGGCAAGGTGACGCTCGCCGGCGACGCCTTCCGCCAGGTGCGCCAGGCGATGGAGCTGCCGGCGCCGCGCACTGGCCTCGGCATCCGCCTGCGCGGCGTCGCGACCAGCGCGATCGACGTCTCCGACGGCCTCACCGGCGACCTCGGCCACCTGCTGCGCCGCTCCGGCGTCGGCGCCGTCGTCGACATCGACGCGCTGCCGCGCAGTGCCGTGCTCGCCGCCCAGCCGATCGAGCTGCAGCGCGAGTGCCTCCTCGCCGGCGGCGACGACTACGAGCTCGTCTTCACGGCGCTGCCGTCGCGGCGCGACGCGGTCGCTGCCGCCGCGATCAACGCCGGCGTCGCGGTGACGCGGATCGGCCGCATCGAAGCCGGCGCGCGCCTGCGCCTGATCGACCGCGGCGGCGAAGACGTCGTGAGCGAGTTCGGCTCGTTCGATCACTTCCGTGTCTGATCCGCTTCGCGACGCCGTGGCGGTCGAGCCGGCGCTGCACCCGCCGCTCGCCGGCGCCGGCCGCCGGCCCGGCTGGCGCTTCCTGGTCGCCCACCCGGCGCACTTGATCGCGCTCGGCTTCGGCAGCGGCCTGGCGCCGGTCGCGCCCGGAACCGTCGGCACGCTCTGGGCCTGGCTCGTCTACGCGATCGGCGCGCCGCTTCTCGGCGACGCCCTGCGCGGCATCGTCATCGCCGGCGCGACGCTCGTCGGCTGGTGGGCGTGCACGGTGACGGCGCGCCATCTCGACCAGTCCGATCCTTCGGCGATCGTCTGGGACGAGGTGATCGCCTTCTGGCTCATCCTCTGGCTCGTCACGCCGGCGAGCTTCGTCGCCCAAGCGGTCGCGTTCGCGCTCTTTCGCGTCTTCGATGCCGCCAAGCCCGGCCCCGTCGCCTGGGCCGACCAGCTTTTCAAGCGGCGGCGCGGCGCGCCGATCGGCTGGGCGCAAGGCTTCGGCATCATCTTCGACGACGTCGTCGCGGCCCTGGGCACGCTCGTCGTCATCGCCGTCTGGCGCTTCGCATGAGCGCCGGCGCCGACATCGAGGCCCTCGTCGCAAGAGTCGCCGCGGCGCTTGCTGCGCGCGGCGCGACCCTGGCCGCCGCCGAGTCGTGCACCGGCGGCCTGATCGCCGCCGCGTGCACGTCGCGCGCCGGCTCGAGCGCCTGGTTCGAGCGCGGCGTCGTCACTTATTCGAACGCCGCCAAGACCGATCTTCTCGACGTCCCCCCGTCGCTCATCGCCGCCCACGGCGCCGTCAGCGCCGAAGTGGCGCGGGCGATGGCCGAAGGCGCGCTGGCGCGATCGCCGGCCAGCTTCGCCGTCGCCGTGACGGGCGTCGCCGGGCCCGACGGCGGCACGCCGGCCAAGCCGGTCGGCACGGTCTGGATCGCGACGGCGGCGCGCGGCGACAGCGCCGTGGCGACGTTGCTCAACGCGAGCGGCGATCGCGCCGCGGTGCGCGAGCGATCGGTCGCTCGCGCCCTCGAGCTGCTGCTGGCGCGGATCGAAGCGACGCCGGCGCCGGCGCTGACGACGGCCTAGGCGGTCAGCGCCATCCGCGCGATCGGCTTGGTGCCGACGCGCGCCGTCTGCTCGGCAAGGAGCAGCACGAGGCGCTTGAGCGCTTCCCACGGATCGAGCGGCCAGTCGGGGTGCTTGAGCCCTTTCATCAGGCCGTCGCAGACGTGCGCCGCGTCGAGCAAATGGGCGAGCGTCGATTCGCTCATCAGCGTGACGGCACGCTCGAAGACGCGTTCTTTCGCGCCCCAGACGCGCGCCTCGCGCAGCGCCAGCGGCAACGGCTTGCCGGCGGCGAGCGCGTCCTTGACGCGCTTCAGGCCGCGGATGTCCTCGGCCAGCGTCCAGTGGACGAGCACCGGCGCCTCGCCCTCGTTGCGCAGGCCCTCGAGCATGCGCAGCGCGCGCGCCGCCTGGCCGGCGAGCACTGCCTCGCCGAGGCGAAAGACGTCGTAGCGGGCGACGTTGAGGACGGCGCTCTCGATCTGCTCGAAGCCGATCTCTCCCGCCGGATAGAGCAGCGCGAGCTTCTGGATTTCCTGGTGCGCGGCGAGCAGGTTGCCCTCGACGCGATCGGCGAAGAAGGCGAGGGCGCGCTGGCCCTCGGCGCCGGCGGCGACGTGCTGCCCCTGCGCCGCGAGGCGCTCGGCGATCCACGCCGGCAAGGCCTTTCTCTCGACCGGATCGACGCGGATCGTCAGCCCGGCGCGGTCGAGGGCGGCGAACCACGCGCTCGACTGCTGCGATCGATCGAGGCGCGGCAGCTGCACGAGCGTGACGACGTCGCGACCGCCGCCTGCGATCGCGATCTCGCAATAGCGCTGCAGCGCTTCCGAGCCGTCCTTGCCCGGCTTGCCCGAAGGAATCCGGATCTCGACCAGCTGGCGATCGGCGAACAGGCTGAGCGCCTGCGACGCGCCGAGCAGGCCGCTCCAATCGAAGTGCGCGCCGGCGACGGTGTGGACCTGGCGCTCGCTGCAGCCGGCGGCGCGCGCCGCGGCGCGGATCGCGTCGGCCGCCTCCTGCGCCAGCAGCGGCTCGTCGCCCCAGACGGTGTAGACCGGGCGCAGGTCGCGCTGCAGCTGGTCGGCGAGGCGGTCCGCGGCGATCTGCATCAGAGAAGGCGCAGCGAGGCGAGCCGGCGCAAGACCTGCGAGACGATGTCGCTCTGCATGGCGCGATAGAGGAACGCTTCTTCCTGCTCCTTGGCGAGCGCGGCGGTCTCGGTGTAGGTGAGCGAGCGGCGCTGCAGGATCTCGCTGTCGGGGATCAGGTCCTTGCCCGCGGCCGTCCGCACGCGGAAATTGAAGCGCAGGCGCAGCTCGAACTCGCGGATCTGGTTGGCCGCGGTCTGGCTGACGACGACCTTCTCGCGTGCCTCGGAGATCGCCTGCAGGACGACCTGCGCCTCGCCCGCCGAATCGACGACGCGCGTCGTCGGGCTCGCCCCGAGGCTGGTCCTCAGCTCGGTCGCGAGCGGCGAGCGCAGCGCGAAGCCGGTGAGCTGGATCGTCTTGAAGTTGAGCTCGGGGGGCCGCTTCAGCGCGAAACCGCAGCCGGAGAGCGTGACCGCGGCGCCGAGGAGGAGGCGCCGTCGCATCAGACGACGATGTTGACCAGTCGCCCGGGGACGACGATGACCTTCTTCGCGTGCCGCCCTTCGGCGAACTTCGCGAACTCGGGCGTCGCCAGCGCCGCCGCTTCGATGTGCGCCTTGTCGGCCTTCGCGGCCACCTTGATCGAGCCGCGCAGCTTGCCGTTGATCTGCAGCATCAGCTCGATCTCGTCCTGGGCGAGCGCGCTCTCGTCGATCTGCGGCCAGGGCGCGTCGAGCAGGGGGCCGTGCTCGGCCGCGAAGCCGAGCTCGTTCCAGAGCGTCCAGGTGGTGTGCGGACAGACCGGATAGAGGACGCGCAGGAGGATGCCGAGGCCTTCGCGCAGCGCCGCCGGCGGCACGCCGTCCTGGCCGGCGTTCGACTCGAGCGCGTTGAGCAGCTTCATCGCCCCCGAGACGACGGTGTTGTATTGCATCCGCTCGTAGTCGTAGCTGACCTGGCGCAGCACCGAGTGGACCTCGTGGCGCAGCGCCGGCGCGAGACTACGTGCCGGCGTGCGTGCCTGCGCCGAATCGATGGCGTCGGCGTGCTTCGCGGCGAACTTCCACAGGCGCTTCAGGAACCGGTTCGCGCCCTCGACGCCGGCGTTGTTCCAGTCGAGCGACTGCTCCGGGGGCGCCGCGAACATGACGAACAGGCGCGCCGTGTCGGCGCCGTAGCGGTCGATGAGATCCTGCGGGTCGACGCCGTTCCGCTCGGTCTTGCCCATCTTCAGCATGCCGCGGTACTCGACCGCGCTGCCGTCGGCGAGGCAGCCGCTGCTCGGCCGGCCGTCGGCCTCGCCGACCGCCGTGACGTCGTCGGGCGGGAAATAGTCGACGCCGCCTTGCGCGGTCGGTCGTGCCCAGACGTGGTTGAGCACCATGCCCTGCGTCAGCAGCTTGGTGAACGGCTCGTCGATGGCGACGAGCTTCATGTCGCGCATCACCTTGGTCCAGAAGCGCGCGTAGAGCAGGTGCAGGATCGCGTGTTCGATGCCGCCGATGTACTGGTCCATCGGCATCCAGTAGCGCGTGCCCGGGCCGACCATCGCGTCGTCGAGATGCGGATCGCAGTAGCGCATGTAGTACCACGCGCTGTCGACGAAGGTGTCCATCGTGTCGGTCTCGCGGCGCGCCGGCCGGGCGCATTTCGGACACGCGACGTTGAGGAAGGCGGCGTGCCTGGCGAGCGGGCTGCCGGAGCCGTCGGGGATCAGGTCCTCGGGCAGGACGACCGGCAGGTCCTTCTCGGGCACCGGCACGACGCCGCACACCTCGCAGTGGACGATCGGGATCGGCGTGCCCCAGTAGCGCTGCCGACTGATGCCCCAGTCGCGCAGGCGCCAGGTCGTCTGCTTGCCGCCCAGGCCGCGGTGGGCGAGCGCGGCCGCGACCGCGTCGACCGCGACTTCATAGGCCAGGCCGCTGTAGACGTCGGAGTTGACGGTGACGCTGCACGTCGTGTCGGCGTACCAGTCCTGCCATTCGTCGTACGAGAACTCCTCGCCGTCGACGTGGATCACCTGCAGCATGTCGATGCCGTACTGCTTGGCGAAGGCGAAGTCGCGCTCGTCGTGCGCCGGCACGCCCATCACCGCGCCGTCGCCGTAGTGGATGAGGACGTAGTTGCCGACCCAGAGCGGAATCTTCTCGCGGCTGAGCGGATGCTCGACGAAGAGGCCGGTGTCGATGCCGCGCTTGGCCTGCACCGCCAGCTCGGCCTCGGTCGTGCCGCCGGCCTTGCACGACTCGAGGAAGGCCGCGACCGCCGGGTTGCGCGCCGCGGCGTGCAGCGCGAGCGGATGCTCGGGCGCGACGGCGCAGAAGGTCACGCCCATGATCGTGTCGGCGCGCGTCGTGAAGACGTGCAGCCGGCCGGCGCCGATGAGGGCGCCGCGGTCGTCGCGGACGTCGTGCAGGAACGCGAAGCGAACGCCCTCGCTCCTGCCGAGCCAGTGCTCCTGCATCAGCTTGACGCGCTCGGGCCACCCCGGCAGGCCGGCCTGCACGCACTCGAGCAGCTCGTCGGCGTACTTCGTGATCTTCAGGTAGTAGCCCGGGATCTCGCGCTTCTCGACGAGCGCGCCCGAGCGCCAGCCGCGGCCCTCGATGACCTGCTCGTTGGCGAGCACGGTCTGGTCGACGGGGTCCCAGTTGACGACCTGCGTGCGCCGCTCGGCGATGCCGCCCTCGAGCATCTTCAGGAAGAACCACTGGTTCCACTTGTAGTACGCGGGGTCGCAGGTCGTGACCTCGCGGCTCCAGTCGAAGGCCAGGCCGAGCGCCTGCATCTGCGCCTTCATCGCGGCGATGTTGTCGCGCGTCCAGCGCGCCGGCGGCACGCCGTTCTTCATCGCCGCGTTCTCGGCCGGCAGGCCGAAGGCGTCCCAGCCCATCGGCATCAGCACGTTCATTCCGGTCATGCGCAGCTGGCGCGTCAGCATGTCGTTGATCGTGTAGTTGCGCACGTGCCCCATATGCAGCCGGCCGCTCGGGTACGGCAGCATCGAGCAGGCGTAGAACTTGGGGCGCGCCGGGTCCTCGACGACGCGGTAGACGTCGGCGGCGTTCCACGCGCGCTGAGCGAGCTGCTCGATCGCGTGCGGTTCGAAGTCGGCTTTCATTCGAGAACGATGCGGGCAGCCATCGATGATTATAGAAAGGGCATGCGCAGGCGCCGATGTCGGCGCCGCGAGGCGGTCCGTCCGATGGGGGAAAGGTGCCCCCGACGGAGGCTCTCGACAAGGCCGCGGCCGGCCGTGAGCATCGGCGCTCGCCGCTGTCGGCGCGTCGCCGGAGAGTCCTCATGACGAGCATCCCGTTCCTTCTCGATCGTCGCCGCCTGCTCGTCGCCGCGGCGGCGCTGCCCGTCGCCGCGCTGGCGCTGCCGCTTTCCGGCGCGGCAGCGACGCGGCTCGAGCCGGCGCGGCCGGCTGCTCTCGACGGCGCCGAAGCCGTGCTCGCGCCGCAGCTCGCGATGGTCTACGCCGGCCAGGTCGACCCGGCGCGCTGCTGGATCAGCGAGAAGTACGACGGCGTCCGCGCGCTCTGGGACGGCCGCGTCCTGCGTCATCGCAGCGGCCGATCGGTGGCCGCGCCGGCGTCGTTTCTCGCCGCATTGCCGGCCGAGCCGCTCGACGGTGAGCTCTGGCTCGGCCGCGGCCGCTTCGAGCCGCTGTCGGCGCTCGTCCGTCGCAGCGAGCCGCGCGAGCGCGACTGGCAGGCGGTGCGCTACATGGTCTTCGACACGCCGCTCGCCGGGCTGCCGTTCGCGACACGACTCGAACGCCTCGGCGTGCTCGCGTCGACGTGGCGCGCGCCGCTCGAGCTCGCGCCGCAATGGCGCGGCGCCGATCGCGCCGATCTGCAGCGAACGCTCGCCCGCGTCGTCGCCGGCGGCGGCGAGGGCCTGATGCTGCGCGACGCGAGCGCTCCCTACGCCGCCGGCCGCAGCGATGCGCTGCTGAAGCTGAAGCCGCACCTCGACGCGGAAGCCGTCGTCGTCGGCCACCGTCCCGGCACCGGCAAGTACCTGCGGGTCGTCGGCGCGCTCGAGGTCGAATCGCCCGAGGGACGGCGCTTCTTCGTCGGCAGCGGCCTCGACGATGCGGCCCGGCGCGAGCCGCCGGCGCTCGGCACGACGATCACCTACCGCTATCGCGATCTCACGTCGAGCGGCCTGCCGCGCTTCGCGACCTACCTGCGCCAGCACCACGACGGGTGAGGTCGGCGTCGGTATAGTGGCGCCTTTTTTGGCCCGCGCCGTTCACGCCATGACCGCCATCGCCCCTCTCGCCCTCGTCCTCGTCATCGCCGCGCTCGGCGCCGGCTGCGCCGCCGATCCGCAGGGCGCCACGGCCACGAGCGAAGCGAAAGCGCCGCGCGAATACCGCACCGGCTCCAACATTCCGGTGCGCGAGCCCAAGACGACAAGCGACGACGAGAAGGCGCGCGCCGCGGCGCAGGTCGAAGAGCAGCGCCGCAACGGCACTCCTGGCAAGGCAACCAACTGACCGCGCTTGCGGCGCGCTGCCGCGGTGACGACCGACGGCGTGCGGCGGCGACGACCGGCGCTTCGCCGCCTGCGGTGCGGCTACTTCTCCGGGTCGGCGACGAAGCCGATCCGCGTCAGGCCGGCCTTCTGGACGATGCCGATGAGCTCGGCGACGCGGCCGTAGGGCACGGCCTTGTCGGCGCGCAGCTGCACCTCGGTCTGCGGATTCTTCTTCGCGGCGGCGGCGATGCGCGCCGCGAACGTCGCCGCGTCGACGGCTTCGTCGCCGTAGAAGTAGCGGCCTTCGCGGTCGAGCGCGACGGTGATGAACTGCGGCGTGTCGCTCGGCTGGGCGGCATCGGTCTTCGGCAGGTCGAGCTTCAGGCTCGACGTCATCAGCGGCGCCGTGATCATGAAGATGACGAGCAGGACCAGCATGACGTCGATCAGCGGCGTCATGTTGATGTCGCTCATCGGCTGCGCGCCGGGCGTGCGCTCGAGGCGTCCGAAGGCCATGTCAGTGCTGCGCCGAGGTGTCGATGATCATCTCGCGCAGGTCGTGCGCGAAGCCTTCGAGCTCGGCCTCGCTGGCGGCGACGCGCTTGCCGAAGACGTTGTAGGCGAGCACCGCCGGGATCGCGACCGCGAGGCCCGCCGCCGTCATCACCAGCGATTCGCCGACCGGCCCGGAGACGCGCTCGATCGTGATCGCGCCGGCCGCCGAGATGCTGAGCAGCGCGTGATAGATGCCCCAGACCGTGCCGAACAGGCCGATGAACGGCGCCGTGCTGCCGATCGACGCCAGCAGCACCTGGCCGAACTGGAGCTGGCCGAGGACCCGGTGCAAGGCGTCGCGCAGGCGCCGCGTCAGCTGCGAGTCGGCGTGGCCGCGCGCCTCGAGCGTGCCGCCGGGCGGCGTCGTCAGCGCCGCGTCGACGAGCGGGCGCAGGACGCTCTCGCGGTCGAAGGCGGCGAGCTGGGCGCGGCCGTCGTCGAGCGAGGGCGCGGCCCAGAACGCCGGCACGGCGCGCTGCAGGTCGACGTTGACGCGCCGCAGCAGCCAGCCCTTCCAGAGGATGACGACCCAGGCGCTGATCGACATGAGGAGAAGCAGGGCGGCGACGCTGCGCGTGATGGCGTCGCCCTGCGACCAGAAGTGCTCGAAGCCGGTCGTCGTCATCGGCCGATTGTCGCCAGTCCGAGCACCTCTTCCATGCCGAAGAGACCGGACTTCTTGCCCAGAACGAAGCGCGCCGCGCGCAAGCTCCCTTCGGCGTAGGTGGCGCGGCTGGTCGAGCGGTGCGTGATCTCGATGCGCTCGCCGGTGCCGGCGAAGAGCACGGTGTGGTCGCCGACGATGTCGCCGCCGCGCAGCGAGGCGAAGCCGATGCTGCCCGGGCGGCGCTCGCCGTCGCGGTCGTAGGCGGCGCAGCTCGCGAGCGACTTGCCCTGCGCCGCGGCGACGACCTCGCCCATGAGCAACGCCGTGCCGCTCGGCGCGTCGACCTTCATGCGATGGTGGGTCTCGACGATCTCGACGTCGAAGCCTTCGGCGAGCGAGCGCGCGGCGACGTCGAGCAGCTTCAGGACGACGTTGACGCCGACGCTCATGTTCGGCGCCATGACGATGGCGATGTGCTCGCCATCGCGCGCGATCTCGGCCTTCTGTGCGGCGTCGAAGCCGGTCGTGCCGACGACGGCGGCGACGCCGAGCTCGCGGCAGAGCGCGAGATGGGCGAGCGTTCCCGCCGGCCGCGTGAAGTCGATCAGGACCTCGCTCGCGGCGAGCGCGGCGCGCGCGTCGGCACCGATGACGACGCCGCTCGGGCGGCCGAGGAAGGCGGTCGCGTCGCTGCCGATGCCGGGGCTGGCGGCAACGTCGAAGGCCGCGGCGAGGACGAGGTCGGGGCTGGCGGCGACGGCCTCGATCAGCGTCCTGCCCATGCGCCCGGACGCGCCGGCGATGGCGACGCGGCGCCGCGGCCCGGCGCTCACCGAGCCGTCCTCATGAGCTCGGCTCGAGCGGCGGATACGTGCGCGCCGGCACCGGTGGCGGCGGCTCGGGCGGCGCCGGCCGCACCGGCACCGGCAGGGCCTTGATCTGCTCGTCGGTGAGGATCAGCGGCGGCGCATTGCGCGCGGTCTTGAAGGTGTCGATCGAGGCGACGAACTCGTGCTCGCTCGGCAGGCCGGTGCCGCCTTCGAGGCTGTCGAGGACGTCGGCCTTGAAGCGGACGACGACGCGGCGCAGCTGCGGCTCCGCGCCCTGGCGCCGGATCGTGAAGACGTAGTCCCAGCGATCGGTGTGGAACGGATCGGCGAGGAGGGGCGAGCCGAGGACGTCGCGCACCTGGGCGCGGGTCAGGCCCTGCTTGACGAGCGCGACCTGCTCGCTGGTGATGACGTTGCCCTGCACAACCTCGACCCGGTACGGCGTGACGACGCCGAGAAAGTTCTCCGACGACTGCAGCGACTTGCAGCCCGCGAGGGCGCCGGCGAGGACGATGAGGGCCGCGCCGACGGGGCGAATGAAGGTCGATGGCATGGCGTCGTGAGGGGCGCCGCGCGACGGTCGTCGGCGTGCGGCCAAGGCTCGTATGATGAGGCGATTCTACCGGCGCGCTTCTCCGCTCCGGGCCCGCCCGACGCCCATGACCCACGCCGAAGAACTGAAGAACAGCGGCCTCAAGGCGACGCTGCCGCGCATCAAGGTGCTCGAGGTCTTCCAGAACACGACCCAGCGCCACATGAGCGCCGAGGACGTCTTTCGCGTCCTCCTCGCCGAGCACGCCGACATCGGCCTGGCGACCGTCTACCGCGTCCTGATGCAGTTCGAGCAGGCCGGCATCCTCTCGCGCAACCACTTCGAGAGCGGCAAGTCGGTGTTCGAGCTGAACGAGGGCAAGCACCACGACCACCTGGTCTGCCTCGACTGCGGCCGGGTCGAGGAATTCTTCGACGCCGAAATCGAGAAGCGCCAGAGGAGCATCGCCCAGGCCCGCGGCTTCGAGCTGCAGGACCACGCGCTCGCGCTCTACGCCGCGTGCACGAAGAAGAACTGCGAATACAAGGTGAAGTGACTTGGGCGCCGCGGCGCCCAAGCCATCCCGAGCGCAGCGAAGGATCTCTCCTTCGCCGAACCGATCGCGGGACCTAGTCGGTCTTGCCCATGGCCCGGTGATGCCGCTCGATGAACTCCGCGTAGGTATCGATGCCGCGCAGCTGCAGGATCGTGTTGCGCACCGCCGCCTCGACGAGTACGGCGAGGTTTCGGCCGGCGTCGACGGCGATCACCGTCTTGCGGATCGGCACCTCGAGGATGTCCTCGCTGAGCGGCTCGTAGGGGAGCCGCTCGAAGTCGCGGTCCATGGTTTCCTTGCGGACCAGGTGGACGATCAGCTTCAGGCGCATCTTGCGGCGCACTGCGGTCTCGCCGAAGATCGCCTTGATGTCGAGGAGGCCGATGCCGCGCACCTCGAGCAGGTTCATCAGCAGGTCGGGGCAGCGCCCTTCGAGCGCCGTCTGCGAGACGCGGTAGAGGTCGACTGCGTCGTCGGCGACGAGGCCGTGGCCGCGCGAGATCAGCTCGAGGCCGAGCTCGCTCTTGCCGAGGCCCGACTCGCCGGTGAGCAGGACGCCGAGGCCGAGAATGTCCATGAAGACGCCGTGCCGCGTCGTCCGTTCGGCGAAGTGCTGGGCCAGGTAGCCGCGCACGACGTCGATCACCTGGCCGGCCGATTCCTCGGTGACGAAGAGCGGGATGTCGGCACGGTCGCAGAGCGCGACCAGGCGATCCGGCGGCACCTGGCCGTCGGCGCAGATCAGCACCGGCGGGTCGAGCGTGACGATGCGCGAGATGCGCCGCTCGGTGATGTCGGCGCTGGTCTGGTTGAGGTAGGCGACCTCGCGCTTGCCGACGATCTGGACCCGGTTCGGGTGGATGTAGTTGAGGTAGCCCACCAGGTCGGCGGCCGAGCGCGCGTCGCGTATCGCGGCGTCGTCGAAATGGCGCTCCGGGTGGGCGTGGCCGGCGATCCACTCCCAGTGCAGGGTGGTGCGGAATTCCTCGAACAGCGCCTCGGCGCTGATGACGGTGGGCTTCACCGGCTCGGCACGGTCAGGCGACCGACTTCAGCGGCTCCCAGGCGGCGATCATCCGGTGCACCTCGGCGGCGGCCGGCTCGCTCTTGAGGCGCTCGCGCAGCTCGCGGTCGGAGAGCATCTCGGCGATCTCGGAGAGGATCTCGAGGTGGCGCTGGGTCGCCGCTTCCGGCACGAGCAGGAAGATCAGCAGCGACACCGGCTCGTCGTCGGGGGCGTCGAAGGCGATCGCCTGGCGCACCCGCAGCACCGCCGCGAGCGGGTTCTTCAGACCCTTGATGCGGCCGTGCGGAATCGCGACGCCGTGGCCGAGGCCGGTCGAGCCGAGCCGTTCGCGCGCGAACAGGTTGTCCGTGACGGTGGCGCGGGCGATCGCGTGCTGGTTCTCGAACAGCAGGCCGGCCTGCTCGAATGCGCGTTTCTTGCTGGTGGCGTCGACGTCGACCAGGACGTCGACGACGGGCAGGATGGCGGCAAGACGATTCATGGAGAGGGCGCGACCGGCAGCGCACCGGCGCCGGCGGGGATGACAAGACGATGAAACGGAATTATGGAGTCGGCGCCGCCCGCGCGCAGACTTTCAAGCCGTTGGCCCCGATGGACGGCGGGCGGTGCTGCGCGACGGCAACACCGGCGCGGTCGACGCTCAGTTGAGAGAGGTCTCGGTGCGTTTGGGGGCGTCGTGATGATGGTTCTGGACCTTGCCCTTGTAGCGGACGACCTGGCGATCGAGCTTGTCCATCAGCTGGTCGATCGCCGCGTAGAGGTCTTCCGACGTGCACTCCGCGAACAGGTCCTTGCCCTTGACGTGAACGGTCACCTCGGCCTTCTGGCGGCGGTCTTTCTCGGCGAGCTTCTCGATCGAGAGAAGGACCGTGATGTCGACCACCTGGTCGAAGTGCCGCGTGATCCGGTCGAGCTTGACGAGAACGTATTCGCGTATCGCCGGAGTCACGTCGAGGTGATGACCGCTGATCGTCAGGTTCATGTAAATCCTTTCGGGAGTGCGGCAGGACACGGTAGCAGAGCGGCCGATGCCTGTCTCGTGAAAAGGGTCGTACCGGGAGGGGGCGCGATCAGTCTATCGCCGTGGCGAACAGCACACGTTTGCGTTCGCGAAGCGATAGCGCCGATGCGATAATTTCGTCACCGCATCTCGAGACGACCTGGGGGCTTCATCCAACTTCGGTGACCGTCCGCTCCTGCCGAGCCGGGTCATGCTCGACGGAGCCCTCATGCTGAATGTCTTCACGCTGGCCAGCGGCCGGTTGTTCCAGGAAGAGATCGAAAGCCACGAGGCGCTGGCCCACGTGCAGCCGGTCTGGGTCGATCTCGACGCGCCGACCGAAGAGGAAAAGGGCTGGATCGCCGAGCACTTCGGCCTGACGATCCCGAGCGACGCCGTCGACGACGACCTCGAGGAATCGGCCCGCTTCTACGAGGAAGACAACGGCGAGCTGCACATCCGCTCCGACTTCCTGATCGACGACGGCGAGACGGCGCGCAACGTCCGCGTCGCCTTCATCCTGCACCGCAACATCCTGTTCTCGGTCCACGCCGAGGATCTGCCGGTCTTTCGCCTGCTGCGCCTGCGCGCGCGCCGGATCCCGGCGCTGATCGGCGACGCCAAGGACGTGCTCTTGAAGCTCTACGACGCCGACGCCGAGTATTCCGCCGACGCCCTCGAGGGCATCTACGACAGCCTCGAGTCGGTGAGCGCGCGCGTCCTGCGCCAGGACGTCGACGACAAGGCGGCCGGCGAGGCGCTCTCGGCGATCGCGCGCCAGGAGGACCTGAACGGCCGCATCCGCAGGAACGTGATGGACACGCGCCGCGCGGTCAGCTTCATGATGCGCAGCCGCCTGCTCGGCGCCGAGCAGTTCGAGGAGGCGCGGCAAATCCTCCGCGACATCGACTCGCTCGACAGCCACAGCACGTTCCTGTTCGACAAGATCAACTTCCTGATGAACGCGACCGTCGGCTTCATCAACATCAACCAGAACAAGATCATCAAGATCTTCTCGGTGGCGAGCGTCGCGCTGCTACCGCCGACGCTGATCGCGAGCATCTACGGCATGAACTTCAAGGCCATGCCCGAGCTCGACTGGCACCTCGGCTATCCCTACGCGATCGTCCTCATGATCGCCTCGGTCGCGGCGCCCTTCATCTACTTCCGCAGGAAGGGCTGGCTGCGCTAGGTCGCGGGCCGACCGATCAGGCGGGCGCAGACGTCGAGCGCCGACGCCAGACCGTCCTCGTGCGAGCCGAGGCCGGTCCAGGCGCCGCAGAACCAGGTGTCGGCGCGGCCCTGCAGCGCCGGCAGGCGCACCTGGGCGGCGAGGGCACGTCGATCGAAGACCGGATGGGCATAGTGGAATTCGCCCTGGACCGACGCCGCGGCCGGCTCGAGGATCGGATTGAGCGAGACGATCACCGGCACGTCGAACGGCAGCGGCTGGAGCCGATTGACGAGGCAGTGCACGCACACGGACTCGTCGTCGGCCGGGGCACCGCGGCCGGCCTCGTAGTTCCAGGCGGCCCAGGCGCTCGATCGCATGGGCAGCACGCGCGCGTCGGTGTGCAGGATGACGCGGTTGCGCTGCGAGTGGAAGGCGCCGAGCAGCTCGCGCTCGTCGGCGCTCGCGTCGGCGAGGAGGGCGAGCGCGTCGACGCTGTGGCAGGCGAGGACGACCGCGTCGAAGCGCTCGGTGCCGCGATCGGTCGAGACGTCGGCGCCGCCGATCGGCAGGCGCCGGATGCGTCGCACCGGTGTCGCCAGGCGGGCGTCGGCGATCGACGCGATCATCTTGTCGACGTAGTTCGCCGCGCCGCCTCGCACCGAGCGCCAGCCCGGCCGGCGCGCGACCTGCAGGAGGCCCTGGTCGAGGCAGAAGCGGGCCATCGCCGTGACCGGCATGCGCAGCATCTGCGCGCTCGGGCACGACCAGATGCAGCCGAGCAGCGGCAGCAGGTACCAGTCGCGAAAGCCTCGGGAGAAGCGATGCGCGGCGAGGAAGTCGCCGACCGAATCGTCGTACGCGGCCGGCGCCGCCGAGCGCGCCAGGGCGCTGGCGCGACGGTTGAAGCGCAGGATCTCGCCGAGCATGTTCCAGAACGCCGGCCGCAGCAGGTTCGCCGGCTGGGCGAAGACGCCGCCGACGCCGGCGCTGCTCCATTCGAGGCCGGCGCCGGGCAACTGCGCCGAGAACGACATGTCGGCCGGCGCGGTGGCGACGCCGAGCTCGGCGAAGAGGCCGGCGAGCTTCGGTGCGGCGCGCTCGTTGAAGACGACGAAGCCGGTGTCGACGCCGTGCGTGCGGCCGCCGAGAGTGACATCGACGGTGTGCGCATGGCCGCCGAAATGGTCGCCCGCTTCGAAGAGCGTGACGCTGCCGTGGCCGGCCAGGCCGCGCGCGGCGGCGAGCCCGGCGATTCCCGAGCCGACGACGGCGAGCCGCGTCATGGCGGCGCGGCGTCGAGGCCGGTGCCGCCGCCGGGGGCGGGGCACCGGGGTGCGAAGAAGAATGTCGCCGAGCGCCCCCGGGGGAACGAGGGAGGGAGGAGGGAGGAGGAGAACCCCCCGGGGATTTCAGCCGGCACCGCCGGCCGGCTCCGCGACGGAAACCGGTTCTTCGTGCCGCCGCCGCCGCCCGCGCCTCGGGATTCCCGGGGCCGCGGCGCCGCTGTATCGGCACGTCGAACCTCTCTGACGCCCTCCGGCCGGCGGAGTTCCCTGTCGCATCGAAATCCGCCGTACTTCTTTGCCATCGTCTCGTCTCCGTGCGCCGGTCCCAGCGCCGTCCGCCCGCCCGGCCAAGGCGACCGACGCCCGCCGGGTCGGCGGATTGCCCGCCCGGGACGTTATCCCTGTTCTCTTCATCCAGGCACCGGTGCCCCGGGGATCACGCCGGGCGCCGCGAGGGTCAGCGACTAAACTCCCGAGGTTGCCAAGCTAACCGATGCTCTATCCCGAACTCTTCAAGCAGCTCGAGGCCGTCCGCTGGAACATGGATCTCGACATCCCCTGGGATCGGTTCGACGCCGCCCGGCTGACCGAGGAGCAGGCGCAGACGATCAAGATGAACGCCATCACCGAGTGGGCGGCGTTGCCGGCGACCGAGATGTTCCTGCGCGACAACCGCGACGACAGCGACTTCTCCGCCTTCATGAGCGTCTGGTTCTTCGAGGAGCAGAAGCACTCGCTCGTCCTCATGGAGTACCTGCGCCGCTTTCGCCCCGACCTCGTGCCAACCGAGGCCGAGCTGCACGCGGTCCGCTTCACCTTCGATCCGGCGCCGGCGCTCGAGACGCTGATGCTGCACTTCTGCGGCGAGATCCGCCTCAACCACTGGTACCGGCGCGCCGCCGAGTGGCACACCGAGCCGGTCATCGGCGTGATCTACGAGACGCTCGCCCGCGACGAGGCGCGCCACGGCGGCGCCTACCTGCGCTACATGAAGCGGGCGATGCTGAAGTTCGGCGACGAGGCCCGTGCCGCGTTTGCCAAGGTCGGCGTGCTGATGGCGAGCGCGCGGCGCACGGCGCAGGCGCTGCATCCGACCAACCTGCACGTCAACACCAAGCTCTTTCCGCGCGACACGATCCAGAGCCGCCTGCCCGACCCCGAGTGGCTCGAGGCCTGGCTCGACACCCAGATCCAGTTCGACAGCGTCTGGGAGAACAAGGTCGTCGACCGGATCCTGCACAACCTCGGCCTGCTCCTCGAGCGCAGCTTCGCGAGCGTCCAGGAGCTGAACCGCTACCGCAAGGAAGTGACGGCGCGGGTCGCCGCTGCCGCGGCGGCCGCCGCCGCCGGCGCGCCCGAGCCGGGAACCCGGCCCGCCTGAGACGCGCCCTGCGCGCGCGTCAGGCCCTCGCCGCGGCACGTTCCTGCCAGGCCTTGCGATCGGCGCTGACGCGCTGCGCGCTTGGCCGCTCGCCGATGAAGCGCTGGTACGGTTTCAGGTCGATGCCGGCGCCGGCGAGCAGGTCTTCGCCGTAGACCGCCTTGGTCGCCATCGCGATCACCGGCAGGCTCGCCCAGGCGGCGCAGTCGGCCTGCGTGAACTCTGTGCCCGCGACGTAGGGCGCGAAGCGGGCGAGGCGCTGGAAGGCGGCGATGTTGCGGGTCAGCAGCTGGCGAATGCGCGCCGCGTTGCCCTCGCTCACCGTGCCGCCGAAGAAGGCCTTCGGGTAGAGCTCGCGCGCGACCAGCTCGAGGTGGAGATCGATGAAGGTGACGAGCTCGCGCACCTTGGCGGCGGCGAACGGATCGGCCGGCATCAGCGGCGGCTTCGGATAAGCGCACTCGAGATACTCGAGGATCGGCTGGCTCTCGCACAGCGTGCCGGCGTCGGTGCGGACGAACGGGATCTTGGCCAGCGGCGAGGCGGCGAGGATCGCCGGGTCCTTCGAGCCGGTCGACACCTCCTCCTCGCTGAAGGCGACGCCCTTTTCGAGCAGCGCGAGCTTGACCTTGTTGTAGTAGTTGGAGATCGGGAAACCGCACAGCACGAGCATCGATGTCCTCCTCGCAGGGCGCCGGGCGAGTCTAAGCGCGGCGTCGGCGGCGCAGCCACAATCGTCGCGTGCTGCCCGATTTCGTCGCCAAGCTGTGCCCGCGCGCCGAGCTGCTGCCGCGCCTGGCCGGCCTGGCGCGGCCGGTCGTCTTCACCAACGGCGTCTTCGACATCCTCCATCGCGGCCACGTCACCTACCTGGCGCAGGCCCGGGCGCAGGGCGCGAGCCTGGTCGTCGGCCTCAACAGCGACAGCTCGGCGCGCTGCCTCGGCAAGGCACCCGACCGGCCGCTCAACAGCGACGGCGATCGCGCCTGCGTGCTGGCCGCGCTCGAGAGCGTCAGCCTGGTCACCCTCTTCGACGAGGCGACGCCGCTCGAGCTGCTCAAGCTCGTCCGCCCCGAGCTCTACGTGAAGGGCGGCGACTACGACGTCGACTCGCTCGCCGAGACGGCGCTGGTGCGCAGTTGGGGCGGCGCGGCGCGCGCGCTGCCGTTCGTCGACGGCTACTCGACGACATCGCTGGTGGCGCGGATCCGCGCCTGACCGCGGCGCTTCAGTCGCTCGCGTCGGCGTCGGCCGGCCTGGCGCGGATGCCGAGGCGCTCGCGCTCGCGCCGCGCCGGAAAGACGATCTCGCGCTCGACCCAGAGGCGCAGGCGCGCCGCCTCCGGCGATCGCTCCTTCATCAGGTGGGCGAGCAGCGCCTCGTCGCCGACGTGCGCCTCGGCAGGCCGGCCGAGCTGGCGCACGCCGTCGCGATAGGTGATCGCCAGCGCGCCGTCGCTGGCGGTGAAGCCGACGATCGCGCGCACGTCGGCGAGGCGGACCCAGCGAGTGCGATCGGCGTCCTCGAGCACCTGCACGCCACGGCCGCGAAACGCATAGTGACGCCCTTCGACCGCGGCGAGCTGCGTGCGCTTCATCGCATGGCGCAGGGCGCTCGCCAGGTCGATCAGCGGTCGCGCCAGGAGGATGCCGAAGAGCGGCAGCGTCGCCACCATCGGCGCCGGGCCGAGCCAGCGCCACACGGTCCACGACACCAGCCCGCAGACGGCGAGCCGCACGATGATCGAGGCGACGACCGCGATCACGACGTCTTGCGGTTGACGACGACGATGCCGGCGGCGACCGTCGCGAGGGCGATCAGGAGCCGGCCCGTCACCGGCTCGGCGAGGAGGAACGCGCCGAGGACGAGGCCGAACACCGGCGTCAGCATCGTGAACGACGCCAGCCGCGTCGCCGGGTAATGGCGGATGAGCCAGAACCAGACGAGGTAGCTCGCGAAGCTGACGATCACGGTCTGAAAGGCGAGCGATCCCCAGGCCAGCGACGACAGCCGATGCGGCAGCGGGGGGGCGCCGAGCGACGCGGCGGCGAGCAGCAGCAGCGCCGCCACGGCGAGCTGGTAGAGCAGCGTCTTTTCCGCCGACGCGCGGCTGAGGGAGGTCGCGCGGATCGCCAGCGTCGTCACACCCCAGAGGGCGCCGGCGACGACGCCGAGGCCGTCGCCGAGCCACTGCAGCGGCCCGGCGGCGGGACGCGAGAAGCCTTCCGCGAAGGCCCAGGCGACGCCGACGAAGGCGAGGACGAGACCGGCGCTCTGCAGCGTCGTCAGCCGCTCCGAGCGCGCGATCAGCGGCATGCCGAGGGCGACGACGAAGGGCGAGATGTAGATGAAGACGACCATGCGCGATGCGGTCGTGAACTGCAGGCCGACGAAGATGCAGAAGAACTCGGCGCCGAAGAGCGCGCCGGCGACGAGGCCGCCGGCGAGCGTGCCGTCGCGCGCGAACAGGGCGATGCCGCGCGCCCTGGCCCAGAGCCAGACCAGGATCGCCGCGCCGGCCGAACGCAGCGCCGCCTGCCAGAGCGCGGGGATCTCCGGAAGCGCCGCCTTCGCCGCGACCTGGTTCAGGCCCCAGAGGAAGCAGCAGACGATCAGGGCGACGACGGCGAGCGCGTCGAGGTGGCTCTTGCGCTGGCTGGCGCTGGCGCTGTCGGCGTCGCTCCCTCCCTGCTTCGCTCCGCTCTCTTCGAAAGGGAGGACCGGACTCCTTCGGAATTCCTGTTCGCCGTGTCGGACCCCCAGGCGCGTGATCGCTTCGACGAGCGCGGCCGAGACGATGCCGGCGACGAGCCCGCTCGCGTGTGCGAACGGCGCGGTGGCGATGTCCCAGCCGGCAGGATGGCGCAGCACCGGACCCCACGGCACTTCGCTCGCCACCTTGAGCGCCAGCGCGACGAGCAGGAGCACGCCGATCGTCCGGCGCCGGCCGCGGGCGTGGACGATCAGCTGCCAGGCGACGCAGGCGGTGCCGGCGTGGAGGACGCCGGAGAGGCCGCCGTAGCGGAGCAGCTCGGGTCGGGCGAGCAGGCCGAGCTGGGTCAGCGGCCAGGCGACGAGCCACGCGGCAGCGATTCGCGCCGGCACGCGCGCAAAGAAGCCCAGCGCGCCGACGAGCAGCGTGCCGGCGAGGTTGGCGGACAGATGGAGCGCGCTGTAGTGGACGAACGCTGCAGTGAACGCGCGCCACGGCTCGCGCCACGCGAGGTCGGGCTGCCATTCGAGCCCGCCCGGATCGCTCGCGGAGGCGAGCACCGCGCCGACGGCGAGGAGGGCGGCGAACGCGCACCAGGCGCGACCGCCGTCAGCCGAAAACCGCACGCCAGAGGGCGACGACGGCGCTGCTCTGCGCGGCCATGAGCGCCGGCTCGACCTGCGTCGGCTGCTCGTCGAGGCGGGCGCGGTGCTGGGCCCGGCGCAGGTCGCGGTAGGCATCGGCGGCGGCAGCGCCGACGCCTTCGGGCAGCAGGCCGGCGGCCTCCGCGCGGCGCAAGAGGGCGATGTTGCCGACGTCGTCGAGCAGCTCGCGCCGTTCGGCGCCGTGGCCGAGGACGAGCGCCTGCACCGCGAACTCGACGTCGATCATCCCGCCGGGGCTGTGCTTGACGTCGAAAGTGCCGGCCTTGACCGGATGGGCGGCGCGCACCTTCTCGCGCATCGCCCGCACCTCGTCGCGCAGCGCGCTCAGATCGCGCGGTGCGGCGAGGACGGTGCGGCGCACGGCCTCGAAGCGTGGCGCGAGGCGCTCGAGGCCCGCGCACCAGCGCGCCCGCGTCAGTGCCTGATGCTCCCAGGTCCACGCGGTGTTGCTGCCGCGGCCGGTCTGGTAGTTCTCGAACGATGCCATCGACGTCACGAGCAGCCCGGAGTTGCCGTTCGGCCGGAGCGCGGTGTCGATGTCGAACAGCTCGCCGGCGGCGGTGCGCATCGTCAGCCAGGTGATGACCTTGCGCACGAACGCGCCGTAGACCTCGGCGGCCTTGTCGGGCTCGGTCTCGGGATCGTCGTAGACGAAGACGAGGTCGAGGTCGCTGCCGTAGCCGAGCTCCTTGCCGCCGAGCTTGCCGTAGGCGATGACCGCGAGCTGCGGCTCGGGCCGGTGCGCGCTCTTGAGGTGCTTCCAGGCCCAGCGCAGCGCGCACGAGAGCGTCGCGTCGGCGAGCGCCGACAGGTCGTCGGCGACCTGCTCGACGCTGATGTGGCCTTCGACGTCGCGCACCAGCGTGCGGAAGATCTCGGCGTGATGGGCACGGCGCAGCGTGTCGAGAAGAAGCTCCTCCTCGGCCTGGCTCGATCGCTCCCAGCCGGCGTGGCGCTCGTCGAGCTCGCGCTGGTAGGCGGCGGCGTCGAAGCGGTCGTGCAGCAGCCGCTCATCGGCGAGCTCGTCGATGACGCCCGGGTGCAGCATCAGGTAGCGCATCGGCCAGCGCGCCAGGCCGAGCAGGCGCAGCAGGCGGTTCTGCACCTCGGGCCGCTCGGCGAGGAGCGCGAGGTAGCTCTCGCGCCTGAGCAGCGGCTCGATCCAGCCGACGAAGAGCACCGCCGCCGCCGCCGTGCAGCGCCCCTCGGCGACCGCCTGGACGGCGCGCGAGATCAGCCGGCCGAGGCGGATCTTGCTGTCGTCGCGGAGCAGCCTGATCTTCGCCTGATCGCAGAGCGGCCGCACGCGCGCGGCGAGCTCGGGCGGCAGCTGGGCGAGGAACTCCTCCGAGTCGACCGGCAGCGGCGCCGGGCCGCAGGCGCGGCAGCCGTTCTGCGCCGGCGCGCGGCCGTCGTGCAGGAGCTCGTCGAACTCGAGGGCGACGCATTCGCGCGCGGTGCCGAGGAGGTCGAGGAACTGGCCGGTGCCGTCCTCGCTGCCGTGGCCGAGGCTGGTCGCGATCCAGTCGAGGTCGGCGTCGTCGGTCGGCAGGACGTGCGTCTGCTGGTCGTCGAGGTACTGGATGCGGTGCTCGACCCGGCGCAGCAGCGAGTAGGCGTCGCTCAGGCGCGCGCCGGCGGCGCGCTTCATCAGGCCGCCGGCGACGAGCTTGTCGAGCGCCTTCAGCGTCGAGCGCGTGCGGATCTCGGGGAACTGGCCGCCGCGGACGACGAGCAGGAGCTGGACGATGAACTCGATCTCGCGGATGCCGCCGCGCGAGAGCTTGACGTCGTTGGCGCGCTCGGGCCGGCCGGCGGCGCGCCGCTGCGCTTCGTCGCGCACCTTGACGTGGAGCTGGCGCAGGCCCTCGAAGACGCCGTAGTCGAGATAGCGGCGATAGACGAAGGCGGTGACGAGCGAGCGCAGCGCCAGGGCACGGCCGCTTTCGACGCTCGCGCGCGGCGCGACGACCCGGCTCTTCAGCCAGGCGAAGCGCTCCCACTCGCGGCCGTGCGCCTGCAGGTACTCCTCGAGCATCGCCAGGCTCGTCACCGGCGGGCCGGAGTTGCCGTTCGGGCGCAGCGCGAGGTCGACGCGAAAGACGAAGCCGTCCTCGGTGACGTCGCCGATCAGCGAATAGAGGCCGCGCGCGACCTGCGAGAAGTACTCGTGCGCGCTGACCGGGCGGGCGCCGTCGGTCTGGCCGTCGCCTTCGTAGACGTAGACGAGGTCGATGTCGGACGAGACGTTGAGCTCGCGCGCGCCGAGCTTGCCCATGCCGACGATCCAGAAGTCGATGCGCGCGCCGGCGTCGTCGCGCGGCACGCCGAAGCGCGAATCCTGGTCGGCGAGGGTGCGGGCGAGGGCGAGCTCGAGCGTCGTCTCGGCGAGCTCGCTCATCGTCCGCGTGATGTCCTCGAGCGGCGCGCCGGCCTCGACGTCGAGCACGGCGAGGCGCTCGAGCGTCAGCTGGCGGGCGACGCGCATCGCCGCGGCGAGCGAGGCGCCGCCGGCCTGCAGCCGCTCGATCAGGGCGACGAGCGCGGCGCGATCGGGGGCGCCGGGCGGCAGCAGCGCCAGCTCGCTCGCGTAGCGGCGGCGCACGCGCTGCACGAATCGGCTGTGCTCGGCGCCGGGAATGTGACGAATCGTCACCGGCGCGCGCGCGGCGGTCGCGAGAGGCGAGCCGGCGGTCTGGGAACCCATCGTGTCGCCCGGGGGTCTGTGCTAGATTGAACCGACCGGCGCGCGGCGTCGATGCAGCGTCGGTCGCTGCAGCCCGTGCGGGACGATGGAGCGATCGTTCTCGCAACGCACTGCCGGCCGGCGCAACGCTGTCTTCATGTCTTCGAACCCGCCTTCCGGTGCCGCCGGCCTTCCCTCGCGCAGCGCCCGACCGGCGCGATGGACGCTCGTGCGATCGACTGTCCGCGCCGTGCTCTGGCTGTTGTTGGCGCTGTGGCTCGTGCTGTTCGTGGGTTGGCTCTCACTTCACTGGCTGATTCTGCCGCACATCGAAGACTGGCGCCCGGACATCGAAACGCGCGCGAGCAGCATGCTCGGCGCCCCGATCCGGATCGGCGCCATCACCGCGCGGTCGAGCGGCTGGGTGCCGTCGATCGAGCTGCGCGACGTCCGCGTTCTCGACGCCGAGCAGCGAGTCGCGCTCACCCTGCCGCGCGTCTTCGCCGCCTTGTCGCCGCGCTCGCTGCTCGCGTTCGAGCCGCGTTTCGCCCAGCTCCTGATCGACGGCGCGAGCCTCGACGTGCGCCGCGACAAGAGCGGCCGCATCCGCGTCGCCGGCCTCGACTTCGGGTCGACGCAAGGCGCCGCCGACGACGACGCGGCCGCCGACTGGTTCTTCAAGCAGCACGAGTTCGTGATCCGCGCCGGCACGCTGCGCTGGATCGACGAAGCGCGCGACGCCGAGCCGCTCGCCCTCGCCGACGTCGAGCTCGTCGTCCGCAACGGCCTGCGCGAGCACGACGTTCGTCTCGACGCGACGCCGCCCGCCGGCTGGGGCGATCGCTTCAGCCTGCGCGGCCGCTTCACCCAGCCCTTGTTTGCGCGCAGCAGCGACTGGCGCCGCTGGAGCGGCAGTGCCTACATCGACCTGCCGCGCGCCGACCTGAGCGAGCTGCGCCGCCGCGTCAGCCTGCCGTTCGAGCTGAGCGAGGGCGACGGCGCGCTGCGCGGCTGGTTCGAGCTGAGCGATGGCCAGCCGACGAGCGCATCGGTCGACGTCGCCCTGCGCGCGGTCGCGCTGCGCCTCGACAAGGGCGTCGAGCCGCTCGAGTTCGAGCAGGTCGCCGGCCGCATCGACGCCGAGAAGAAGGACGACCGCACCAGCATCGTCGTGCACCAGCTCGGCTTTCGCACCGGCGACGGCCTGAGCTGGCCGCAGAGCGACCTGCGCGTCGCCTGGCGCCAGGACGAAGCCGGCGACGTCGTCGGCGGCGAGTTCGACGCCGAGCGTCTCGACGTCGGCGTCATGGCCGACATCGGCGGCCGCGTGCCGATCGGCGCGGCGCTGCGCGAGCTGCTCGCCGATGTGCGCCCGCGCGGCGTCATCACCCAGCTGCGAACGCGCTGGGACGGGCCGCTCGACGCGCCCGACCACTATCACGTCAAGGGCCGGCTCAGCGGCCTCTCGCTCGCCGCGCGGCCGTCGCCGGAGGCCGATGCGGTCGGCCGGCCCGGCATCGGCAACGCCGATCTGCAGCTCGAGGCGAGCGAAACCGGTGGCCAGGCGCGCATCGACATGCAGGCCGGCCGGCTCGACCTGCCCGGCGTGTTCGAGGAGCGCGAGGTGGCGCTCGATCGCCTCGACGCCAAGCTCGCGTGGAAGATCGAGCCGGCGGCCAAGGGCGTGGCGCCGAAGCTGAGCGTGAAGGTCGCGGCGGCGAGCTTCGCCAACGCCGACGCCAAGGGCGAGCTCACCGCCGCCTGGCACTCGGGCCCCGGCACGGGCTTCGGCCGCGGCGGCCGCTACCCGGGCCTGCTCGAGCTCGACGGCAAGCTCGTCGACGGCGTCGCCGCGCGCACCGCGCGCTACCTGCCGCTCGGCCTGCCGCAGGGCGTGCGCCAGTACGTCGCCGGCGCGGTGCGCGAAGGGACGATCGCGAGCGCGACCTTCCGCGTCCGCGGCGACCTCTGGGACTTTCCCTTCCACGACGCCAAGGTCGCGCGCGACGGCGACTTCCGCATCGCCGCCAAGGTCGAGGGCGTGACCTTCGCCTACATCCCCGGCGAAGCGCCGGCGCCGGCCACGACGGCGTCGCCCGGGGCGGCACTTGGCGGCGCGGCGCCGGGCGGCGCCCCACCCGGCGGCGCGGCAGCTGCAGGCGCCGGACCGGCCGCCGCGCGCGAGTCGTGGCCGGCGCTGACCTCGGCCTCGGCCGAGCTCGTCGTCGACCGCTCGTCGCTCGACATCCGCAATGCCCGGGCGCAGATCGGCAACATCGAATGGAGCGGCGTCCAGGGCCGCATCGCCGAGCTCGGCAGTCGCGCCCGCCTGGACATCGACGGCACCGCGCGCGGTCCGCTCGCCGACATGCTGCGCTTCGTCGACGTCACGCCGATCGGCCGCTGGACCGGCAAGGCG
>DASYKC010000049.1:0-17426 GCA_035995885.1 Caldimonas sp. | reverse complement strand
TACTACCACTCGGGCTACCTCGCGATCCGCCAGGCGATCGCGGCCAGGACCAACGTCACCTACAAGATCCTCTTCAACGACGCCGTCGCGATGACCGGCGGCCAGCCGGTCGACGGCATCATCTCCGTCGACGCCATCGCGCGCCAGGTCGAGGCCGAGGGCGCGACCAAAGTCGTCGTGCTCTCCGACGACATCGCCAAGTACGACGCGATTCACGCCAAGTTTCCGGCCGGCACCGAATTTCACGACCGCGCCGAGCTCGACGCCGTGCAGCGCCGCCTGCGCGAGCTGCCGGGCGTGACGATCCTGATCTACGAGCAGACCTGCGCCGCCGAGAAGCGGCGCCGAAGGAAGAAGGGCGAGCTCGTCGATCCGGCGCGGCGCCTCTACATCAACGACCGCGTCTGCGAAGGCTGCGGCGACTGCTCGGTGCAGTCGAACTGCGTCGCCGTCGTTCCGCTCGAGACCGAGCTCGGCAGGAAGCGCGCGATCGACCAGTCGAGCTGCAACAAGGACTACTCGTGCGCGAAGGGCTTCTGCCCGAGCTTCGTCGGCATCGTCGGCGGCCGGCCGAGAAAGCGCCCGGGCGCGCTCGCCGGGCCGGCGGCAGCGCGCTTCGTGGCGCTCGTCGACACGCTGCCCTTGCCGACGCCGCACGATTGGACCGGTCCGTACGACCTGCTCGTCACCGGCGTCGGCGGCACCGGCGTCGTCACCGTCGGCGCGCTGATCGCGATGGCGGCGCACCTCGAGGGCCACTCGGCGAGCGTGCTCGACTTCATGGGCTTCGCGCAGAAGGGCGGCTCGGTGCTCTCGTTCGTCCGTCTGGCGCGCGACAAGGCGGCGCTCAACCAGGTCCGCATCGACGCGCAGCAGGCCGATGCGGTGCTCGCCTGCGACGTCGTCGTCGCCGCGTCCGCCGACGCGCTGCTCACGGTGCGCCACGGCCGCACGCGCGTCCTCGCCAACCGGCACGAGATCCCGGTCGCCGAATCGCTCTCGAATCCCGACGCCGACCTGCGCGTCGAGGCCTTGCTCGAGAAGATCGAGTTCGCCGCCGGTGCCGATCGCGTCGAGACGATGGATGCGCAGCGCCTGGCGCAGGAGTTCGTCGGCGACACCATCGTCGCCAACATCGTCGCCATGGGCTACGCCTGGCAGCGCGGCCTGGTGCCGGTCGGCCTGGCGGCGATGCAGCGCGCGATCGCGCTGAACGGCGTCGCCGTCGACGCCAACACGGCGGCGTTCTCGCTCGGCCGGCTCGCCGCCGCCGACCCGGCGGCAGCGAGCGAGCTGCTGCACGAGCCGGCGGCGGCGCGCACCGAGGGCGAGACGCTCGACGCGCTGATCGAGCGCTCGGCACGCTTCCTCGTCGCCTACCAGAACGCCGCGTACGGCGAGCGCTATCGGCGCACGGTCGCCGCGGTGCGGGCGCGCGAGGCCGAGGTCTTCGGCGCCGATTCGCCGTTGCCGCTGACGCGCGCGGTCGCCGAGCAGCTTCGAAAGCTGATGGCCTACAAGGACGAGTACGAGGTCGGCCGTCTCTACACCGACGGCGAGTTCGCGAAGGCGCTCGCCGATCGCTTCGAGGGCGACGACCTGCGCCTCGAGTTCTACATGGCGCCGCCCGCGCTCGTGAAGCCGAAGGCGGGCCGTGCCAAGGCGCCGAAGAAAGTCCGCTTCGGGCCGTGGCTCTTGCCGCTCCTCAAGCTGCTCGCACGCGGCAAGGCGCTGCGCGGCACGGCGTTCGATCCGTTCGGCCGCACCGAGGAGCGCCGCCTCGAGCGGCGCCTGATCGCCGAGTACGAAGCGCGCGTCGCCGAACTCGCCCAAGGCCTGTCGGCCGACAAGCTCGCGGTCGCGGTGGCGATCGCCGGCGTGCCGGCTCAGATCCGCGGCTACGGCCACGTCAAGCTGGCGAGCCTGGCGATCGCGCGGGCGCGCGAAAGCGAGCTCCTCAATCGCTTCGATCCCGCGCGCTATCCGCGTCCTTCGGGGCCCGCGGTCGCGGGGCAGTTCCGCGGCATTCCGGTCACCTCGGCCTGACGATCCCGCCGCGCGAGCGCGCGGTGCGTGTCAGGCCGAAGCAGGCAGGTACTTGTTCAGCTTGGCGAGCAGCGCCTCGCGCGTGAATGGCTTGACGATGAAGTCGGCCGCGCCCGCCTCCATGCTGCGCACCAGCGTGGCGAGGCGGGCCTCGCCGGTCAGCATCACGACCGGGATCGCGGCCAGGTCGGGCGCCGCCTTGATCTGCTCGGTGAGGGCGACGCCGTCGCCGCCGGGCAGCATGACGTCCATCAGCACCAGGTCGGGGCCGACGGCGCGGATGCGGTCGACCGCCACCGCGCCGTCGGCTTCGAAGACGAGGTCGACCTGCTCCGATTCGAGCATCGCCGCGACGAGGGTGTGCAGGACCTCGTCGTCCTCGACGACGAGGACGAGCGGCCGGCGCGCCGGCGCGGCCGCGCCGCGCTCGTCCGCTGCGACGGCGCGCAGCGGCGCGGCGATCCGCGCCGCGACGCGGACGCTGGTCGCGAGCCGGTCGGCGTCGTTCGGCGTCGGGAATTGCTGGACGTAGTCGTCGAGGACGCCGTCCTGGCAGAGTCGCGCCGCGGCGCCGACGCTGGCGCCGTCGCAGAGCGCGAGCAGGAACGGCCGCGACGCGGCGCCGACGCCGGCGCCGTGCAGCGCCAGGGCGATCCGCTCGACGGCGTCGATCGAGGCCAGGCCGAGGACGACCACCTCGGCCCGGTGCGCGTAGGCCTGGAGCACGGCCTGGTCGGGCCGGAGGCTCGTCCGCACGCCGGCCGCGAATTCGGCGCCGAGGCGAGACGCGACCGCGCGCCCGTCGTCCTCGTTCTCGACGACGACGAGGAGGCGCAGCGGGTTCGAGGGCGAGGGCGGCGGCATGGGTGACGCGCATTCTGTTCGCTGGGCCGTCGCCGCGGACGCCGGGGGCGGCGGCGAACGTGAGCAACGCACGGCCTGCGCACTGCATGCGGCGCGGCAACGACGGCGGGCGAGGCGCTGCTACACTTTTGCGATGGTCACGTCGTCCCCTTCCGCCATCAGGTCGCCCGACCGGGGAGCCTGGCCCTGGCGTCGCTGCCCGTCGTCCGCGCGGCGCTGATCGCCCCTGGGGGCGCAGGCGCATCGCGCGCCCGGAGGGATCCGCGACGGCCGCGTCGCGCCCCGCCTTCCTGATCAAGACGTGCACCGCCGCCGCGGCACGTGAGACCTGGAGACCTCGCCTTCGGCGGGGCATGCGATGACCGAACTCGAGTTCAAGAGCCTGGCGCTGCAGGGCTTCAACCGCATCCCGCTGATCGCCGAGGCGTTCGCCGATCTCGAGACGCCGCTCTCGCTGTACCTCAAGCTCGCCTGCGGCGAGGGCGGCCTGAAGCACGCCTCCGGCGAGGGCGGTGCGAGCCAAGCCAGCCGCTACAGCTTCCTGCTCGAATCGGTCGTCGGCGGCGAGCGCTTCGGCCGCTACTCGTTCATCGGCCTGCCGGCGCGGACGCTGCTGCGATCGACCGGCTTTCGCACCGAGGTCGTCAGCGACGGCCGCGTCGTCGAGACCGACGACGGCAACCCGCTCGATTTCATCGCCGCCTACCAGCAGCGCTTCCGCGTCGCGCTGCGGCCCGGGCTGCCGCGCTTTTGCGGCGGCCTCGCCGGCTACTTCGGCTACGACGCGGTGCGCTACATCGAGCCGCGGCTGGCGGCGTCGGCGGCGGCACGGCCGCTCCCGGACCCGATCGGCACGCCGGACGTGCTGCTCGTCCAGTGCGAGGAGGTCGCGGTCATCGACAACCTCTCGGGGCGGCTCTACCTCATCGTCTACGCCGACCCGGGCGTCCCGGAAGCGTTCCCGACCGCGCGCCGGCGCCTGACCGAGCTCACCGATCGCTTGCGCTCGAGCGTGACCGCGCCGCCGGTCGAGCGTGCCGCCGCCGAGCCGGTGCGGCGCGACTTCGCCAAGGACGACTTCCTCGCCGCCGTCGGCCGCGCCAAGGAGTACATCGCCGCCGGCGACCTGATGCAGGTCCAAGTCGGCCAGCGCATGACCAAGCGCTACGCCGGCTCGCCGCTCAGCCTCTACCGCGCCGTGCGCTCGCTCAACCCGTCGCCGTACATGTACTTCTACGACATGGGCGATTTCCAGATCGTCGGCGCGTCGCCCGAGATCCTGGTCCGGCGCGAGGCCGCGGCCGGCGGCGACAAGGTGACGATCCGCCCGCTCGCCGGCACGCGGCCGCGCGGCTCGACGCCCGAGCTCGACGCCGCCCTCGAGGCGGAGTTGCGCGCCGACCCGAAGGAGCGCGCCGAGCACTTGATGCTGATCGACCTGGCGCGGAACGACATCGGCCGGATCGCCAGGACGGGCAGCGTCAAGGTGACCGAGGCGTTCGCGATCGAGCGCTACTCGCACGTCATGCACATCGTCAGCAACGTCGAGGGACAGCTCTTGGACGGCATGACCAACCTCGACGTCCTGCGCGCGACCTTCCCCGCCGGCACGCTCACGGGCGCGCCGAAGATCCGGGCGATGGAGCTGATCGACGAGCTCGAGCCGGTGAAGCGCGGCGTCTACGGCGGCGCCTGCGGCTACCTCAGCTACGCCGGCGACATGGACGTCGCGATCGCGATCCGCACCGGCATCGTCAAGGACGGCGCGCTGCACGTGCAGGCGTCGGCCGGCGTCGTCGCCGACTCGGTGCCCGAGCTGGAATGGCGCGAAACCGAGGCGAAGGCGCGCGCGCTGCTGCGCGCCGCCGAGCTGGTCGAGGAGGGCTTCTGATGCTGCTCGTCATCGACAACTACGACAGCTTCACGTTCAATCTCGTGCAGTATTTCGGCGAGCTGGGAGAAGACGTGCGCGTGTTTCGCAACGACGAGATCGACGTCGCCGGCATCGGCGCCGAGCGGCCCGGAGCGATCGTCTTCTCGCCCGGCCCGTGCACGCCGGCCGAGGCGGGCGTCTGCGTCGACGCGATCCGCGCCTTCGCCGGCAAGCTGCCGATCCTCGGCGTCTGCCTCGGCCACCAGGCGATCGGTGCGGCGCTCGGCGCCAAGGTCGTCCGTGCCGGCCGGCTGATGCACGGCAAGGCCGACGTCCTGAGCCACGACGGCCGCGGCGTCTATGCGGCGTTGCCGGAGCGCTTCTCGGTCATCCGCTACCACTCGCTCGCGCTCGAGCGCGAGTCGCTGCCGCCGGAGCTCGAGGTCACCTCGACCGCGAGCGACGGCGAGATCATGGGCGTTCGCCACCGCGCGCTGGCGGCGACGAAGACGCCGCTCGAGGGCGTCCAGTTCCATCCGGAATCGATCCTCACCGAACACGGGCACGCCATGCTGAAGAACTTTCTCGAAGCGGTGCGATGAGCGCCGCGATCGTCGACCTGAGAAGCGACACGGTGACGCGGCCGACGCCGGCGATGCGCGCGGCGATGGCCGCCGCCGAAGTCGGCGACGACGTCTTCGGCGACGACCCGTCGGTCAACGCGCTGCAGGAGAAGATCGCCGCGCTGCTCGGCAAGGAGGCGGCGCTCTTCATGGCGAGCGGCACGCAGAGCAACCTGGTCGCGATCATGAGCCACTGCGGCCGCGGCGACGAGTACATCGTCGGCCAGATGGCGCACACCTACCGCTGGGAAGGCGGCGGCGCGGCGGCGCTCGGCAGCGTCCAGCCGCAGCCGCTCGAGCACGAGGCGGACGGCTCGCTGGCGCCGGCGGCGATCGAGGCGGCGATCAAGCCCGACGACTCGCACTACGCGAAGAGCCGCCTGCTCTGCCTCGAGAACACGATCGGCGGCAAGGCGCTGCCGGTCGCGTACCTGACCGCCGCCTGCGCGGTCGCCGAGAAGCGCGGCCTCGCCACCCACCTCGACGGCGCCCGGATCTTCAACGCCGCCGTCGCGCTCGGCGGCGACCCGCGTGCGACGGCGCGCGCGATCGCCGCGCCGTTCGACTCGGTCTCGGTCTGCTTCTCGAAAGGGCTGGGCGCGCCGATCGGCTCGGCGCTGGTCGGCTCGCGCGAGCTGATCGCCGGCGCGCACCGCTGGCGGAAGATGGTCGGCGGCGGCATGCGCCAGGCCGGCGTCGTCGCGGCGGCGGCGCTGCACGCGCTCGATCACCACGTCGACCGCCTCGCCGACGATCACGCCCTGGCGACCCGGCTCGCCGAGGGCCTCGCCGGCCTGCCCGGCCTCACGGTCGAGGGGCCGCAGAGCAACATCGTCTTCGCCGATCTGACAGGCGATCGCGCCGCCGGCCTGATGCCGCACCTCAAGTCGCGCGGCGTGCTCGCCACCGGCCTCTATCGGCTGCGCTTCGTCACCCACCTCGACGTCGATGCCGACGGCGTCGACCGCGCCGCGGCCGCCGTGCGCGAGTACCTGAACTGAACCGATCTGAACCGACCGACCGGAGACGCCATGCCGATCTCGAACACCGACGCGCTGTCGCGCACGATCGACCACCGCGAGATCTTCCACGACGAGATGCTCTCGCTCGTGCGCCGCATCATGAGCGGCGAGATGTCGCCGGTGATGATGGCCGCCGTGCTCGTCGGCCTGCGCGTCAAGAAGGAGACGATCGGCGAGATCACCGCCGCCGCGCAGGTGATGCGCGAGTTCGCGACCAAGGTCGAGGTGCCCGACAAGACGCACCTCGTCGACATCGTCGGCACCGGCGGCGACGGCTCGCACACCTTCAACATCTCGACCTGCTCGATGTTCGTCGCCGCGGCGTGCGGCGCGCGCGTCAGCAAGCACGGCAACCGCAGCGTCTCGAGCAAGTCCGGCAGCGCCGACGTGCTCGAAGCGCTCGGCCTGCCGCTGACGCTGACGCCGGCGCAGATCGCGGCGTCGATCGAGGCGACCGGCATCGGCTTCATGTTCGCGCCGAACCACCATCCGGCGATGAAGAACGTCGGCCCGGTGCGCAGGGAGCTCGGCATCCGCACGATCTTCAACATCCTCGGCCCGCTCACCAACCCCGCCGACGCGCCGAACATCCTGATGGGCGTGTTCCACCCCGACCTCGTCGGCATCCAGGTGCGCGCGCTGCAGCGCCTCGGCGCCGAGCACGCCGTCGTCGTCTACGGCAAGGACGGCATGGACGAGGTCTCGCTCGGCGCGGCGACGATGGTCGGCGAGCTGAAGGACGGCGAGGTGCGCGAGTACGAGATCCATCCCGAGGACTTCGGCATGACGATGGCGAGCAACCGGGCGCTGCGCGTCGAGACGCCGGCCGAATCGAAGGCGATGCTCGAGGCGGTCCTCGCCGACGAGCCCGGCCCGGCGCGCGACATCGTCGTCCTCAACGCCGGCGCGGCGCTGTACGCGGCGAACGTGTCGCCGACGCTTGCCGACGGCATCCGGCGCGCGCGCGCGGCGATCGCCGACGGCTCGGCGCGCGCCAAGCTTGATCAGGTCATCGCGTTCGCGATGCGGCAAGCGAAGGGCTGAAGGCGGCGATGAGCGACATCCTCGATCGCATCGTCGCCGTCAAGCGTCAAGAAGTCGCCGCGGGACGCGTGAAGGCCGACCTCGCGGCGATGCGCACGCGCGCGGAAGCTCAGGACCCGGCGCGCGACTTCGTCGCCGCCTTGCAGAGCCGGCTCGACGCGGGCGCCGCGGCGGTGATTGCCGAGGTCAAGAAGGCGAGCCCGAGCAAGGGCGTCCTGCGCGCCGACTTCCGGCCGGCCGAGATCGCCGCCAGCTACGAGCGCCACGGCGCCGCCGCGCTCAGCGTCCTCACCGACGCGCCGTTCTTCCAGGGCGCGCCCGAGTACCTCGCGGCGGCGCGCGCGGCGACGTCGCTGCCGGCGCTGCGCAAGGACTTCATCGTCGACGCCTGGCAGGTGTTCGAGTCGCGCGCCCTCGGCGCCGACGCGATCCTCCTCATCGCCGCCGCGCTCGACGACGGCGAGATGCGCGACTTCGAGGCGCTCGCGCTCGGCCTCGGCATGGCGGTGCTGGTCGAGGTCCACGACGAGGGCGAGCTCGAGCGCGCGCTCGCGTTGCGCACGCCGCTCGTCGGCATCAACAACCGCAACCTGCGCACCTTCGAGGTGACGCTGGCGACGACGCTGGCGCTGCTGCCGCGCATCCCGGCGGACCGGCTCGTCGTCACCGAGAGCGGCATCCTCGCCTCGGTCGACGTGCGCCGCATGCGCGCGGCCGGCGTGAATGCGTTCCTGGTCGGCGAAGCGTTCATGCGCGCCGCCGATCCCGGCGTCGCGCTCGCCGCTCTCCTGGCGTGAAGGCGAGCGATCTCGGCGCGGCGCTGGCGTCGCTGCCGCCGGCCTGGCGAGCCGTCCTGCCGGGCTGGACGGCGTCGCGTCTCGCCGCGGTCGGGGAGGCGGTGTCTGCCGCCTCGGGCGATCGGCCGATCGCGCCCGCAGATCCGTTGCGCGCGCTGCGCCTGGTCGATCCCGGGGACGTCAAGGTCGTCGTCATCGGCCAGGATCCTTATCCGACGCTCGGCCACGCGGACGGCCTGGCGTTTTCGGCCGCCAAGGGGCGACCTCGATCGCTCGCCCGCGTCTTCGAGCTGCTCGCCGAGGCGAGGCCCGGATTCGTCGCGCCGGAGCACGGCGCGCTCGACGCGTGGGCTCGCCAAGGCGTGCTGCTCCTCAATCCGGTGCTGACGGTCGAGGTGGGTCGCAGCGCCAGTCATGGCGGTTGCGGCTGGCAAGCGCTCACACGCGAGATCGTCTTTCACCTCAGCGATCGGCAGGATCCGCCGGTGTTCCTGCTCTGGGGCGCGAAGGCGCGCGCCTTCTGGGCCGAGGCGAGGTCGCCGCGGTCGCCGGCCATCGTCCTGGCGACACGCCATCCGTCCTACGACTTCGACCGGGGCTTCATGGCCGAGGGCAACCATTTCGCCGCCACCGCCCACCTCGTCGACTGGTGGGAAATCGGCTCGACGCCCCGAAGCCTGCTATAGTCACGGGTTCGTCTCGGAGGGGTGCCCGAGTGGCTAAAGGGGGCAGACTGTAAATCTGTTGGCTTACGCCTACGCTGGTTCGAATCCAGCCTCCTCCACCACGACAAATCAGTCTTTTCTTCCCGGCGCGGGCCGCGTGGCCAGCCTCCCGAGCGGGAGTAGTTCAATGGTAGAACCCTAGCCTTCCAAGCTAATGACGCGGGTTCGATTCCCGTCTCCCGCTCCAGTCCGACAAGCGCTTGGGATCGATCGCCGAGCGCTTTTCAGACTGAGGTCGAGTCTCGATATTCAGCCCATGTGGCTCAGTGGTAGAGCACTCCCTTGGTAAGGGAGAGGTCGCGCGTTCGATCCGCGCCATGGGCACCAGCGTGTTGCGCAAGCGGTGTGAAAATCAACCTTTAAGGGCCTGCGCAGCAGGCCCGCTGTCGGAGTTGTTATGGCTAAATCAAAATTCGAGCGCACCAAGCCGCACGTGAACGTGGGCACGATCGGCCACGTCGACCACGGCAAGACGACGTTGACGGCGGCGCTGACGTCGGTGCTTTCCAAGCTCTACGGCGGCGAGGCCAAGGCGTACGACCAGATCGACGCTGCGCCCGAAGAGAAGGCGCGCGGCATCACCATCAACACCGCCCACGTCGAGTACGAGACCAAGAACCGGCACTACGCCCACGTCGACTGCCCGGGGCACGCCGACTACGTCAAGAACATGATCACCGGAGCGGCGCAGATGGACGGCGCCATCCTGGTCGTCTCGGCCGCCGACGGCCCGATGCCGCAGACCCGAGAGCACATCCTGCTGGCGCGCCAGGTGGGCGTGCCCTACATCATCGTCTACATGAACAAGTGCGACATGGTCGACGACGCCGAGCTCCTCGAGCTCGTCGAGATGGAAGTTCGCGAGCTCCTCGACAAGTACGAATTCCCGGGCGACGCCACCCCCATCGTCCACGGCTCGGCCAAGCTCGCGCTTGAGGGCGACAAGGGCGAGCTCGGCGAAGGCAGCATCCTGAAGCTGGCCGAGGCTCTGGACACCTACATCCCCCAGCCCGAGCGGGCCATCGACGGCGCCTTCCTGATGCCGGTCGAAGACGTCTTCTCCATCTCCGGGCGCGGCACCGTCGTCACGGGCCGGGTCGAGCGCGGCGTCATCAAGGTCGGCGAGGAAATCGAGATCGTCGGCATCACCCCGACCCAGAAGACCACCTGCACCGGCGTCGAGATGTTCAGAAAGCTCCTCGACCAGGGCCAGGCGGGCGACAACGTCGGCATCCTGCTGCGCGGCACCAAGCGCGAAGAAGTCCAGCGCGGCCAGGTGCTCTGCAAGCCCGGCAGCGTCAAGCCGCACACCCACTTCACGGCCGAGATCTACGTGCTCTCGAAGGAAGAGGGCGGCCGGCACACGCCGTTCTTCAACAACTACCGGCCCCAGTTCTACTTCAGGACGACCGACGTGACCGGCGCGGTCGAGCTGGCCAAGGACAAGGAGATGGTGATGCCGGGCGACAACGTCTCGATCACCGTCAAGCTCATCAACCCCATCGCCATGGAAGAGGGCCTCCGCTTCGCCATCAGAGAAGGCGGCAGAACCGTCGGCGCAGGGGTCGTGGCGAAGATTCTGGAGTGATCGACCGCAGGGGTGTAGCTCAATTGGCAGAGCGCTGGTCTCCAAAACCAGAGGTTGGGGGTTCGATGCCCTCCGCCCCTGCCACAGGCAGGTCCGATCACTCCACCGAATAGACCGAGAACTCCCAGGACGCGCGCCGCAAGGCGCCGTCCGGCACCGAGAACCATGGCGAATCCAACTGCAACTCCCGTCGAGACCGTCTCGACCGCCGCCGACAAGGCCAAGCTCGCCGTCGCCGGCGTGCTCGTCGTCGGCGCCGTCGTCGCGTTCTACGCGCTCGGCCAGCAGGATCTCTGGCTGCGCGTTGTCGCGCTGCTGGTGCTGATGATCGTCGCGGTCGCCACGTTCTTCACCTCCGAGCCCGGCAAGCAGTTGATCGCCTACGGCCAGGATTCGATCCGCGAGGTCAAGAAGGTCGTCTGGCCGACGCGCAAGGAAGCGCTGCAGATGACCGGCTACGTGTTCGCTTTCGTCGTCGTCATGGCGCTGTTCCTCTGGTTCACCGACAAGACGCTCGAGTGGCTGCTGTACGACCTGATTCTCGGCTGGAAGCGCTAAGGAATATCGAGTGACTGCAACGAGCGCAAAGGCCGAAACGGCCGTGACCCCCGAATCGTTCGCCGCGACCGCCGGCAAGCGCTGGTACGTCGTGCACGCGTACTCGGGCATGGAAAAGGCGGTCGAGAGGAATCTTCGCGAGCGCATCGACCGCTCGGAGATGAAGGAAAAGTTCGGCCGCATCCTGGTGCCGATGGAAGAGGTCGTCGAGCTCAAGAACGGCAAGAAGTCGGTGAGCGAGCGGCGCTTCTTCCCCGGCTACGTGCTGGTCGAGATGGAGATGGGCGACGACACCTGGCACCTGGTCAAGCACACGAGCAAGGTCACGGGCTTCGTCGGCGGCGCGAAGACGCGCCCCTCGCCGATCTCCGAGGCCGAGGTGCTGAAGATCGTCTCGCAGATGCAGGAAGGCGTCGAGAAGCCGCGCCCGAAGGTGCAGTGGGAAGTGGGCGAGATGGTTCGCATCAAGGAAGGCCCGTTCACCGATTTCAACGGCTCGGTCGAAGACGTCAACTACGACAAGTCGAAGGTCCGCGTCGCCGTCACGATCTTCGGCCGGGCGACCCCGGTCGAGCTCGATTTCGCCCAGGTCGAGAAGGTCTGATTCAGCGGCGGGAGACGGGCGCCACCCGGCGTCTCCCGCCTTTCGCGTTTCCCGGGTGACTGAACGAGGAGCTGAGCAGGCTGTCCTGCAAGGCGCTTGAACTCGATACAAGGAGCCAGTCATGGCAAAGAAAGTCGTCGGCTACATCAAGCTGCAAGTCCCGGCCGGCAAGGCCAACCCGTCGCCGCCGATCGGCCCGGCGCTCGGCCAGCGCGGCCTCAACATCATGGAGTTCTGCAAGGCGTTCAACGCCCAGACCCAGAGCATGGAGCCCGGCCTCGTGCTGCCGGTCGTCATCACCGCCTATGCCGACAAGTCGTTCACCTTCATCCTCAAGACGCCGCCGGCGTCGGTGCTCATCAAGAAGATCCTGAAGCTCGAGAAGGGCTCCGCGAAGCCGCACGTCGACAAGGTCGGCAAGCTCACGCGCGGCCAGGTCGAGGAGATCGCCAAGGCCAAGCAGCGCGACCTCACCGGCTCCGACCTCGAGGCGGCGATCCGCACCGTCGCCGGCACCGCGCGCTCGATGGGCATCACCGTGGAAGGAGTGGTCTGACCATGGCTACCGAGAACAGCAAGGGCAAGCTCACCAAGCGCCAGAAGGCGATTGCCGGCAAGGTCGACAGCACCAAGCTCTACCCGCTCGACAACGCGCTCGCGCTCGTCAAGGAATGCGCGACGGCGAAGTTCGACGAGTCGATCGACGTCGCCGTGCAGCTCGGCATCGACGCCAAGAAGTCCGACCAGGTCGTTCGCGGCGCGGTCGTGATGCCGAGCGGCACCGGCAAGACCAAGCGCGTCGCCGTCTTCGCCCAGGGCGCCAAGGCCGAGGAAGCGCGCGCCGCCGGCGCCGACATCGTCGGCATGGACGACCTCGCCGCCGAGATCAAGGCCGGCAAGATGGATTTCGACGTCGTCATCGCTTCGCCCGACACGATGCGCGTCGTCGGCACGCTCGGCCAGATCCTCGGCCCGCGCGGCCTGATGCCGAACCCGAAGGTCGGCACCGTCACGCCCGACGTGGCGCAGGCGGTTCGCAACGCCAAGGCCGGCCAGGTCCAGTTCCGCGTCGACAAGGCCGGCATCGTCCACGCGACGATCGGCCGGCGCTCGTTCGACGACGACAAGCTCGTCGCCAACCTGCGCGCCCTGATCGAGGCGCTCAACAAGTCGAAGCCGGCGTCGAGCAAGGGCATCTATCTGAGGAAGGTGGCGCTGTCGTCGTCGATGGGCGTCGGCGCCCGCGTCGACCTGGCGTCGATCAACGCTCAAGGCGCGCAGGCGGCTTGATTCGCTGGACGGCGGCGCAAGCCGCCTGATCGAGGTTTGAAGGGCGGCCGCAGAGAGCGGTCGCCGACGAGATGGTGGGCCGAGTCGGCCGGGCAACCGGCAGGCTCGGGCCATCGAAGACCGCTGGTGCAGCTCTTGCGAGCTGCTTAATGGCCAGCGCAGATGGCGGCCCCGCCGAAGAGGAATGAGGTTCCTGTTCGACTGGTCGCTGAACCGATGCGCCACGGCCTAGCCGCTGCGGCGCATGACGAAAGGAGGGACTCTTGAGTCTCAATCGCAACGAGAAACAGACCGTGGTGACGGACGTGGCGGCGCAGGTGGCCCGCTCGCAGACGCTCGCCCTGGCCGAGTACCGTGGCATGACCGTCGAACACCTGAACGCGCTCCGCAAGATTGCGCGCGAGAAGGGCGTCTATCTTCACGTGCTGAAGAACACGCTCGCTCGTCGCGCCGTCGCCGGAACGCCGTTCGAGGTGGCGTCGGCCAGCATGGTCGGCCCCCTGATCTACGGTTTTTCCGAAGACGCGGTCGCCGCGGCGAAGGTCGTGGCCGACTTCGCCAAGGGCAACGACAAGCTCGTCATCAAGGCCGGCGCCTATGCCGGCAAGGCGCTCGACGCGAAGGGCGTGCAGTCGCTCGCCTCGATCCCGTCGAAGGAAGTGCTGCTCTCGCAGCTGCTCGGGCTGATGCAGTCGCCGATCGCGCGGATCGCGCGCGTGCTGGCGATGCTTGCCGAGAAGCGCGGCGCCGGGACTCCGGCCGCCGAGCCGGCCGCCGCCGAAGCCGCGCCTGCAGCGGCTTGAACGACAAGCAACAGCAACCATATAGAACTGGAATCTCAAATGGCATTCGATAAAGACGCATTCATCTCCGCCCTCGACAGCATGTCGGTGATGGAGCTCAACGACCTGGTCAAGGCGATCGAGGAAAAGTTCGGCGTGTCGGCCGCGGCGATGGCCGCGCCGGGCGGCGGCGGCGCTGGCGGCGGTGTCGCTGCAGCAGTCGTCGAGGAACAGACCGAGTTCACGCTCATGCTGAGCGAAATCGGCGCCAACAAGGTGCAGGTCATCAAGGCGGTTCGCGAGCTGACGGGCCTGGGCCTGAAGGAAGCCAAGGACCTCGTCGACGGCGCGCCGAAGCCGGTCAAGGAAGCGATGACCAAGGCCGATGCCGAAGCCGGCAAGAAGAAGCTGGAAGACGCCGGTGCCAAGGCGGAACTGAAGTAAGTGACCCCGTGCGGCAGGCTGGGCGCCGGTTTTCGGCGCCCGGCCTTTCGCGCTTCCCGAAGGGCCGATGGCCTTTCGAAAGCACCTGAAAGCGCCCCGACCGACAATCGAGGGTTCTTCCAAGTGGTTTCGAAAAAAGTTCCTTGATCCGACTGCAAGGAACGGGTTTGGTCGGGCTCCGGTGCAACGCCGGGGTTGTCCGCCAGCGGCAGGTAGTGGCCTGCCACCAAGCTTCGAGCGCAAGGCTCGAAAGACAGTCGCCTTCGCGAGTGCGTGGCCCGGCCGGTCGCGTGTTCGTGGGTCCGTCCCGCTGGGCCAGCGGGGCAACCTGAACGGAGTGTTCATGGCGCAGCAAGCAATCCCCTATTCCTACACCGAGAAGAAGCGCATCCGCAAGAGCTTCGGCAAGCGCGAGAGCGTTCTCAACGTGCCCTATCTGCTGACGATGCAGAAAGACTCGTACGTCGCCTTCCTGCAAAAAGACGTTCCACCGCAAAAGCGCAAGCCCGAAGGGCTGCAAGCGGCTTTCCTCTCCGCGTTCCCGATCGTGTCGCACAACGGGTTCGTCGAGATGAAGTTCATCGAGTTCAACATGGCCAAGCCCGCGTTCGACACGCGCGAGTGCCAGCAACGCGGCCTGACGTACGCCGCCGCCGTCCGGGCGAAGCTGCAGATGATCATCTACGACCGTGAATCCGCCCAGGCGAAGACGGTCAAGGAGATCAAGGAGCAGGAGGTCTACATGGGCGAAGTGCCGCTCATGACCGACTACGGCTCGTTCATCGTCAACGGCACTGAGCGCGTCATCGTCTCGCAGCTGCACCGCTCGCCGGGCGTGTTCTTCGAGCACGACAAGGGCAAGACGCATTCGAGCGGCAAGCTCCTGTTCTCGGCGCGGATCATTCCCTACCGCGGCTCGTGGCTCGACTTCGAGTTCGATCCGAAGGACATCCTCTACTTCCGCGTCGACCGCCGCCGCAAGATGCCGGTGACGATCCTGCTGAAGGCGATCGGCCTCAACCCTGAGGCGATCCTCGCCAACTTCTTCGTCTTCGACAACTTCCGCCTGATGGATTCCGGCGCGCAGCTCGAGTTCGTCGCCGATCGGCTGCGCGGCGAGATCGCGCGCTTCGACATCACCGACAAGGACGGCAAGGTCGTCGTCGAGAAGGACAAGCGGATCACCGCGCGCCATGTGCGCCAGCTCGAGCAGTCGGAGACCAAGTTCATCTCGGTTCCCGAGGACTACGTCATCGGCCGCATGCTGGCCCGAAACGTCGTCGACGCCGAGACCGGCGAGATCCTGGCCAAGGCCAACGACGAGCTGACCGAAGCGCTGCTCAAGAAGCTGCGCCTGGCGGGCGTCAAGGAAATCCCCGCGCTCTATACCAACGAGCTCGACGAAGGCGCCTACATCTCGCAGACGCTCGCGTCCGACGAGACCGCCGACCAGCTCGCCGCGCGCGTCGCCATCTACCGCATGATGCGGCCCGGCGAGCCGCCGACCGAAGACGCGGTCGAAGCGCTCTTCCATCGCCTGTTCTACAGCGCGGATACCTACGACCTGTCGCGCGTCGGCCGGATGAAGTTCAACGCCCGCGTCGGCCGCGATGCGCCCGAAGGCGCGATGACGTTGTCGAACGAGGACATCCTCGACGTCGTCAAGATCCTGGTCGAGCTGCGCAACGGCCGCGGCGAGGTCGACGACATCGACCACCTCGGCAACCGGCGCGTGCGCTGCGTCGGCGAGCTGGCCGAAAACCAGTACCGGTCGGGCCTGGCCCGGATCGAGAAGGCGGTCAAGGAGCGCCTCGGTCAGGCCGAGACCGAAGCGCTGATGCCGCACGACCTGATCAACTCGAAGCCGATCTCGGCGGCGCTGAAGGAGTTCTTCGGCGCTTCGCAGCTGAGCCAGTTCATGGACCAGACCAACCCGCTCTCCGAGATCACGCACAAGCGTCGCGTCTCGGCCCTCGGCCCGGGCGGCCTGACGCGCGAGCGCGCCGGCTTCGAGGTCCGCGACGTGCACCCGACGCACTACGGTCGGGTCTGCCCGATCGAGACGCCGGAAGGTCCGAACATCGGCCTGATCAACTCGCTCGCCCTGTACGCGCAGCTCAACGAGTACGGCTTCCTCGAGACGCCGTATCGCCGGGTCGCCGACGGCAAGGTGACGATGAAGATCGACTACCTGTCGGCGATCGAGGAAGGCAAGTACGTGATCGCCCAGGCGAGCGCGACGCTCGATGCCGAAGGCCGTCTCATCGACGAGCTGGTCTCGGCGCGCGACAACGGCGAATCGGTGCTGACCTCGGCCGAGCGCATCCAGTACATGGACGTCGCGCCGACGCAGATCGTCTCGGTCGCGGCCTCGCTCGTGCCGTTCCTCGAGCACGACGATGCGAACCGCGCGCTCATGGGCGCGAACATGCAGCGCCAGGCCGTGCCGACGTTGCGCCCCGAGAAGGCGTTCGTCGGCACCGGCGTCGAGCGCGTCGCCGCCAAGGACTCGGGCACCGTCGTCGCCGCCAAGCGCGGCGGCGTCGTCGACTACGTCGACACCAACCGCATCGTCATCCGCGTCAACGACAAGGAAACGGTGTCGGGCGAGGTCGGCGTCGACATCTACAACCTGATCAAGTACCAGCGCTCGAACCAGAACACGAACATCCACCAGCGCCCGATCGTCAAGCGCGGCGACACCGTCGACGCCGAGGACATCATTGCCGACGGCGCCTCGACCGACATCGGCGAGCTCGCGCTCGGCCAGAACATGCTGGTCGCGTTCATGCCCTGGAACGGCTACAACTTCGAGGACTCGATCCTCATCAGCGAGCGCGTGATCGCCGACGACCGCTACACCTCGATTCACATCGAGGAGCTGGTGGTGATGGCGCGCGACACCAAGCTGGGCGCCGAGGAAATCACGCGCGACATCCCGAACCTGGCCGAGAACCAGCTCGCTCGTCTCGACGAGTCGGGCATCGTCTACGTCGGCGCCGAGGTGAACCCGGGCGACACGCTCGTCGGCAAGGTCACGCCGAAGGGCGAGACGACGCTGACGCCGGAAGAAAAGCTCCTGCGCGCGATCTTCGGCGAGAAGGCCTCGGACGTGAAGGACACGTCGCTGCGCGTCGACCAGGGCACCAACGGCACGGTCATCGAC
>DASYKC010000048.1:0-1870 GCA_035995885.1 Caldimonas sp. | reverse complement strand
CTCCAGGCCGGCACCGACATCCGCACCGTGCAGCAGCTGCTCGGCCACGCCGACGTCAGCACGACCATGATCTACACCCACGTGCTGAAATCGGCCGCGGCCGGAACGTCGAGCCCGCTCGACGCCCTGATGCTGACGATGCACGACGGCCGCTCCGTCGACGGCGGCCGCGCCGGTCGCACCGAAAAGGCCGGTCGCGATACCGATGCGGCGGAGGCCGATGTCGACGCTGATATCGCCCGCGACGCCTACGCCGATGCCTTTGCTGCGAGGCCGCCGCCGCGTGCCCGCGAGCCCTTCTTCCCGTGCTACCGCGCTACGCCGAGCTTCACTGCCGCAGCAACTTCAGCTTCCTGACCGGCGCGTCGCACCCGGAGGAGCTGATCGAGCGCGCCGCCGCGCTCGGCTACGGCGCGCTGGCGATCACCGACGAGTGCTCGCTCGCCGGCGTCGTCCGCGCGCACCTCGAGGCCAAGACGCAGCAGCTGCACCTCGTCATCGGCAGCGAGATGCGCCTGACGATGCCGGGCAGCGGCGCGCCGCACGCGCGCCTGGTCCTGCTCGCGCAGACGCGGCGCGGCTACGGCAACCTCTCGCACTGGATCACGGTCGCGCGCCGCCGCGCCGAGAAAGGGGCATACGTCGCCCATCCCGGCGACGTCGAGGGCAAGGTGCCGAATGCGCCCACGCTCACCGGCCTGCCCGAGTGCCTGGCGCTGCTCGTGCCTTCGGCCACGCACTCGTTCGAAGACGTCTTCGCCCACGCGATGTGGCTGAAGACCTGGTTCCAGGACCGCGCCGCGATCGCCCTCGAGCTCCTGCATCGCGCCGGCGACGACGACCTCGTCGACACCGTCGTCCGCGTCGCCCGCTTCACCGAGCTGCCGATCGTCGCCGCCGGCGACGTGCTGATGCACGTCCGCTCGCGAAAGCCCCTGCAGGACACGCTCGCCGCGACGCGCCTCGGCAAGCCGGTCGCCGAGTGCGGCTTCGCGCTCGAGCCCAACGCCGAGCAGCACCTGCGCTCGCGCGGCCGCCTGGCCGCGCTCTACCAGCCCGAGTGGCTCGAGAACACGATGGTCCTCGCCGGCCGCTGCAGCTTCTCGCTCGCCGAGCTGAAGTACGAGTACCCGCAGGAGATCGTCCCTTCCGGCGAGACGCCGGCCTCGTGGCTGAGGAAGCTCACCTACGATGGCGTGCCGAAGCGCTTCCCGAAGGGCCTGCCCGACGCATATCGGCAGCAGATCGAAGACGAGCTCGCGGTCATCGCCGAGCTCGAGTACGAAGCCTACTTCCTCACCGTCGCCGACATCGTCGCCTGGGCGCGCGATCAGAAGATCCTGTGCCAGGGCCGCGGCAGCGCCGCCAATTCGCTCGTCTGCTACTGCCTGCACGTCACCGAGGTCGATCCGCGCCGGGCGACGCTCCTCTTCGGCCGCTTCATCAGCGTCGAGCGCAACGAGCCGCCCGACATCGACATCGATTTCGAGCACCAGCGCCGCGAGGAGGTGATCCAGTACATCTACGGCAAGTACGGGCGGCACCGCGCCGCGCTCACCGCCGTCGTCATCAGCTACCGGCCGCGCTCGGCGCTGCGCGACGCCGGCCGCGCCCTCGGCATCGACCTGCAGCGCATCGAGACGGTGTCGAAGACGCAGCACTGGTTCGACGGCCGCGGCATCGCTCCCGAGCGGCTGCGCGAGAGCGGCTTCGATCCCGACGCGCCGGTCGTCAAGCTCTGGATGTCGCTCACCGCGCAGCTGATCTCGTTCCCGCGCCACCTGTCGCAGCATCCGGGCGGCTTCGTCATCGCCAAGGGCCGCATGGCCGAGCTGGTGCCGGTCGAGAACGCGAGCATGAAGGACAGGAG
>DASYKC010000047.1:0-7823 GCA_035995885.1 Caldimonas sp. | reverse complement strand
GCGGCGGCTCAGTAGTGGATGCTGCGCGGCACGCCGCCGCCGGCGGCGATGGCGTCGCCGTTGATCGCCACCGACCGGGGCGAGCAGAGGAAGACGACGACGTGCGCCACCTCGGCGGCGTCGACGAGGTGGCGGATCGAGTTGCCTTCGGCCATCTGCTTCTCGACCGCCGCCGCGCTCGTCTGTTGCGCCTTCGCGCGCGCCTGCACGAGCGCGGCGGTGCGCTCGGTCCGCGTCAGGCCGGGGTGGACGACGGTGACGTTGATGCCGGCGGGGCCGAGCTCGTCGGCGAGGTTCTTGGCCATCGCCGCGACCGCGACGTTGCGGATGCTGCCGATGGTGTTGCCGGTCTGGCGCGCGGCCAGGCCGCTGAGGTTGACGATCCGGCCCCAGCGCTGCGCCTGCATGTACGGCGCGACGGCGCGCGCGCAGCGCAGGTAGCCCATGACCTTGACGTCGATCTCGCGCTGCAGCTGGGCGGCGTCGATCTCGGCGAGCGACGGCGGCGCCGCGTAGCCGCCGGGCTCGGCCGCGGCGTTGACGAGGATGTCGATGCCGCCGCCGAGCGCGGCCACCGCCTCGGCGACGGCGCGCTCGACTTGCGCATCGTCGGTGGTGTCGGCGACGACGGCGACGACCTTGGCGCCGGTCTCGTTGGCGAGCTCGGCAGCGGCCGCGGCGAGGCGCTCCGGGTCGCGCGCCAGGATCGCGACCGCAGCGCCTTCGAGAGCGAGGCCGCGCGCGATCGCCTTGCCGATGCCGCGCGAGCCGCCGGTGACGAGCGCGCGCTTGGTCCCGAGCTCGAGGTCCATGGATCAGGCGATCGACCTCACGACACCGCCGTCGACGCGCAGCGCCGCGCCCGTCGTCGCCGCCGCCGGGACGCTGCAGACGTAGACGATCATCGCCGCGACTTCGTCGGGCGTCGCGAAGCGCTGCAGCAGCGACGACGGGCGCGCCGTCGCGAAGAACTCGCGCTCGACCGTCGCCGCGTCGACGCCGCGATCGGCGGCCATCTGGGCGACGAAGCCGCCGACGCCCTCCGACGCCGTCGGGCCGGGCAGCACGCTGTTGACGGTGACGCCGGTGCCAACGAGCGTCTCGGCGAGGCCGCGCGCGATCGCGAGCTGCGCCGTCTTGGTCATGCCGTAGTGGATCATCTCGGTCGGGATCTGCAGCGCCGATTCGCTCGACACGAAGACGATCCGGCCCCAGTCGCGCGAGCGCATCGCCCCCACGTAGTGGCGCGAGAGGCGGATGCCGCTGAGGACGTTGGTCTCGAAGAAGCGCATCCAGTCTTCGTCGCTGATCTGCTCGAAGCGCTTCGGCTCGAAGATGCCGAGGTTGTTGACGAGCACGTCGACCTCGGGCAGCCGGCCGATCAACGCCGCGCAGCCCGCGGCGGTGCTCAGATCGGCGGCGATCCCGGCGACGGTCGCTCCGGGGAGCTCGCGTCTCAGGGCCGCGACGGCGGCGTCGACGCGCGCCTGCGTCCGGCCATTGAGGGTGACGTCGGCGCCCTCGCGCGCCAGCGCACGCGCGGTCGCGAGGCCGATGCCGGCCGTCGAGCCTGTGACGAGCGCCCGCCTGCCTGTCAGTCCGAGGTCCATGCGCCAGCATACTGCCGGAGCCGCCAGCGCGCTGGCGCCGGAGTCACATCGCGGCGACGACGGCGCTCGCTGCGCGCGCGAGCGTTCATCGTCCTGCGCCGCCGCGCCGTTGACTGAAGTCGCGAACAGGCATCCACTGGAGACATGACCGAGACGGAGCTGCGGCGACTCGTCGAGGCGGTGCGCGTCGGCGGTCTGCCGCGCCGACGCTTCGTCGAAAGGATGCTGGGCCTCGGCCTCAGCGCTCCCATGGCCGGGCTGATGCTGATGCAGGCCGGTGTTGCTGCGGCGCAGCCCGCATCGCCGTACAAGCCGACGAAGCGAGGCGGGGGCGGGATCCTGCGAATGATCGAATGGCAGGGACCGACGCTGCTCAATCCGCACTTCGCCACCGGCATGAAGGACTTCTTCGGATCGCGCATCTTCTACGAGCCCCTCGCTCAGTGGGACGCGGAAGGGAACCTGGAAGCGGTGCTCGCAGCGGAGATCCCGAGCCGCGAGAACGGCGGCCTGGCTGCCGACGGTCGCAGCGTCGTCTGGAGGCTCAAGCCCGGCGTCACCTGGCACGACGGCCAGCCGTTCACGGCGGACGACGTCGTCTTCAACTGGCAGTACGCGATCGACGCCGCCGCGGCCACCGTCAGCGCCGGCAGCTACCGCAACCTCAAGATCGAGAAGATCGACTCGCACAGCGTGCGCGTCGTCTTCGCGGCGCCTTCACCATTCTGGCCCGGCCAGTATTCGCAGGTGCTGCTCGTGCCGCGTCACCTGTTCGCCGCCTTCGGCGGCGCGAAGTCGCGCGATTCGCCCAACAACAACAAGCCGGTCGGCACCGGCGCCTACACCTTCGTCGAATTCAGGCCGGGAGACCTTCTGCGCGCGGCCCTCAACCCGAGCTATCACCAAGCCCTTCGCCCCCATTTCGATGCCCTCGAGCTGAAGGGCGGCGGCGATCCGGCATCGGCCGCACGCGCCGTCCTGCAGACCGGCGAGTACGACTTCGCGAGCACCCTCATCGTCGAGGACGACGTGCTGCAGCGAATGGAAGCGGCCGGCAAGGGCCGGGTGCAGTTCCTGAGGGGGAGCGCGACGGCGGCGATCTACCTGAACTTCACCGATCCCGGTGTCGAGGTCGACGGCGAGCGAGCCAGTCCGAAGACGCGTCACCCGCTGTTCAGCGACGCACGCGTGCGTCACGCCGTCGGCCTGCTGATCGATCGCCAGAGCATCGAGACCTACGTCTACGGCCGCCTGGGAAAGGCGACGAGCAACTACATCAACAACCCGGCGCGTTATCGGAGCGTCGGCACGACGTCGGAATTCAACATCGCCAAGGCGAATGCGCTGCTCGACGCGGCCGGCTGGAAGCCCGGCGCCGACGGCGTGCGCGAGAAGGGCGGCAGGAAGCTGACGCTGTTGTTCCAGGCGTCGATCGGCACGGTGGCACAGAAGCTCCAGGCGGTCGTCAAGCAGGCGGCCCAGAAAGCCGGCATCGCGATGGAGCTCAAGGGCGTCGTCTCGAGCGTGTTCTTCTCGTCCGACATGGGCAACTCGGACACGTACGGCAAGTTCTACGCCGACGTCCAGACTTACAACTGGAGCAACGACAGTCCGGATCCGGAAGGCCTGATGCAGTGCTTCGTGTCGTGGGAGGTGTCTTCGAAGGCCAACAAGTGGCTCGGCCAGAATCTCGTGCGCTGGCAGAACAGCGAATTCGACGCCTTGTTCCGTGCCGCAGAGAGCGAGCTCGATCCGCTGAAGCGCGCCGCCCTCTTCATCAGGATGAACGACCTCGTCGTCGGCGACGGTTACGTCGTGCCGATCATCGACCGTGCGACCGTCCGGGCACTGAATCGTCGCCTCGTGGCACCGTTGTCCGGATGGCAGAGCGACATGGCGTCGCTTCCCCACTGGTACCGAGAAGCCTGACCAAGGGCTGCCGCGCGGCCGACCGCGCCGATCAGTGCATCGGCCGGGTCAGGTAGACGCCTTCGCGGCCGACGATGACGATGCGCGCCGGCATGAAGATCGTGCAGTCGTCGCACGGCGCGCGGATCTCGAGCGGGCCATCGGTGGCGATCAGCTCGCCTTCGGCGAAGGTCTCGAAGCCGATCACCGGGCGGGTGAAGGCGAAGCTCTCGTGCTGGATCACGTGCGTGCGCAGCAGCTCGAAGCGGCGCGGCGGCGCCGGCGGCGGCGCCGCCGGCCGGTCGACGAGGCCGAAGTGGGCGAGGAAGTTCGTCGCCACCTCGATCGCCAGGTCGGCGCTCGCCTGCTTGAAGTGCTGGCCGCATTCGACGACGAGCGCCGCGCCGGCGCCGTCCGGCCGGCCGTGCGCGCCGTGCTGGACGAGCGGCGTGCCCGAGCCGAGCCCGGCGGGCATGACCAGGTGCACCTCCGGCTGCGCCAGCGCTCGCGCCACCGCGGCGTTGCGCTCGAACGCCGGATAGACCCAGAACGGCACCACGTCCTGGCTCGTCGAGTGGATGTCGAGGATATGGTCGGCGGCCGCCACTGCCGGCCGCATCTCGCGCGCCCGGCGCAGCTCGACGCTGTCTTCCTTGCCGTCGAGCCAGGCCGGCGACCAGATGCGGTTGAGGTTGTGGGTGATCAGGCGGCTCTCGAACGGCTTGGCCGGATCGAAGGTCTCGTACGCGGCGACGTTGGCGAAGCTCAGCGTCATCGTGCCGATCTTCGGCAGCACGCCGCTGTCGAGCAGGTGGCACACCGCGACCATGCCGCAGAGCTCGTTGCCGTGCGTCAGGGCGTTGACCATCACGTGCGGGCCGGGCCGCCCCGACTCGAAGCGATGGACGTAGTCGATGCCGGTGTTGCCGGCGCGGTAGCGCGACAGCTCGCGCGGCGTGACTTCGAGGAGGGGAAGAGGAGCGCTCATGGTCGCCCTATTGTGCGATCGCCGGGCCGAACCCCCGGTGCGTCAAATCCCCATCGCGCTCAGTTTCTCCAGGACGTCGTTCATCAGGACGGCCAGGCGGGGATGGGAGGCCTCGAAGCTCACGATCGAGGCCTTGAGCCGCCCGGTCAGCCCCGCGTCGACGCCGCCGCCGGCCGGATCGCCGACCCGCGTCGCGATGTCGCCGACGAGGCTCTCGAGGCGCCGCCTGGCCTCTTCGTCGCCGATGTCCAGCGCCTGGATCTCCGAGCGAAGGGTGCGCAGGGACTCGTCGAGATGCTTGGCGCGGGTCATGGTGTGGGATCCTCTCGTTCGGACGATTCGTCCTGCACGTCGGACATTCTCGTTCAGGAGCCGGCGGCCTTGCTGTCGCGCTCAGCTCCGACCGGATCGTCGACTGCGCGGCTGCAGCTTGTCGACCTCGGCGAGCTGCTGCTTGAGCAGGATGAGGAGCGAGCGCGCATGCTCGACCGGCAGGCGCAGGCTGCTGGTCGTGGCCGGGTCGTCGCGCGCCGGCCGCGGCGTCACCGAGACGTCGATGCCGAGCTCGATCATTCCCTTGTCGTGCCGGGTCGACTTCAGTCGCTGCACTTCGATGTCGTAGGTCTTCACGCGCAGCTCTTTCGCGAGGGCGCCGCCGCTCAGCTCAGCGAGTCGGGGTTGATCACCATCGTCCGGTTCTCCTCGTCGTTCGACATCGCGTGGGCCGGCCCCGCCAGGCGCAGGTTCAGGGTGTTGGCGACGCCGATCCGCGTGCCGCTGCGCACCGGCACGTCGACGCCCTTGCCGACCGGCTGGCCGTCGACGGTGGTGAGGCCTTCCGACAGCGTGCGCAGGCGCAGGCCGTCGGGCGCGCGGCGCAGCTCGAAGTGCCAGCGGCTGATCTGGCGCGAGCGCGCCGAATCCGGGTGGAACAGGACGATGTCGTTGGCGCGGGCGCCGTCGGGCTCGTGCAGGCGGCCGAAGCTGACGATGTCCTGCTGCGGCAGGGCGATCTGCTGCTCGGTCTCCTCGATCAGCACGCGGCGCGGGAACGCGGCCGGGTCGCGCCAGTCGAGCTCGAGGAGGTCGAACGGCGTCGTCACGCCCTTCAGCTCGCGCGTGCCGATCGGGTGGCAGAGGACGCGCAGCTCGGGCCCGAATTCGAGGAACACCTGGCGCGTGAGGCAGACGCCGCCGGGCTCGGCAGCGCGCGCGACGCGGGCGGCGACGTGGACCGAGTCGCCGGTCACGAGCGTCCCGTCGGTCAGCACCGAGCCCCAGTGCAGGCCGATGCGGACGGCGAGCTGGTGCTCGCGCGCCCGCGTCGCGTTCTCGCGCGCCATCGCCTGCTGGAAGGCGACGATGCCGCGCATTCCCGCCTCGGCGCCGGGGAAGACGCAGAACACGCCGTCGCCGACGGCATCGACGATGCGTCCCTGCGCCTCCGTGGCGGCGTGGCCGAGCAGGTCGAAGTGGAGCTGGTGCAGCTGGCGGCCGACGGCGTCGCCGAAGCGCGCGAAATAAGGCGTCGAGCCGACGATGTCGGAAAACGCCATCAGCAGCGAGCGCTCGAAGCGGCGCCTGAGCTCCTGCTGGAGCTGGTTCTGCAGACGGACGATCTCCGTCATGCCGAGCGTGTTGAGGTCGATCATCGGGGGGCACCGGGACGCCTCGATTGTGAAGCTTGCGGCCGGTCGCCGCGCGCCCGGCGAGCGCGCTCCGGTCGAAGGACGCCCTTTGCGCCGGACGCCGCGCTGGCTAGACTGGCCGATGACTTCGGGCGCCGTCGTCGAGCAGGCTGCGAGCGCCGAGCCGGGCCCGCTCGCTGCGCGCCTTCATCGGCTGTGCTGCCTCGTCGCCGTGCTGCTCGGCGCCTGCGCCAGCCTGCCCGACGTGCCGCACGACCGTTCGCCGAGCGTCACCCGCGCCGCCGGCGCCGACTCGCCGATCGGCCGCGTCGTCGCCGGCATGCCGGGCGCCGACCCGTCGCGCAGCGCCGTGCTGCCGATCGACGACGGCCGCGACGCCTTCGTCGCCCGCGCGGTGCTGGCCGACGCGGCGACGACGAGCCTCGATCTGCAGTACTACCTCTGGAACGACGATCGCACCGGGCGGCTGCTTCTCGAGCACGTCTGGCGCGCCGGGCAGCGCGGCGTCCGCGTGCGCCTGCTCCTCGACGACAACAACTCGGCGCCGATCGAGGCGCTGCTCGCCCGGCTGAGCAGCGAGCCGAACATCCAGGTGCGCCTCTTCAATCCGTTCGTGCACCGCGACTGGCGCGTGCTCGACTTCCTCACCGACTTCGGCCGCGTCAACCACCGCATGCACGACAAGGCCTTCATCGCCGACGGCCTGGTCGCGGTGACCGGCGGCCGCAACGTCGGCGACGAATATTTCGCCGCCGGCAGCGCGATGACGTTCGCCGATCTCGACGTCCTGCTCGCGGGGCGCATCGTGCCGCAGATCTCGGCCTCCTTCGATGCCTTCTGGAACAGCGCCCTCGCCTACGACATCGCTGTCCTGCGGCCGCCGTCGCACCAGCGTTCGATCGATTCCCTGGATGACGCCTTCGAGGCCCTGCACGACGACCCGCGCGTCGCGAGCTATCTCGCCGCCGTGCGCGACTCGCGCCTGATGCGCGAGCTGCAGGGCGACACGGTGCCGATGGAGTGGACCGACGTCCGCCTCGTCGCCGACTCGCCGGACAAGGTGCGCGGCGCCGAGCCGGGCGAATCGGCCCCGGACCACCTGGTGCGCGCTCTCGGCCGTGCCGACCGCGGTCTCGATATCGTCTCGCCCTACTTCGTTCCGACGGCCAGCGGCACCGCGGCGTTGACGGCATTGCAAGCGCGCGGCGTCCGCGTTCGCGTCCTGACGAATTCGCTCGCCGCGACCGACGTCGTCGCGGTGCACGCGGGCTATGCGCGATCGCGCGAGCCCTTGTTGCGGGCCGGCGTCGAGCTGTACGAACTGAAGCCGGAGCACGCCGACCTGACGTTGCCGCACCGGCGCGAAGGCTCCACGCGCGCCGCGCTCATCGAAGGCCCGCTGCGGGTGAGCTCCGCCAGCGGCGGCGGCGGCGCATCGGGCGGCATCGGCATCGGCATCGGCATCGGCAGTGGCAGTGGCAGTGGCAGCGGCAGTGGCAGTGGCAGCAGTTCGCGCGCGAGCCTGCATGCCAAGACCTTCGGCGTCGACGGCGAGCGCGTCTACGTCGGCTCGTTCAACTTCGACCCGCGCTCGGCGCGCGTGAACACCGAGCTCGGTGTCGTCGTCGACAGCCCGAGGATGGCCGCGGCGCTGGCGCAGGCCTTCGA